>JAGWYZ010000366.1 GCA_018969115.1 Chloroflexota bacterium | reverse complement strand
TTTTTATGGCGCATTTCGTGCTGTAGCCGATGTAACCTTGCCGGTGCATGAACGCCAAATTACTGCCATTATTGGCCCAAGCGGCTGTGGCAAAAGCACATTGCTGCGGGCATTTAACCGTATGAATGACTTGGTGCAATCAGCGCGGGTCGAAGGTAAAATTTTGTTGGATGGCGACAATATTTATGCGCCGGATGTCGATGCTGTTGCTGTTCGGCGGCGAGTGGGTATGGTTTTTCAACGCCCTAATCCCTTCCCAAAACCCATTTACGACAATGTGGCTTATGGTGTGCGGTTGGGCAACCCGCGCATCCCCAAACCCGAACTCGATGCGATCGTAGAGCAGAGTTTGCGTGGGGCGGCGTTGTGGGACGAGGTGAAGGACAAGCTAAAGGAATCAGGCACGGCCTTGTCGGGTGGGCAGCAACAACGATTGTGTATTGCCCGCGCTATTGCGGTGCAGCCGGATGTGTTATTAATGGATGAGCCATGCAGCGCTCTCGACCCTATTGCGACGATTAAAATTGAGGAATTGATGCAGACACTTAAAGAGCGTTACACCATCATGATTGTGACGCATAATATGCAACAGGCGGCCCGCGCCAGCGATTACACCGTGATGATGATGATGCGCCCTGATCGCGCTGGTGAGATGATTGAATTTAATCAGACCGAGCAGATTTTTACCAACCCGCGTGACAAACGCACAGAAGACTATGTTTCGGGCCGATTCGGCTAAATAAAGTTTAAATTTTAGAGTTTGACAGCGCGTTAAGACTGCTAATCCAAAATCTAAAATCTAAAATCACAAAATGATTCCAGCAAAACGACCAATCCTAGATCAAGATTTAGCATTGCTGCAAGATAATATTTTGCGCATGGGTAGCATGGTTGAATCGATGACCGAAAAAGCCGTACGAGCGCTCAAAGAGCGTAATATTGAGCTTGCCCGTGAGGTGCGTGCCGAAGAAAAAGTAGTCGATCAGTTGCGGTTAGATGTCGAGCAGGCTGGCATCCGCACCATTGCCACTCAGCAACCTTTGGCGAGTGACTTACGAAAAATTATCGCTGCCACCCATATGGCGGTTGAGCTTGAGCGTATGGCTGATTATGCCAATGGCATCGCCAAGATCGTCATTCGTAGCATCGATGAACCGCTGCTTAAGCCATTGATCGACATTCCACGTATGCAGTTTATTGTATGTGGCATGACACATCGCGCCCTCGATGCTTATGTTAAAGAAGATGCTGATATGGCGCGGGCAGTGCAGGCTGAAGATGATGAGGTGGATGAGCTATATAAGCAAATTCTGCGCGAACTTGTCAGCTATATGAGCGAAGATGCCCGCACCATTTCACGTGCCATGAATTTATTATTTGTGGCTCATAATCTTGAGCGTCTTGGCGACCGTGCTACCAATTTGTGCGAGCGTGTTGTTTATGCCGTTACTGGCCAACTGTACGAGCCAAAGCCCCAAAAGTCGAATATTGCGACGTTGGGGTAGTTTTTAGGGTGATATATGCCAATTTCACTATCTATCTTCCACAGCGTAGCTGTGGAAGATAGATAGTGAAATTGGCTCTTTATCTTTTATGAATTTGCTCTAAGCTGACTATAAAGAAACCTGTCAATGGATCAAGCGTTTGATGGCCGAAGGATAGCGATTACAATAGGCTTGATTCACATGCAAGTAACTACCGGCAAGGCCAAGGGCCGCACCCTCTATTCTGTTCCCAGCGACAATACCCGACCGATTACGGATCGGGTGAAACAAGCATTATTTAACATCGTTGGCGATGACGTGCGTAATAGCACATGGCTCGATTTATTCGCCGGAACCGGTGCGGTGGGGATTGAAGCCCTGAGCCGAGGGGCCAAAAGTGTGATTTTTAACGACAAAGAATCGATTGCCGTTAAAACCATTCAAGCCAATTTGAGTATGTTGCAGCTTGAGGCCAACGCCCGTGTGTTGCGGCTAGATGCATTCGCACTTTTGGCGGGTCGACCCTCAACCCGCTACGATTTTATTTATATTGCGCCGCCGCAAAATAAGGGGTTATGGTCGCGGGCGCTGATGACACTCGACCAAAATATTGGTTGGCTAAGCGATATTGGCTGTGCCGTTGTGCAAATTGACCCGCGTGAATCAACCACGCTCGCCCTCACCAACCTCGAACTTAGCGACGAACGCCGCTATGGCAAAACGTTGCTGTGTTTTTATGATCAAATTAAGAAGTAGCAAGTGGCAGGTGGCAGGGGGCAGGTGCTAAGTATGCACTATTTGATGTGGCTCCCTAAAAGTGGAGTCACATCAGTGAACTTTATATCTAAATAACAGAAGTCCACTGATGTAAAAATATCGTCATTGTTGAACCGTGGTATTTGGGTGTCACATCACAATCCATCTGACATTCGACCCTAGTCGGCATCTGCCTCGTCGCCATAGTCATCATACAGGGGCAGGGAACCGAACTTGCCATCCCATTCCCGCTGCATGTGGCCAAGATATTTATCGCCATAAGAGGACTCATCCGAGGATTGCCAGAGGGATTCCTTTCCAATTCTTATTTCTTCCGCCGTTTGGTTTACATGTGAAATGCCATTTTTATGTTTAGCAGTTTTCACCCGAGACGATTCGAACTGGTCAGATTGGGGCGTTGGATTAGTCCGCTGCGGACATTTTTAGGACTTACGCGAATCGCATTTTTATAGGTGGGTTCCGTAACATGCTGCACATATAGTCATCAAGTAGACGGTGTTTAACCTGATAAATTGT
>JAGWYZ010000082.1 GCA_018969115.1 Chloroflexota bacterium | reverse complement strand
CGCCCGTTCGGGTGACAGAATTGCCAAGCCCATTGCCAGTCTTTCTTTTCCAGTAATCTCATCGCGTCTAGCAGCCATTTCTACACCTCGAAAATAATTTGTTCCGATATAATTATGGCATTAGCATAGAGGCTAATCTGTGGGTTAAACTGTCAATCTAACTTGAACCATGCCGATCTTTGTATGCTCAAAAACCTATGGTGGGCGCAAATCGACTACAGAGGGAATTGACCTTGAGTTTGAGCGTGATGGGCAACTATGTTTAGTGGCGATCAAATCTGGACCCAATTGGGGGAATAGCAGTCAAATTAAACGAATGCGCGAGAATTTTCGACAAGCAGCACGTGTCTATCGGACTAATAACCGCACAGCAAATATTCTGGCGATTAACGGTTGTTGTTATGGGCGAGATAACAATCCAGATAAAGGTGATTATCAAAAATTATGTGGGCAACATTTTTGGGAATTTATATCAAAAAACTCGAACTTATATGTTGAATTAATTGAACCATTAGGTCATAAAGCAAAAACAAGAAACGAAGCTTTTTTTCAAAAATATGATAGCTTGGTTAATCGATTTTCTCAATTATTTTCAGAACATTATTGTATTGATGGCAATATTGATTGGACTAAATTAGTTCGTTTTTCAAGTGAAAGTCGATGACGCTAATAAAAGGTATTAAAAATGCCGCTGAGGCGATCCGCGAGGGTCGCCTTGTTGCATTCCCCACCGAGACAGTTTATGGTCTCGGCGCAAATGCGCTTGATGCCCAAGCCGTGCGCAAGATATTTGTGGCCAAAGGCCGCCCACTAAACGACCCATTGATTGTGCATGTTTGTCCAGACTGGTTGGCGGATGCAAGCAATGGCGCAGCGACACCCCATCCTTACCTCGAAGCTCTGTTTCAACAAGGCATTATTGGCAAATTGACCGAAACCCAACAAGCAAGGTTAAGCTTATTGATAAATGCTTGTTGGCCTGGGCCGTTAACGCTGGTGTTGCCACGCGGCGATCAGATACCGATGTTGGTTACGGCGGGTGGCAACACCGTTGCTATTCGTATGCCACAACACCCGATTGCATTGGCCCTAATTGCGGCCAGCGGTGTGCCTATTGCCGCGCCCAGTGCCAACCGTTTTGGGCATGTTAGCCCCACCACGGCCCAACATGTGTGTGATGATCTGGCTGAGCAGGTCGATATTATTCTAGATGGTGGCCCAACCAGCATCGGAGTTGAATCGACAGTATTAAATGCGCTGCCCAATGTGCCAATTATTTTGCGGCACGGTGGTGTTACGAAAGAACAAATTGAGCAGATCTTAGGCCAAACGATTATAGATAGCAAGGCCAGCGATTTAACCCACGCTACATTGCCCTCGCCGGGGCTGCTTGAGCGTCATTATGCGCCAGATGCAGCCTTGCAAATAATGTCCGATTTTGCTGCATTGGTGCAGCGCTGGGGTGAATTAATAACAGCAGGACAACAAGTGGGGCTATTGCTTACACGCTCACAGGCCAATGCCATCCCCAACATTGCCTTGGCCCAACACTATGTTTTAGGCGAAACCCTCGAAGACATTGCGCGAAATTTATACGCCGGTTTACGGGCGCTCGATAGTGCAAATATGCAATTTATTCTGATGGTTGCGCTTGATCGCAATGGTCTCGGCGCGGCAATTATGGATCGGCTACAACGTGGGGCGGTGAGAGATGACAAGGTGACTGTCAATTTGACATCTAAATAGATAACTTGCTGCTCATCTTGGTCGCTGATTTTAAGATATCACTAAGTTTATCGAGAAATTCCTGAAGCTTTTGTGGGTTTTCTTTGTTGAGCAGTTTTCGTCCTTCTTCTATGAAAATCCTAGCTTTTTTAGTGCCTTACATACCGTATGACGGCAACAACTCCAACCATGCTTGTCTTTTATCCACTTTACTAAATTTACTAAACGTTTTAATGTCTAACGCAGGGTCAAAACGACTTTTGCTTTTGCTTGGGGGGGAGTTGCGGCGATTTCAAGGCTATTGTTGATCAGTGTTCTGACATCATTTAAGATTTTTTCACAAAAAGGGCAGGGCGTCCACCTCGCTTGTAAATCAAATTTTTATGCCCTAGCGCATTACATTTTGATCATCTCGCTTAGTTTCAGGACTAACTTTAATTGCATTTTGAACTGTAGTTATTTCAAAAAGCGCTAAAAAGAGTTCTCTGGTATGCGAATGTTTCGCATTAAGTGCGAGGTCACATAAAAACTATAGTGATTGGTTCCACTTTTCATAGTAGGCTTTTAACACTTTTCAACTCTGTTAGCTTAAAATATCTCTCATTATATTGAGATACTAAAACGATAGATTTCTTAATAGACGGGTTTTATGACTGACAACTCATCAAACCTGATAAAATAATTAGTTTATAAACAACTTTTAACACACTAATGAGAGTGTGTGCATCCATGATGATGCAAATATACCGCCCATGCAGTCGGTCAGGTTGCATGAGTTTAAATAACTGTTTTCTGTTTACAGTAAACACATAGGGCGATGCCATTGGGTACGCCCTTTTTTATTGTCTGTTTTATTAAAATTAATCAAGATGGCGCACGACCAACAACCCTTACCCAAAAAACATTGGGGCGTTTTTCCCAACGAAGCCCCACTGTACGATCCGCGTTTTGAGCATGATGCTTGTGGCATTGGCTTTGTAGCTGATTTGTCGGGCCGACCGACTTTTCGGATTTTAGATGACAGTTTACGTTGTTTAGAGCGGCTTGCGCATCGTGGCGCTATCGATGCCGATGGCAAAAGTGGCGATGGTGCTGGTGTGCTATGCTCCATTCCCAACACCTTGATGAACCGTGAGCTAGAGCGCATGGGCAAGCGTGCCGTTGCCCCCGGCGAATTGGCCATCGGCATGATCTTTTTGCCGCGTGACCCCCGTGCCAATATGCGGGCTAGGGCAATTGTCGGCGAAGAATTGCAGAAACGCAACTTTGAGGCATTGGCATGGCGCACAGTGGTCCACGACCCAAATGTCTTGGGGCAAAAAGCTATCGATACTTTACCCGACATTCAACAAATATTGGTGGCACGCCCCGATTTTATAAGCGATGAATTGACTTTTGATCGTCAACTATATTTGGTGCGGCGCTGTATCGAAAATCGCATCCGGGCCGAAATCACCCAAATGCCCAGTTTGCAGGGATTTCATATCCCATCCTTTTCGTGTCGCACCGTCGTTTACAAGGCTTTAGTTGTGGCCTCGCAATTGCGCCGGTTTTATATTGATCTGAGTGACCCCGATTTTAAGGTATCACTATGCGTATTTCATCAGCGCTATGCCACCAATACCTTCCCAACATGGGAGCGGGCGCAACCTTTTCGCTTTATGTGTCATAACGGTGAGATCAATACGGTGCAAGGAAATGCCAATTGGATGCGTGCACGTGAAGGCAGCTTTGGCAGCGAGTCGCCCTATTGGGGTACAGCTATTGACTTGCTCAAGCCCATCATTGATGAAACCACCAGCGATACCGGCATGTTTGACAATGCGCTTGAACTGCTCACCTTGGGTGGGCGTGATATTCGTCACGCCATGAAAATGATGGTGCCACAAGCATGGGAAAAAGACCCCGACATGCCTAACGCGCAAAAAGGTTTCTTTCGTTATCATGCCTCATTGATGGAGCCTTGGGATGGGCCAGCCAGCTTGCTGTGGACAGATGGCTTTTTGGTTGGGTTTCAACTCGACCGCAACGGCTTGCGCCCCGCGCGTTATTTAAAGACCAAAGATGGCATTGTGTATGCTGGCAGCGAAATTGGGGCGATGGATATTGAACCAGATCGGATCGAACTGGCGGGCAAAATTGGCCCCGGCCAAATGATTTGCGCCGACATCAAACATCGCAAATTTATGACCAACAACGAGATTATGCGTGATCTCGCCGCCCGCAAACCCTATCGAGAATGGGCACAACGCCAGCGGGTGCGTTTAGAAGATGTTGCCAATATTAAGGTGCAGCAACCGGCGGTGAATGCTGAAATCTTGCTGCAAAAACAGGCCGCGTTTGGTTGGACAGCCGAAGAATTGGCAATGGTGATTAAGACCATGTATGAAGATGGTACTGAGCCAGTCGGGTCGATGGGGGATGATACACCCCATGCCGTGCTTTCACCAAAATCACGCCCCTTGTTCAACTATTTTAAACAGCGCTTTGCCGAAGTTACCAACCCACCCATCGACCATTTGCGCGAAGATCAAGTGATGAGTTTGCGGGTGCTGATTGGGCCACGTGGCAATGTACTCGAAGAACGTGAACAACATGCGCACCTTATTCGGCTAAATAGCCCCATTTTGCGCAGTGAGGAGCTAAAGGCCATTATCGATTTAGACGATTCTGCTTTTCAAACGGCCATTATCGATACAACATTCGGCGTGCCAAGCGGCAAAAATGTGCCAACAGCGCTCAAAAATGTGATCGAAGCATTATGCGCTAAAACCGAAGCAGCCGTGCGTGGTGGTGCGTCTATTCTCATTTTGAGTGACCGGCAGATGGGGCCACAACGGGTGTCGATTCCCATTTTATTGGCAGTTGGGGCCGTGCATCATCACCTTATGCGGGTTGGGGTGCGCTGGCAATGTAGTTTGATTGCCGAAAGTGGTGAAGCACGTGAAGTGCATCACATGGCAACTTTGGTTGGCTATGGTGCCAGTGCCATTAACCCCTATTTGGCGCTCGACACTGCCCGTGAGGCCGTGCAACGCGGCAAAATTCGTGATAAGACTGTCAACGAAAGTGATGTGGTGAAAAACTATATCAAAGCCTGCGAAAAAGGCCTGCTCAAAATCATGTCGAAGATGGGCATTGCGGCGGTCGATGCCTATTGCGGCGCACAAATTTTTGAGGCAGTGGGACTGGGCCGCGAGCTAATACAGATTTGTTTTGAGGGCACGCCCAGCCGGATTGGGGGCATTGGCTTTGCTGAGCTTGAAGCTGAAGTCTTGCGTTGGCATCACCAAGCCTTTACGGTGTTAGATTTTAGACTGACGCTTGAAGAAAATGTGGCGGATGGTGCAGCAGCAAAATCGAAAACCGAGAATCGAAAATCCGAAATCAAGCTCGATCACCCAGGCTTTTACAAAGAACGCTCTGGCGGTGAACCTCATGCTTATTCACAAAAGGCGGTGCACGCCCTGCAAAAAGCAGTGCGGGTTGAAGGCATTATCGAATATACCGGCGAAGAAGGTGAGTTGGTTGCAAACATTGCCCATACTAAAGTAAAACTCTGGCGCATCAATGGGCATTTTGATGAGGGATTTAAGCTTTATAAAGAGTTTGCCGAGCCATATTACACTCCAAAAAACCCTGCTGAACCTCGTGACTTACTTGAATTTTCTAGCGACCGTGCCCCGATCTCAATTGATGAGGTTGAGCCGATGAGTGCAATTTTACGGCGCTTTTCATCAGCCGCCATGTCGTTGGGGTCATTATCGCCCGAAGCCCACGAGACGTTAGCCATTGCCATGACCCGCCTTGGCGGTATGAGTAACAGCGGTGAGGGCGGCGAAGAAACTCGTCGCTTTGAAACCGAAGGCAATAGCGGTATCAAACAAGTGGCAAGCGGGCGCTTTGGCGTTACACCGGCCTATCTGATGAGCGCCAGCGAGTTACAAATTAAAATGGCGCAAGGCAGCAAGCCCGGCGAAGGTGGGCAAATTCCTGGTCATAAAGTCACCGATTTAATCGCCAAAGTGCGGCATACGGTAGCGGGTGTGGCGCTTATTTCGCCGCCCCCCCATCACGATATTTATTCGATCGAAGATTTGTCGCAGCTCATCTATGACCTAAAACAAATTAACCCACAAGCCAAGGTCAGCGTAAAGTTGGTGGCACAAGCCGGGGTTGGTACGATTGCAGCCGGGGTTGCCAAAGCCTTGGCCGATATTGTGTTGATCAGTGGGCATAGCGGCGGCACTGGCGCATCGCCCCTTAGCTCGATCAAAAATGCTGGTATGCCTTGGGAGATCGGTTTGGCCGAGGCCCAACAAACCCTGCTGGCCAATAATTTGCGTGGGCGGGTAAAAGTGCGGGCGGATGGCGGTCTGCGCACGGGGCGTGATGTGATAGTTGCGGCGTTATTGGGGGCCGATGAGGTCTCATTCGGCACCGCACCACTCATCGCCGAAGGTTGTATTATGGCGCGGGTCTGCCACCTTAACACCTGTCCGGTTGGTGTTGCCACCCAAAAAACCGAATTACGTGCCAAGTTTGGTGGTAAGCCCGAACATGTGATGGCCTATTTGTTGTATGTAGCGCAAGATGTGCGCGAGTGGTTGGCCAAGCTTGGGTATCGCAGTTTTGATGAGGTGGTGGGGCGCAGCGATTTGTTGTGTCAACGGGTGCTGAATGGGGCTGAGACGGGCGATGTGACGCCGGTCACATTGAACCAAGTGCCCAAAACCGCTTCGCGATCACTGCTGTCTATGGCATCGGTCATTGCCTCGCCTTATCACGATGGGCGGGCATTGCACTATGACGGCAGCCCCAGCCCAACAATGATAAATACCATCAATACCCAAATTGTGGCCGATGCTTTGACAGCGATTGAAGAAGGCTGGACACTGCGCTTGCATTACTCCATTCGTAACCAAGATCGCAGTATTGGCGCGTCTTTGGCGGGTGCCATCACACAACGCTATGGCGACAAAGGCTTGCCGGCAGGCACCATCGAGATGGATTTTCGTGGTTATGCAGGGCAAAGTTTTGGCGCGTTTACCACCAATGGGATGCGTTTGCATCTCATTGGCGCAGCCAATGATTATGTTGGCAAAGGGATGCGTGGTGGTGAAATTTCATTGCGCCCCTTCCCCGAAGTAACATATGACTGGAATAGTAACCATATTATGGGTAACACGGCGCTGTATGGCGCAACCGGTGGGGCCTTGTTTGTAGCTGGGCAAGCCGGTGAGCGCTTTGGGGTGCGTAACTCAGGCGGTTGTGGTGTGGTCGAAGGCGTAGGCGACAATGCACTCGAATACATGACCGGCGGCGTGATCGTGGTGCTGGGCAAAACCGGGCGCAACCTCAGCGCGGGTATGACCGGCGGTATGGCTTTTATTTACGACCCCGAAGGCACGGTATTAAATCACGTCAACCTCGAATTGGTCGATGTTGATCGTTTGACTAACCCGGGCATGTTGCGGTTAGTGCATCGGCTATTGCGCCGCCATTATGAGCTGACCAATAGCCCCCGCGCCCGTGATGTTTTGCGACATTGGGAGCAAGAATCGCAGCATTTTCGCCGCATTTTGCCCAAAGACCGTGTTGCAGCCATCGAATCGCTCAACGAATTTAGTGATTTTCAAGTAACATAAAAGCCATGAGCTTGGAGCCGTGAGCCATGGGCTGTGAGTTTTAATCAAAGCCCATGGCTCATGGCTTAAAGCTCACAGCGCTTAAGCTAGCCGAATATGCAGCTCTTTGACCTGCTTTTCGGTGGCGGGTGATGGCACACCGAGCATGATATCAGCGGCTTGTTGATTCTTGGGGAAGGCAATGACTTCACGGATATTTGGCGCACCGGCAAATATCATGGCGAGACGATCTACCCCCGGCGCGATGCCACCATGTGGCGGTGCACCATATTCAAACGCATCGAGCATGTGCCCAAACTTCTTGTAAGCTTCTTCCATGCTCAAGCCCAAAATCTTCATCACGCGCTCTTGCACATCGCGCCGATGAATACGAATTGAGCCACCGGCTACCTCATAACCATTGCATACCAAGTCATATTGCTTGCTTCGGGCAGCGCCGGGATCGGCTTCTAAGTTGTCCAAATATTCATCTTTGGGTGCGGTAAACAAATGATGGTTGGCCGCCCAATTGCCCGTTTCGTGGTCGCGCACAAACGACGGGAAATCGACCACCCACAAAAAGCCCAATTGTTCAGGTTTGCTCAATTTCAAACGAATCCCCAATTCATGCCGCAACTCACCCAAGGCATTGTTGACCTTGTTGCGATCCTCATCGGCCACCAACAAAATCAAATCACCGGGTTTTGAGCCAGCCGCAGCAACAATAGCCGCTTTTTCAGCGTCGCTCAGTTTCGTGCCTGCACCAGTCTTGCGCACGCCATCGGCATCATGCCACATCACCACCAAGCCCTTGGCTCCGGCTTTTTTGGCAAAATCAGTCAGATCATCGGTCTGTTTGCGGGTGTAATTGGCGCAGCCCTGCACACAAATACCCTTGACATGCGCTACCTGAAATGGCAAAAATTCGCTGCCACGAGTGGCGGCACTCACTTCAAACAACTCCA
This sequence comes from Chloroflexota bacterium, assembly GCA_018969115.1. GTDB lineage: Bacteria > Chloroflexota > Anaerolineae > J036 > Brachytrichaceae > AQU-03. The sequence continues at coordinate 8,903 of JAGWYZ010000082.1, read as the reverse complement.
TCGCATAACGCACATCTGGCTTATCGCGCCCATAGCGCTCCATCACCTCGTGAAATGGCAAGCGCAAGAAAGGCTTAAACATGAGCGAGCGCCCATGCAACTCGGCAAAATCTTCACAAAATTGGGTGAGTAAGCCTTCAACCAAGGCCAAAATATCGTCACGATCAATAAAGCTCATCTCCATATCGAGTTGTGTAAATTCGGGCTGGCGATCAGCGCGTTGGTCTTCGTCGCGGAAACAACGGGCAATTTGAAAATAACGTTCGATGCCGCCAACCATTAACAATTGCTTAAGCTGTTGTGGTGATTGGGGCAAGGCATAAAACTCACCCGGGTGCACGCGGCTGGGGACCAAATATTCGCGTGCGCCCTCGGGGGTGCTCTTAAACAAAATGGGGGTTTCGACCTCCAAAAAGCCCCGTTGATCGAGATAATCGCGCATAAACTTAACCAAACGATGCCGAATGGTCAAGTTGCGGCTCATACGTTCGCGGCGCAGATCGAGATATCGATATTTCAAACGCATGGCTTCATCTACATTTTCGCCATCGTCATCGATCATAAATGGCGGGGTTTTGGCGGGGTTAAGGATACTAACCTTATTCGCCATCACTTCAATCATGCCCGATGCCATTTTTGTGTTGTTCATGCCTTCTGGGCGCAGCGCCACCGTGCCTTCAATTTGCATCACAAATTCATTGCGAATGCTTTCACTGCGCTTAAAGTCATCAGTCGAGGTATGGGTCGGGTTAATCACCACCTGTGTCAACCCAAATCGGTCGCGCAGGTCAATAAAGATCACGCCACCGTGATCACGTCGGCGATGCACCCAGCCAGCCAATTGCACAGTTTGCCCCGCATGGGTGTGGCGCAATTCGCCACAAGTGTGTGTTTTAAACATAATTTTTCTTGTATAGACTAAAAATGATACAAAAAAAGGGTCGCCCTGATCAGGGCGACCCTTAGTCTTAATTCGCAATTTGCATTTCGCTACGCGCAACTGACCAAGCGACACCCTTTTAGGCGCCGTTATTGTCATTATTATTATTGCTGACGTAGTTTTGCATTTTAATTCTTTAAATGAGCCGTGAAGGGATCGAACCTTCGGCGCGGAGCTTAAAAGGCTCCCGCTCTACCACTGAGCTAACGGCCCAACTTACGAAGTACTCGCTGTCGGTTAATAATTTTACCAGAAATATTATGCCTTTAACAAAATAGTTGCCATTTTTGGCATTAATTTAAGAATCTGCTTTTTCTTTAGATTTTCGGGTATGCTTGCTGGTGTGAAATCTCGTTCATCGCTGGCGCGGGCTGCGCTCATTATTTTTGTCGCTTATATTTTAAGCAATTTAACCGGTTACGCCCAACGTGCCGCCATTGTGGCCCAATTTGGTGCTGATGCCTTTGCCATCTTTGCAGTGGCTAATCGTGTACCCGAGTTGCTCTTTCAGGTTTTGGCGGGTGGGGCGTTAGCTTCGGCCTTCATCCCGATGTTTTCGGGCTATTTGGGCACTTCGCAAACGGCGTATGCTTGGCAATTGGCACGCGGCACGGCCATTTACATTGTGCTTTTGCTTGGCTTTTTTGCGTTTTTGGGTGCACTAGCAGCCCCTTGGCTGTTGCAAACCTTGGTCGCACCCGGCCTTGATGCCGCCAGCATCGCCCAAGCTGTGCCGCTTATGCGCGTCATGCTTATTGCTACCATCATTTTTGGGCTTAGTGGGTTGTTAATGGGGGTTTTACAGTCGAATGGGGCATTTCTTGCGCCAGCGCTGGCCCCAGCTTTTTACAACCTTGGCATTATTTTGGGTGCACTTGCACTCAGTTTGTGGGGTGTTTTGGGCGCGGCGATGGGTGTGGTGATTGGCGCCGCGCTGCATTTGCTGGTGCAACTCCCGGCGTTATGGGGCGTAATAAAGGCGCAAACGACTGATCCCAAATCCTCAATCGTTAATCCTTCATTAAGCGCCGACTTGCGCACCCTCTTCCGGCTTATGCTGCCGCGCATGGCTGGGTTGGGTGCAACTCAAGTCAATTTTTTGGTCAATACCACCTTGGCATCGGGTATGGGTACAATGGCGATTGCGGCACTTGAGATCGGGTTTCCGACCATGCGTATTCCACAAGCCGCCATTGCTCAAGCCATTGCGCAAGCGCTTTTTCCTACCATCAGCACCCAAGCTGCCAAAGGCGATAAAATCGCCTTTGCCCACATGTTAATGCGGGCGGTCAATATCGTCGTGGCACTCAGTTTGCCCGCCACTGTCGGCCTCATGGCCTTGGCCGAGCCAATTATTCGCTTACTTTATCGGCGTGGCAGTTTTGATGACACCAGTGCCAGCGCCACCGCTCTCGCCCTGACCTGTTTTGCAGTTGGGTTGGTCGGGCATTCGGTGTTTGAGGTGGTTGTGCGCGGCTTTTATGCCCTGCGTGACACAATGCGCCCCGTCATCATTACCGTCGTCGGCGTGGCGTTCAATATTGCCTTAAGTTTAATTTTTACCATGCTGTTTTTGCAGAATGGTTGGCGTGCTTTTGGCGGTATTGCCTTGGCAAATTCTATTGCTACTTTGCTCGAAGCTGCCGCCCTATTATTATGGCTGCACCTGCGCACAGGTTTAATCAGGCCACATGTGGCGGCGTTGTGGCAGGCTTTTGGAAAAGCCAGTGTTGCATCGGCGTTAATGCTGGCGGTATTATTGGGTTTAGTCCGCGTTGGGTTGCTGTCGAATAATGATAGTGCTATCGCACATTTAGTCGGGCTAGGGGTAATGATTAGTTTGGGCGGTGGCGTTTATGTTTTGGCGGCCTATTTATTGCGCAGCGACGAATTACTGTTTTTTGTCGATATGCTATCACGGCGCTTCCACCGATCAGCAAATACTCAGACGAAACAGAGATAATAACACACACCGCACCTTTAAATAAAAGAGATGGTCAAAAAATATGGCTCAAGATTTACCACTTTATGAAACACCCAACGGGGCACAAAATGGTGCCGCAAATGGAGGCATCCACGCCACAGTGCCGTTAGATGCAGTCACGAATTTCCCCGATGCGCTCACCCAAATACCGGCTGATGATGTTCGCGTCACCGATTATCGCGTCATGCCTTGGCCCGATGGCAGCCGCGTTACTGTCGAAATGGGTCTGACTGCCTTTCGTCAATTCCCAGCGATGGATGTGATGGTCGCCAATGAAGCCGGTGAAATTTTTCGTCAGGTGTCGTTGGTAGGCACCATCGAGCGCCGACCTGCCCCCACGCTATGGTTGCCGCGGTTGCCGCGTGGCACCTCATTGTTGGTGGTGATCGATATGATTAATGCTGGGTGCGTATATCAGCAAGTGGTGGTGCCGTTTGAGGTCGCAGGCCCCATTCTCAAGAAAGTGCTGGAAACCTAAGCGTAATTTTATAAACCGCTGAGTGCGTAGCTGGAAGTACACATTCAATATTGGGTGTTTTTGGCGGTATACTGGTAGTATGAAAGTCAAAACATCTATAACACTTTCAAGTGATTTATTAACATTGATGGATCAGCGATTAAATGCTACAAAAAATCGTTCTGAATTTATCGAATGCGCGATTCGAGACTATATGAAACGTTTGGCACGACAAGAGCGTGATGCACGGGATATGGCATTAATTAATCAAAATGCTGAAAATCTTAATGCTGAAGCCTTAGACGTGATTCAAGATCAAATTTTATGAAGAGAGGCGATTTGTATCGTGTTCAACGGGCAAACGAAGAAGACCCTCGTAAATGGCGCATGTATGTGATTGTTAGCCGACAAATTCTTGCTGATACACGATTTTCATCGGTGATCTGTGCCCCAATATACTCAGCGTCACAAGGTTTGGCGACGCAAGTTCCAGTAGGTATCGAAGAAGGTCTAAAACATGAGAGCAGTATTCATTGTGATGAGCTTGTAAGTATTTTAAAGTCAAAACTGACTTATTATGTAGGGCGTTTAACATTGATTAAATTGCAAGCATTAGATGAGGCCCTAAAAATAGCTTTAGCGTTAGAAGATTGATTATGACTGTAAAAACCCTTGATGCCTTCGGTCGACATATTCATTATTTGCGAATTTCATTGACTGACAAATGTAATTTGCGTTGCGTATATTGCATGCCCGAACAAATGGTTTTTCGCCCTAGCGATGAATTATTGTCGACAGATGAATTTATTCGGGTTTTGCAAGTCGCCGATTCACTGGGGTTTAACAAATATCGCCTCACCGGTGGTGAGCCGACGGTGCACCCGGGCTTGGTCGATATCACACGTGCCATCAAAGCGTTGCCCAATACCCAAGCCATTGCCATGACCACCAATGGCCTAAAGCTGGGCAAACTGGCTCAGCCACTCAAGGCCGCTGGCATGGATCGTGTCAATATCAGTATCGATTCACTCGATCCGGTGAAATTTAAGCGTATCACCCGTTGGGGCAATGTCAATGATGTGCTGGATGGCATCGCTGCTGCCGAAAACGCTGGCTTGTTGCCGATTAAGCTTAATGCCGTCGTTATTCGTAATTTCAACGAAGATGATGTGGTCGATTTGGCGCGGCTGACGCTCGACAAGCCTTGGCAATTTCGCTTTATCGAGGTCATGCCTTTTGCCGATGTGGCCGAATTTCAGCAAGCCTCAATTGTGACCAGCAAAGAAATGATGCAATGCATTGAGGCCGAGCTTGGCCCGCTGTGTGAGGCGAACGGCGGTTTGCTGGATGGCGAAGCCCGTATGTTTCAATTGCAACGGACCGATGGCCGCCCAGCCTTGGGACAAGTTGGCTTTATTAGTCCGGTCAGCGCTCCATTTTGTGCCTCGTGCAACCGCGTGCGGCTCACCGCTGATGGCACATTACGTTTGTGTTTACTCAAAGATGGTGAAATCGACCTCAAGACCCCATTACGGCGTGGGGCCAGCAATGACGATTTGGCTGGCATGATCCGCGCCGCCATTTGGCGCAAACCTTGGGGGCATGATCTGGCCGATGGGGTCATTCCCATGAATCGCATTATGAGCGAGATTGGTGGCTAAATTTTCGGTTTAACACTGTATTCACCACCACGCCCAATAACAATCCCCAAAATGGCGCACCCACGCTCAGTATTTCGACCCCCGAAGCCGTAAGCATAAATGCCATCAATGCGCCATCCCGTTCTTTGGGTTCAGACATAGCGGTGCTGAGGGCGGTGCTAATGGCCCCTAATAGCGCCAAACCAGTAATGGCCGCGACGAAGGCCTTAGGCACGCTCGAAAATAACGCTACCGCTGTCGCCCCAAACATGCCAAATAACACATACCATAACCCATAAGCCACACCCGCCGAGTAACGTTTGGTTTTGTCGGGGTGGGCTTCGGGGTTGGTGCAAATGGCGGCTGTGATGGCCGATAGGTTGATGCCATTGCCGCCGATGGGCGCGGTGAGCAACGAAGCAATACCGGTCAGGGTGATGGGGCCATCAACGGGGGTATTGTAGCCCGAATTGCGCAATACGGCGACACCTGGTGCATTTTGCCCAGTGAGGGTTAGCACAAATAAGGGCAAGGCCAAGCCTAAGGTGGCAGCGATGTTGAAGGTTGGTAGGGTGACAACCGGCACGGTCAGCGCCAAGACAAAATTATCGAGCTTGATTTGGCCTTGGGCGGCAGCAACCATTAGCCCAATTACCATTGCGCCAATCATGGGGGCACGGTAGCCGAGTCGTTTCATAATAACAAAAGTGGCAATCATGGCCCCGACGAGTAGCGGTGCAGTGGGAATAGCAGTAAATACGCCGATGCCAAAGCGAAATAACACCCCGCCTAGCATCCCAGCGACAACTGTTCGTGGGATGATTTCCATCAACCGCCCAAACCAGCCCGACAGGCCAAGCAAGATGAGCAACACCCCTTGAATGATAAAGGCCCCAATGGCCTCGGAAAACGTATAGGTGGCGAGACTGGTGACGAGTAAAACCGCACCCGCGCTCGGCCAAGCGCATAGCACCGGGTGGCGATACCACAGGCTTAATAAAATGGCGCAGACACCGCAGCCAATCGTTACGGCCCAAATTGTTGAAGACAGTTGGGCTTGGCTGAGTTTGCCGACCTCGGCAACTTGAAACATCACGAGCAGTGGCCCCGCATAGCCGGTTAATACGGCTACGAGCGCCGAAAACACGGCAGAGGGAAGAATGGCATTGGGCAGATCGCGTAAATTGGCGAGGGCATAATTAATATTGCGGGTAGGAGTTTGCACAAACGTCGATTGTAATACCTATATGGTGATGACTATGTCGAGAATCGCATGTATAGTTGAGACAAAAGACACCACTGGTGGTGCTATAATAATTTTGTGATTCGTGCAGTTATTGACACAAATGTTTTATTTTCTGGTTTGACAAATAGCGATGTTGCATCAGACTTAATTGTGCAAGCGTGGCATGGGTTACTCTTTCAACCTTATGTATCAACGGCATTAATGTTGGAGTATCGTGATGTGTTATCGCGCAAACTATCGCCAATGGGTTGGAAAAGAACTGAGGCTGCACTATCCAGTTTGTTGCAACGATCGGTTGCCGTTCCAATTTACTATACTTGGCGACCTGTTTCGTCGAATTATAGCGATGATTTAGTGATTGATTGTGCCATGAATGCAAATGCAATGATTGTGACCCAAAACAAGCGTGATTTTCGCATGGCTAAGCAAAAACTCGGTTTACAAGTGTTAAGTGCGGCTGAGTTTGTTGGTTTGTTAAGTGAGATTTAGTTGTTACGATCAAGCATAGCGGAGGAGAAATTATCAATATGACACGTATGACCATCCGGTTACCGGATTCTTTACATAATATGATGCAGCAACAGGCCACACGTGAAGGCTTGTCGCTAAACCAATTTATTTTATATAGCTTGACACGGCAATCAGCTTTTAATTATGCAGTAGCTGCTTTACCTGCGGATCAAGCACTCGCTGAACATGCTCGGTTTCAGGCATTATTGAAAAGTTTGGGGCCTGAGATGTCGGATGAAGAATGGCAAACTTTTTTGAGTGAGCGTGACAATGCACCACGCCGTGCCGGTGTTTCAATAGAAACCGAAAACAAATTGCGGCAAAAGATTGCGCAGACACGATAGAAATTGAAAATTAAAAATGTAAAAGATTTACTCCGAATTTTTACATTTTTAATTTTCAATTTTCTTTAGCTACGTTTGATGCTCAAAACTGCAATAGGCGGCGTAAGGCGTTGTTGCTCGTTGGGCACACTTTGCGCGGCTCTGACTTCATCGCTGACAGGCAATCCGGCTGGCTCAAGTTGAATCTTGCGCACCACGTCCATGCCTGATATTACACGCCCAAAGGCGGCAAAACCTTGTTTGTCGGGGTAACGATCAGCCCCATAATCGAGATTGGGTTGTGGGCCAATGCAAATGAAGAAACCGGCGTAACCCGAATTGGGGTCGCTGGGCATACGCGGGGTCGATAGCACCCCATCTTGGTGCAAAATACCGGTGTCGCGGGTGCGCTCAAGCACAATTGTGCCCATATCTTTGGGCGCATCGGGTTTTAGACCGGCTTGAATGACATCGATTTTGACATCATTTTGGGGCTGGTTGTCATTGCCGCCATAGTTACCAGTAATGACAGTGCGAAAAAAAGCGCCACCGTCATATAGCCCAGCATCAACATTGGCTAAAAACCGCCCGGCGGTAATGGGGGCACGGGCCGTATCAATTTCGGCGATGATGTCGCCGAGCGGGGTAGCAATCGTCACATTGACCATAGTTATGTTGTTGAAATTGGCACAAACCTCACCCCATCACCTGCCGCAAGCAGCGACGGGCGACGAGTTCGGTTGGGATCGAAGAGAGAAAGCTCGGTATGCCCGATCAAATGCCAGCCGCCGGGCAATTGGGCCGGGTAAACATTAGCGAGGCCAGCAGCCATGGCCACGCGGCCTTTGGGCACGCTGCTGCGTGGGGTGCTGCGACGTGGCAAATGCAGGGCTGGTGGCAATGGCCCAATATAGGGGTGGCCCACCGCAAAACCGATGCACATGACGCGGTAGGGGCGTTCGCACAGCGTTTCAATAATGTCGGCCTGCGCCAAGCCAAGCGTATCGGCCACTTGGGGCAGGTCTTCGCCCCATTCACCGCCAAAACGGGTGGGGATTTCGACAATGCGGTCTGGTATTTCGGGGGCTGGCTCAAGATAGCGGGCAAGGCGGTCGATAGCGGCCTCGATGAGGATGGGTGATTGCACAAGCGGGTCGAACCGCACAATTAACGAGGCGATGGCTGGCACAGCGGGCATTACGCCGTTCAGTTTGCTGCGGTCTATGGCCTTGCTTAGGCTCAATACCAGCCGATTGGCCAAGCCCATATCGGGTTCGTTACATTCAATTAACAAGGCGGCTTCGCCCATTGGTCTTATTTGCCACATTGAGTTGATTATCCAGTATTTTTACCCTTTCTTGGTATATTCTCAATAAAGTGGAGCAAATAAAATAAATTTTTGTCAAAATCACTATATGGCTTTTGACATTACGCCTTTGGATTTCCTCCTAATTATTGAGAAGATGACTTTCTTGGTATAGTTAATGCCCTGCAAATTTACGCTAATAAAAAAATAAAGTTTCTGCCTATTTAGGCAGAAACTTTATTTTTACAAACAATAAAAAGTGGGATTAATTATTGAACACTGTCTTGGTCTATCGTGCTCAATAAATTTTGAACAACATCGCCCCCAAGTTCTGTCGCGCCTGTAGATAATAACCATGCTTCTAAGTTGTCAGGGGTTACTTTCTTAGTTGAAAATGTATTCTGACTATTTGCAGCAGAAACCAAATTAGTCGAAATCATTGTCCCCGATAACAAGCCTACCGTCATCGAGGCTGTTTGCAGAAATTGTCGTCTGGA
>JAGWYZ010000081.1 GCA_018969115.1 Chloroflexota bacterium | reverse complement strand
CTATGAACATACAACTGCTTCTAGTGAGTCTTTTGTCTATATCGCGAGTATTCGGCGCATGCTTAAATCTCTTTAAGAAACACTCTCTTAGGCACCCTCTCGGCGTTTTATGTGCTCAGCATGACCATCGGTGGCGCGCTTGGCAACCCAATTGCCGGGGTCGTCATCGAAGGGCGCGGCTATGCGGCGCTGGGCTGGGCTGTGATGGGTGTTACCGTCATCGCGCTGGCGATTGTGGCTTGGCTGATGCCCAATCCCACCCCCAAAAGCGCCACCGTACCCGACCTGCCCCCAAACGCGGCGGTGGCATTACCGGCCCCACACCGCACTAAGCGCCTGTTAATGGGGATGCGCTGTTTGCCCACCTTGTTCTATGGCATGTTAAGCGTGCTGGTTCCGCTCATGCTCAATGACCTTTCGGGCAGCAAAGTCATGGTGGCGGCGTATGGCACAAGCACCTTGGTTGTGGCTTCGATCACCCAATTATTGGCGGGCCGTGCTGCCGACCGTTGGGGGGCGCGCGGGCCAACCTTGTTTGCTTATGCCGTGCTGGTAGTGGTGGGTTTGGGCTTGGCGTTTAACACGCAGTCGGTGGTGGGCTTATTTGGCTTTGGGGTGATGGGGATCGCGGCGGCGTGGGCGCTGTCGGCGCTGATGTTTGTGTGGGTGGCCGATGGCATCCCCAAGACCCATCACCCCAGCACCTTTGGGGCATTGCATGCTGTGTGGAGCTTGAGCATGATCGGCGGCTCGTTGTTTGGCTCGTGGCTGATGGGAATTGGGGCTGCATTGCCGTTTTTGCTGTTTGGTTTGCTCAATGTTGGCTCGATGTTTTTAGCGTTGGCTTATTATGGGTGGCAAGGTATAACACGCTTCTAATGCAATTCGGTTACGCTGTCACTCATAATGACGACGAACCAACCCCAACCCCAACCCCAAACCAACGTGGCGCGTTACGCGCTCGGGGGTGTATTGCTCGGCTTTTTATTGCCGGTATTTGCCTGTTTATGTCTCATGCTGTCGATGTTTGCTGGCATCGGCTCACTTGGGCGCGGCACATCCGCCGCAACGGCTGAAAACTTATCTTTTGGGGCGACAAGCACCGAGCCGACTGCCCAATATGTCTCTGGCCCGCGCACTGGCCCTGCGTTAGCCATTGTCGATGTGGCTGGCGCGATTGTGACGGGTTCTGATTCGGGCAATGGCATTACCAGTTCGGGCAATGCGGCCTCTGGCCCGATTATCAAATCGATCAAGGCGGCGGCTAAAGATAGCAACGTTAAGGCCATTATTTTGCGGGTCAATAGCCCGGGTGGCTCGGTGGTGGCCTCGAATGAAATTTATAAGGCGCTCAAGGCCAGCGGCAAACCAGTGGTTGCGTTGATGACCGAAACCGCTGCATCGGGCGGGTTTTATGTCAGCATGGCCGCCGACCATATCGTGGCACACCCTGATGGCCTTACTTGCTCTATTGGTGTTATCTTCCAATTGGTCAATATTAAAGGCCTGAGCGAGCAACTCGGCGTTAAAGATGTGACCATCGTGTCGGGCAAAAACAAAGACATCGGCAACCAATTCCGCGACATGCGCCCCGATGAGCGCGAATTGTTGCAAAATATTGTCACCGAAATGTATGAAGGTTTTGTCACTATCGTCAGCGATGCACGTAAGTTGCCCAAAGATGATGTGCGCAAGATCGCCGATGGGCGCATTTGCACGGGCCGTCAAGCCCTAAGCTATAAATTGGTCGATTCGCTGGGTGGTGAAGAAGATGCCATTGCCAAGGCTGCGGCCTTGGGTGGCATTGCTGGCGAGCCGCGGGTGGTGCAATATCGCCGCCAAACCCCATTTAGTGTGTTTTTAGGCGAGACAATGGTGCAGCAATTATTTGCCGCGTTGGGCTTGCCGGTCAGCGCTGCTGCGCCATTCACCCCCAACGAGCGGATGGTGTTGGAATATAGGTAGACAGTAGACAGTAGACAGTAATCAGTAGTCAGTAGTCAGTATCAAGGGGGTTAATCTTTGACACTCTGTCTCTTTACTTTTTACCTTAAGCTAAAATAGTCATCAAATACTGACTACTGATTACTGACTACTGTCTACCGATGAACCCAATCATTTTGCACACCGGCATCGCCAACATGGTTTTACTTTACAACACCCTCGTGGGGTTGTGGGGGTTGATTCGTTTTTTTCGCGGGCAAGGCATCGATAGCTCATATTGGGGCGCGATGGCGCTCGGCCCCATATTGGGGCTGGTGCAATTGGGCATGGGGCTGTGGCTCATTAGCCTTGGGCTGGGTGTCAATGTGCGTTTCGTGCATTATTTATACGGCGCGTTGGTCATCATCTCGGTGCCAGCCACGTTTGCCTTTACCCGTGGGCGTGATGATCGTGGCGCGATGTTGACCTACGCTGGTATGTTTTTGTTAGTGGCTGGCTTTGGCATTCGGGGCTATACCACCGGTTATGGCGGCTAATTTTTAATTTCTGCCCATTGGGTTTATAACAAATAGGCGGGCATACTTTTTTACTCTTGTGGCATCAGATTACCTCATACACGCTGATTGTTTAACCGCGCTTGCCGATTTGCCAGAGGCAACGGCGCACCTCATTTACCTAGACCCGCCCTTCAACACCAAGGTTAAGCGCGATTATGATGACAATTTTGGCAGTCCTCAAGATTATGTGGCTTATATGCGCCCGCGATTGGCAGAGATGGCGCGGGTGCTGACCCCGAATGGCTCGTTATTTTTTCATTGCGATTGGCGAGCTAGCCATTATGTAAAGTTAATGCTGGATGAGGTCTTTGATGTTGCCATCCCGCAAAAACGCACTCCCAAGCCAAAAACCAAAACTCAAGACCCAAAACCCGTGCGAGGCGTGTTTGTCAATGAGATCATTTGGCATTATGGGCTGGGCGCGGCACGGGCCAAGCGCCAATTGTTGACCAAGCACGATGTCATTTTTTGGTATGCCAAATCGCCCAATTACACCTTTAATATGCTGCGCGGCGAGCCGACCAAGGCCATGCTTGCCAAATATTGTCATGTGGCCGAAGATGGGCGGCGTTACATGATGTCGTATGGGCGCAAATATTATTTGCAGGGCGGCAAACCGCTCGATGATGTATGGGAGATGCCGTCAATTGCCGCTACCTCGGGCGAGCGCACCGGCTACCCCACCCAAAAACCGCTGGCTTTGTTGCAACGTATCATTAATCTTGCCAGCAACCCCAACGAGGTCATGCTTGATCCATTTTGCGGCAGCGGCACAACCGCCGTCGCCGCCAAACAACTTGGGCGTGGTTGGATCGGGATTGATCAAAGCGCCAAAGCCATTGAAACGGCCAAGGGGCGAATTGAAAAATTGAGAATTTAGAATTTAAAATGAAAAATTGGAGCCGTCAATTTTCCACTTTAAATTCTAAATTCTCAATTTGTAAATACCAGTTTGCCATCCGCCGCATCAACCACCACGCGGCTGGGTGGCTGGTCGAGGCTAAGCAGGTAGTCGGCCAGTTGGTCACGCACACTGCGTTGCAAAATACGGCGTAGTGGGCGCGCGCCCCATTCGGGATGCTCGTTTTGCGCCAACATCCATACGCGGGCGGCGGGGGTGATCTCCAGCCCAATACCGCGTTCTTTGGCGGTCTTGATTTCCTTCAAAATCATCAAATCCAACACTTTGGTCAGGGCCGCAGGCGACAGTGGCTTAAACATTACAATCTCGTCGAGGCGGTTGAGAAATTCGGGGCGGAAGAAACTGCGCACGTCTGTCATTGCCAAATCGGTCGCAACTTCCCACGCGACAGCATCCTCTTTCTTCGAGCCTTCGATCAAATAGTTGGCCCCAAGGTTGCTGGTGAGCAAAATCACGGTTTCGCTAAAATTCGCCACGCGGCCCTGCCCATCGGTCAGGCGACCTTCTTCAAGCACTTGCAGCAAAATGTCTAGAATGCGCGGATGGGCTTTTTCGACCTCATCAAACAACACCACCGCATAGGGCGATTTGAGAATGCGCTCGGTCAATTGACCACCGCTCTCGTAACCGACATAACCGGGCGGCGACCCGATCAAGCGGTTAATTGTGTCGTCTTTTTGATATTCGCTCATATCGATGGCGATCATGGCATCGTCGCTGCCAAACAGAAAATCGGCCAAGGCCCGCGCCAATTCGGTTTTGCCAACGCCGCTGGGACCGAGAAACAAGAATGAGCCGATTGGGCGTTTGCTGTCTTTTAGCCCAACCCGCGCCACTTTGACGGCGCGGCTGACCGCCCGCACCGCATCATCTTGCCCGATCAGGCGCTGTTGTAACGCCTGATCCATGCCCGCAAATTTGCTGCGCTCGTCTTGGCCGAGCTTGTTGGTGGGCACGCCGGTCATTTGGCTGATGGCGAGGGCCACGGTATCTTGATTGACGATTTTTGAGGTCGCTGTTTGTCCTTCCCCTATGTTATTCCCTGCCACTTTAATCATCGAACAGGCCCGATGTAACACCCGCACCGCCGAGCCGGGCAAAGGCTGATCGCCAATGAAGCGGCTGGCTAATACAGCGGCGGCTTTGGTAGCCGATGGATCAATCGTCAAATCATATTCGCGCTCGATGCCGGTTTTGACCAACGCCAACATTTTTTGACATTCGTCAACTGTGGCGGGCGGAACCCGTAACACATGCGCATGTTCAGAGATCGACAGATTGCCGCGTAATTTATCGGTATATTCGGCCTCGGTGGTGGTGCCAATGATGATGGCATTGCCTTCTTCGGCCAAAAATACCTTTTGCAAGGCTTTGGTTACACTCTCTTGACGGTATTCACGGGCAAAGAAACGATGAATGTTGTCGATGAATAACACGCCGTTTTCGGCCTGCCGCAACCCGGCTTGCAATGCCATTTGTGGGTTGTCGAGCCATGCCACGTCGCTCACCTCGATGATAGATTGCAGCTTGGGTGGGGTGGGGCCGATGCCTTGCCCCCAGCCCCCCACACTGAGCAACGCCAACGATTGCACCAAACTGCGCCGCCCACTGCCATCATTGGCTAGCAAAATAACGTGGCGATCATGTGATAACGACAGCAACGAGCACAACTCGCGCAGCAAGCCATCACGCATATACAGCGGGGCCAACAAGCCATTATGGGCTTGTTTGATCCAATCTTGTACCACCGTGCGTTTGCTCACCACCCCATTGTTTACCAGCTCGGCAATGGCGGCGGGTGTCACCCCGCGCCGTTGCAAGGCCCCTGCGGTGCTAACGCCGGGTTGGGCCAACGCGCCCAACAAATGCTCGGTGCCGATGTAAACCTCGCCCGCTGCCATGGCAATACTTCGCGCTTCGTCGATGGCGATCAGTGTTTCGTCAGACAACGTGACCGGCGTATTGTTGTCGGTCACAAATGTAAAATTGGCGCTGCGCCCCACGCGCGTTTTGAGCTGATTTTCAAGCTCAAGCTCAACCTCTTTGAGCTTAAAGCCACGGGTTTGGGCCAGCCGGTCGAGCGCACGCTCGGCGGTGCTTTGGGGCATACGCATGAGTGCCAATAGCAACATTTCGGGCATCAGCATCGGTTTGGCTTGGCCGCGCATGATATCGGCGGCACGGCTGAGGGCTGTGCGGCTATTTGCATCGAGGAGATCAGGGTTGAGGGTTCCCATTTTTTTAGGATAAATGCCAAATTGGCAGAAACAAGATCAAGTTTAATTTCTCAGAATGAGCGTAAAACAGATTTTCGCCGAAATCTGTAGGGGTCAAGATGATGGCCGAATCGTCAAATCGTCATTTTGCCTAACATTTGTCATTTCGATGCGAAGCGAGAAATATTTGCGTAAATTGAGGCTAAAAGCGTGTGTTATGCAAAGATTTTTCGCTTCGCTCAAAATGATGGTTTTGCTATCATCTTGACCCCTATAATTTTTGCCAAAATCGCTATATCGCCATCCCCTCAGGGATGGCGATATAGTGATTTTGGCATTATGTTTTTTTAAATAGATACTTTCTTGATATCATACCTGATGTGTGTGGGCGGGTGTGTGGGCGAATTGGCCTGTGCCGAGCACCAAACCGCCAAAACTGATGGCATAGAGTAACGATGGCAATGCCGCCACGCCATCGCCCAGCCACAGCAGCCATAAGCAAGCGCCAAATGAATAGAACGCAAGACCCAATTCTGCTTTGCTGGTCCAATCGCTGGTAAACGCATAATCGGCGCTAGGGGATGGTGGCTCGTTGCGGGTAACAGGGTCACCGCTGCCCGATTTGGGCGTGCGCACAAATTCGCCGCCGTGTGGTGCAACCCAACCCGCCAAAAACGCTGCCGCATCTGAAAACGACAGCCCGATGCCACACATCACCGCTGTTGGCAGGGTGCGTACCAAATCGCGCCAACGCCGCCCCTGAGCTTGATGCGCCACACACATCAGCAATAGCGGTAGCGCCCCTACCAAGTTGGTTAGCCCAAACCATGCGGGTGGGGTGATGGGGTGCGCCACTATCGACGAATTGCGCAGCAGCGCCACAATCGGGCCGACCAGAACCAACATCATGATGAACAAATGAATGACGTAGCCGCTGATATGCAGCGCCCCAGCCAATTTGCGTGTAGGCGAAACTGGGCTGCGCAGCAGTTGCGGCATAAGTTTGCGGATGCATTGCGCCGTACCGCGTGCCCAACGCGCTTGCTGGCGTTTAAAAGCCAATAAACTGGCGGGTAACTCGCTCGGCGCGGTTACATCGGCCAAATAGCGGCCTTGCCAGCCACGTATGCCAGCACGATAGCTCAGGTCAAGGTCTTCGGTCAGGGTGTCGCCTTGCCAGCCGCCAGCATCTTCGATGCATTCGCGCCGCCATACCCCGCCCGATCCGTTAAAGTTCATCAATAACCCCATGGCACTGCGGGCCGGTTGCTCAATCACAAAGTGCATGTCGAGCATCAGCGCCTGCGCCCGTGTAACCGCATCTTGCTCGCGGTTTAAATAGGCCCAGCGCGTTTGCACGAAACCGATTTTTGGGTTGACTAGTTGATTGATTGATTGGTTGATTGGTTGATTGGTTGATTCGATCTGACTACTGACTACTGACTTCTGACTACGCTCAACTTTCAACTTTCTACTCTCAACTCCAAAATGTGGCAATACCTTTTGCAAAAAATCGGGGGCGGGCACGAAATCGGCATCAAAAATGGCGATGAAGTTACCGCTTGCGCTGCGTAGGCCATTGGCCAATGCACCGGCTTTATAGCCAGCGCGGGTGGTGCGGGTGATGTGGCTAATGTTGACCCCACGCGCCTGCGCGGCCTGCACGGCATCTCGGGCGAGGGTGTGCGTGATATCGGTCGAGTCGTCAAGTACCTGTATTTGCAGGCGGTCAAGCGGGTAATGCTGGGCACAGGCAGCGGCAATGACGCGCTCGGCGACATAGCGTTCGTTGTAAAGAGGCAATTGGATGGTGACAGCAGGCCAAGGGTATTGGTTGTTGGGTTGTGGGGGGGGCGGTGTGCGCCGTGTTTTGCGCCAATAAATGAGCAACAATGTGCCTTCGTGTAAGGCATAGATCGACAGTATCAGGGTAGCGATGACTTGAATGGTGAGGAGGAGTGTAAAAAGCGTATCAAAAACGAGAGTCGAGATCATAGATATTTTGTAGCCAACTTTTTTAACGTGCTGATATTGCGCATGGTTGCTGGCATGCTAGTGGCTTTTTCGAACGTTTTTCCCGAAAATGTCGATTTGCTCATTTTAATGCGACACAGCCAATAGACTTCGCACCCGTAAATATGGAATGAATCAATGGGGATCGTAAAGGCCAAAAATTTTTGTTGGGCGGCGGCATCGGGCGTGGTTGCTGTGAATAAGACATATAAGCCACTGTCTCAATTTGGGCCTCGAGTTGTTGGCTGTTTAGGTCAGGTTGGTCAAAAATGACATTGTCATTGGCGATGAAGGTCTCAACTTGGACAAAACCCATCGCTTCAAACAAACTGCGCAAGTGATTCATTTTGACCGTCTGCCCATTGACATTGATGGCACGTAAAAACGCAATGTATTTTGGCATGAAATAAAAAATTGCCAAGGGGCGAAGAATGCGAAATCATTTATTTTCGCGTCTTTCGCCCCTTCACGTTTAAAACATCAAAATGTTGCGATTTACTTCTCTAAATCATCAGTATCGAGGCTGCTGATAAAGTCGCCAAACGCACCCAAATCCAATTCCTCATCGGGGTCTTTAACATCCTCTTCATCTTCATCTGTATCGGGCAAGATGGCAGCTTTTTCCATCACGATATCATCAATGAAGATGGGGCATTCGGCCCGCACGGCCATCGCAATGGCATCACTGGGGCGGGCATCTACTTGCACTGTGCGGCGTTCTATAACCATCTCCACCCGCGCATAAAATGTATCTTGATACAAATCGCTGATGACGATTTTTGTGATTTTGCCGCCCAGTTCTTCCACTATTTTTTTTGCCAAATCATGGGTTAGGGGGCGCGGCACTTGCACTTTTTGCAAGTGCATATTAATGGACTCGGCCTCGGTGCGCCCGATCCAGATCGGCAAGTAGCGGCGACTGTCCATGTCTTTTAAAATCACCACATGTTGCTGAGACATCAGGCTAACCCGAATACTATCAATTTTCACCTCTACCATATACCAGATTATACTCATGCAATTCACAGGATTGATTAGGATAGGTGCAAACATATATGAAAATAACATTTTGGGGTGCAGCGCGCACCGTCACCGGCTCACAACATCTGATTGATATTGCGGGCGAGCGCGTTTTATTAGACTGTGGGTTATATCAAGGGCGGCGCGATGATGCCAATAGTATTAACCAAACCTTTCCGTTTGATCCAGCCTCGCTGCAAGCAATGGTGCTTTCACATGCGCATATCGATCATTCGGGCAATATTCCCAATTTGGTGAAGCAGGGCTTTACAGGGCCAATTCATGCTACCTTTGCCACCGAAGATATCTGCCACGCCATGTTGATGGACAGCGCCAAGATTCAAGAGGAAGATGCCAAATTCTTAAATAAACGTGGCGGTGGGCCAATGATTGAACCGCTGTATACGATGGCAGATGCCGAATTGGCTTTGACCCGTTTTAAGAATGAGGCTTATGACAAACCATTTCAGGTGACACCCAATATGCAGGTGCGCTTTGGTGAGGCTGGGCATATGCTGGGATCGGCATGGGAGCACATTCGCTTGACCGAAGTCGAAAAGACAGCCAATGTGGTATTTAGTGGCGACTTGGGGCGCTTTGGGGTGACGATTTTGCGTGATCCCGCGCCGATGCCTACAGCCGATTATTTGGTGATTGAAGGCACATATGGTGGGCGCACCCATGCGCCGATTAGTGATGTGTTGCCTGAGTTGAAAGATGCCATCATGCGCGTCATTCGGCGCGGCGGCAAAATTGTCATTCCGGCCTTTGCGGTGGGGCGTACCCAAGAGATTGTATACCATTTGAATGGCTTGTTTAATACGCATCAGTTGCCAAACATACCCGTGTTTGTCGATAGCCCATTGGCATGTAATGTCACACAGGTGTTTAAATCACACCCCGAATGTTTTAATCAAGATGTGGTTGAGATGTTGGAGAATGACCAGGATGGCGATGCCTTCGGTTTTCCACGTTTGCGCTATGTGCGGCAGGCTGAAGAATCGAAAACGATTAAGGATTTTGAGGGGCCAGCGATTATTATTAGTGCATCGGGTATGTGCGAAAACGGGCGGGTGTTGCATCATTTGCGCAATACCATCGAAGACAAACGCAATATGGTGTTGTTTGTGTCGTTTCAAGCACCCGGCACTTTGGGGCGGCGCATTTTAGATGGCGAGCCAAGGGTGCGTATTTTGGGCGAGACGTTTAATGTGCGGGCTGAAATTCATCAAATTCAATCATTTTCGGGTCATGCCGATTGTCATGATTTGTTGAAATGGGTGCAACCTAACCTTGAAATGTTGCGCAAAATTTTTATTGTGCATTCTGAAATAGACCAAGCTGAAATTTTGGCGCGTTCGTTTCAACAAGCCGGTGCGCGTGAGGTGCATATTCCGGCGCGTGGGCAGGCGTTTGAGTTATGACAAGGTGAGGGGGTGACAGGGTGACAAGGTGACATGGTGAAATTTACGATTTGCGTTAGATCACCCTTTCACCCCCTCACCTTGTCACCTTGTCATCAAAATCAGCCTTTCAGCAATGACTCAATATCTTTTTTGAGTGTTTCATACGATTGCATGCCGTTGCGGGTGCTGACGACTTTACCATCACCGGTAACAAATACAAATTGGGGTTGGGCGCGGAAGCCATATTTTTGTTTGGCTTCGGCATTTGCGGCGCTGTCGATATCCAAGCTCTTAAATTCGATCTTGCCAGCAAATTCTTGCTCTAACCTACGCACGGTAGGTTTCATGGCGGTGCAGGTGGTTCACCACTCAGCGTAGAAGTCGATGAAGACTGGTTTGGCTGCCACGGGTTGGACTGCGACAGGTTGGGCCGCGACGATGGGTTTGGCTGGGGTGGCGGTGGCCGGTGCTGCAACTTTTGCGGCTGGGGCTGGGGCGCTGGTGGGTGTGGCGGTACTACAGGCGCTTAATAGTATTGCGGCAGCGATGGCCGCAATTTTTATGTGGGCTTTCATTTTTATCACCTCCTCTTTTTAACAGTTGTTTGTTTAGGTTTACTTAGACGGGGGCAGGAGATGGAATCTTACCTGCGCCGCTGCCCGGGCTGCTGTGCAGCATGACGATGACAGGCGCGTTGGGGGCGTTGGGCGGCACATAATCTAAATAGGCCATTTTGATGAGGCGCTCGCTGTTGAGGTCGTTATTGATGGCGTTGACTTGAGCGATTTTTTCGCTGAAGCGCAGCGGGCTGTCGGGTTGTGGGCGAATGAGGCGGGCAACGCTGGAAGTCGCCCTAGCAATTAGATAGAGGGCAAGTAGGAGGCAGTTGAGGCGAAAGCGTTTGGCTTTTGGGGTGGGTGGAGCTTGTGTCACCTTCAGGAGTGTAGTGCTGTTGTCATAAAAATAGCTGAGTGTGAGGTGGGGCAAAATCGGCCTAAAGATGGAGGGCGGCTTGGTTGACAATGGGTTGCAATTTTGTATCATTTTGGCGTGTGTTGTAAAGATGAGGAGTTAATCTATGAGCAATCTCTCGATTCAGCCCAATCTGTTTCAAATTCGCGGGCGTGGCCTGCGAGTGACGTATTCGACGTCGAGTATTTCGGGCGAGCCGTTGTTGTCGTATCGCGGTTTGCTGGGCGAGCGCCAGTTTCGCGGGGCCGAGATTGGGCGTGAGGAGACCAACATCGGTACGTTGATCACGGTGAGGTAGCCCAGGACGTTTGCGTAGGCATTTATCAGATTTTGATTTTGTTGGCATGCCCTTGCTACCCAGACTCTGAGAAAAGCACTCGGTGACTAGTCATCTTCCTAGTGACTATCATCCGACTCTGGCCTTGGCTTGTGCCCAAAAGGCTGTTTTTAGCAAAAACTAGAATAATCCTCAATTACTCAATTACTCATTCACTCATTCACTCATTTAAAATAAATGTCATGATCAAAACCCAACCCTTTGGCCGCACCGGCCACCTGAGCACCCGAACCCTGTTTGGCGCGGCGGCGTTTGGCAAAGTGAGC
Source organism: Chloroflexota bacterium (assembly GCA_018969115.1). GTDB lineage: Bacteria > Chloroflexota > Anaerolineae > J036 > Brachytrichaceae > AQU-03. The sequence goes on along the minus strand of JAGWYZ010000081.1, from coordinate 5,586 downwards.
CAAACTGAAGCAGACACCACGATGGATTTGCTGATGTCGCATGGGGTCAATCACATTGACACCGCCGCCAGTTATGGCGATTCTGAATTGCGGCTGGGGCCGTGGATGAAGCGCTATCGCAACTACTTTTTTCTCGCCACCAAAACCGGCGAACGCCGCAAGGGCGCGGCATGGGATGAGTTTCGCCGTTCGCTCGACCGCTTGCAAACTGATCAAGTCGATTTGATTCAATTGCACAACCTCAATAACCCTGACGATTGGCAAGTGGCGATGGGGCCGGGCGGGGCGCTAGAGGCGTGCCTCGAGGCCAAGGCGCAGGGCTTGGTGCGTTTTATCGGCGTTACTGGGCACGAGGTGCGCGTGGCGGGCATGCACGAGCGTAGCCTTGCGGCCTTCGATTTCGACTCGGTGCTGTTGCCTTACAACTATTTAATGATGCAAAATCCGGTGTATGCGATGGGGTTTGAGCAGGTGGTGGCGGCCTGCCAACGCAGCAACGCTGCCGTGCAAACTATCAAGAGTATTACGCGTCGCCGCTATACCGGTGACACCCGAACCCATGCTACATGGTATGAGCCGCTCACGGCGCAGGCCGATATTGATTTGGCGGTGGCTTGGGCCTTGTCGCGCCCGGGCATTTTCCTCAACACCGCTGGCGATATTATGCTTTTGCCCAAAGTGCTGTCTGCCGCCGAGCGCTTCACCAATGGTGCATTGCCCGTCCCCAGCACTGCGCAAATGCAAGCCCTTGTCGAAGCCCAACAAATGACACCGATGTTCTTTTAAGTGCTGAGTGCTGAGTAGAAAGTGTTAAGTGCAAGGTTCAGAAGGATGTGTCTATCACTCAGGACTCAGCACTTTGCACTCACTCCGGGGCGTGAAGGTGAATTTTTTGATGATGATCTCGCATTCTTTGCCGTCTTTGGGTGGGTGGCTTTTGTAGGCCCATAGTTTGATATAGAGATTAAGCGGTTGTTGTGGGATGATCGTTTGCACGGTTCCGGCGCTGAGTTGAAACCACCGGCTTGCAAATTGTTCGCGGCTGTCGCTGCGATTCCTTTGCATACTTTTGTAATAGACAAAATGCCGCGACCCGCGGAAACGATGGGTGCTATCGAGGCTTTTTAGCTTAAACGAAAATGATGGGTGCGGTTTCTTTGGCTGATGGTGCTGGGCCAAATGGTATAGCTGTTGGGTTAAATCGTCTCATAGCCCTATTTGCCAAACTCAATATTGATTTCGTTGGTGGCAAATGAGGTTTGGCTGTGGCCTTCATAATTAAAAATGCCAAATACTACATTGGGATCTAGCCGATCGAGTGGGTGAGTGATCTGAAACTCATAGTTGCCAAAGCCCAGCTTCTCTTTGGTCATTATTTGACCCCCGCGCCATTGCCCATCTTTACAGGTTAATTTCAGGTGCAATCGGCCTTGGTTATTACCCCAAACAATTTGTTTGGCCTAGTCGCTGGCGTGGGGTGCGCCTAAACTATCGGTTATTTTTCATTCATGTCCAAAAAACTGATGCTGTGGGTTAAAGGGGTTGAGGGTGCAATTTGTGGCGTTGCGTTATTGCTTGGAATAGGTAGTGTTGTTAAAAGTAATGAAGTGGCAAGTAAAGCAGCAATGTGTGACATGATTTGATTTTCCGGCTATAGTCTGTGTTTGTATCTGTGAAAATGATGTAAGGGCTGTCTGGGGTGTTCGTTTTGTCTGTTGCAGGCTGTTTTGTGCCTGTCAAGGCCGTAAATCGCTCGACCAGAGACTGAAGTTGCTATGATAAAAATCAGCCGAAGGTTTGAGCCGTGCATTGTTAGAGCGTCGTCATCCCTGATGGCGCTTTGACTAACGTTAAAAGGGCGTTATAGGTGACACAAAGCGCCAGCATCCTGCTGGCGCTCCGATGACGGCACTCTGGCAATGCACGGCTATAATTACGTTTGTTCATGCCCTACGCTAAACTTTCAGCAGTGAATTTGTATTATGAAGTGCATGGTGAGGCATCGGCCCCGCCGCTGGTATTGTTGCACGGTGCCACCGATACCTTTCGTACTGCTTGGAACAAACAGATTGCTGTTTTTAGCCAAAAATATTATGTGATTGGTCTAGACATGCGTGGGCATGGGCAAAGTGATAATCCCTCGCAACGCCTCGATTTGCGTGATATGGCCGATGATGTGGCCGAATTATTAGCGTATTTGGGGTTGGCTTTGCCCAAACATGTATCGGTATGTGGTTTTAGCGGTGGGGGCAGCACGGCCCTATTTTTTGCGCTGCGGCACACAGCTTTGTTACGTAAATTGGTGTTGGTGAGCAATAACTTGGAGCGCGACCAAGCGCGGATTGACAGCGGTTTTTGGAACCCGACGCGGATGCAGGCCGAGCAGCCGGGTTGGTGGGCGCATATGAGCCAATTTCACAAACACACCGACCCCGCCACGTTGTTGGGTTGGTGGGAGGCTGAGGACCGCCAACGCCCCGATTTTAGCGCGGCTGATCTTGCACCTATCACTTGCCCAGTGTTGGTAGTAGGGGGCGATCGCGACCCCGTGATTTCGCTCGATCAAACAATCAAGCTCTATCGTGCTTTGCCCAAAGCGCAGTTGGCGATTTTGCCAAGTATTGCACATGGTGCACCGACGCGCGGGGCGGCACTGTTTAACCAAATAATTTTTAATTTCTTGTAATTATCTCGTTGGGTGGTTGAATAGTTGAATAGTTAATGATAACTTGTGACGTGTGAGTTACTAATCAACTATTCAACTAATCAATCACCTATTCGACTAAAAAATAAGAGGAAATATGATTTGGAACCCTGAAATTGAAACGATGCCATGTTTGGCATTAGAAAAACTGCAAAGTGAGCGTTTGCAGAAATTGGCCGATTATGTTTATGCGCGGGTGCCGATGTATCGTCAGCGCATGGATGCGGCAGGCCTTAAACCGTCAGATATTGGCGGTATTCACGATTTGCACAAGTTGCCATTCACCAAGAAAATCGACTTGCGCGACAATTACCCATTTGGCTTGTTTGCGGTGCCAATGGACCAAGTGACGCGGGTACACGCCAGCAGTGGCACCACCGGCAAGCCGACGGTGGTAGGTTATACCCAAAACGATATTGAGATGTGGGCCGAGGTATGCGCCCGTTGTTTTGCCATGAGCGGGGCCAAGCCGGGTGAGATGTTTCAAAATGCCTATGGTTATGGTTTGTTTACGGGTGGATTGGGGATGCACTATGGCGCAGAGCGCTTTGGTTGCACGGTGATTCCCATCAGCGGGGGCAACACGGCCCGCCAAATCATGCTGTTGCAAGATTTTCAGACCGCTGTTATGGCTTGCACGCCGAGCTATGCCCTGACTTTGGCTGATGAGATTTTGCGGGCTGGCATCGACCCGAAATCGCTGAAGGTACGCACCTTTATTTTGGGGGCCGAGCCGTGGACGGAGGAGATGCGAACTGAGCTAGAGGCTAAATTGGGCACACACGCCGTCAATATTTATGGTTTGAGCGAAATTATTGGGCCGGGTGTGTCGAATGAGTGTGTCGAGGCCAAGGCGGGGATGCACATCGCCGAAGATCATTTCTTGACCGAGATACTCAACCCAGCCACAGGCGAACCAGTGGCCGATGGTGAGGTGGGTGAGATTGTATTTACTACTTTGACCAAAGAAGCCATGCCATTATTGCGGTATCGCACCGGCGATTTGTGTAGCCTAAACCGCGAAAAGTGTATTTGTGGTCGCACCCATGCCCGTATGAGCCGCATTTTGGGCCGCACCGATGATATGTTGATCATTCGCGGGGTCAATGTGTTCCCATCACAGGTCGAGGCGGCATTGGTGGGGCAAACCCATTTTGCGCCACATTACGCCCTTGTTGTCACCCGCGAGGGGCATTTAGATGCAATTGAAGTGCAGATTGAGGTGCAAGATGGGTTTTATCGTGAGCTGGGCGAGGGGCGTTTTGCCGATGCCAATGACGATGCGGTGCGGCATTTGTGCGCCCGCGCCCGCAAGGCCTTGCACGAAGTGCTCGGCATCAACGCCGAGGTGACGCTGTTGGCCCCCGGCAAAGCCCCCCGCAGTGAAGGCGGTAAACTCAAGCGGGTGTTTGATCGGAGGAAGTAGTGGCGGGGCAAGGGGCAAGTTGCAGGTTGCAGGTAAAAATTAAACTTTAAACTTGCCACTTGCCACTTGCTACCTGCCCCCTGCTCCTTGCTACTATCCAACTTAGCACTTTTTACTTTTCACTTTACCTATGAATACAGTCATTATTGACGGCGTGCGAACGCCGATTGGGCGATATGGCGGCGCACTGAGCAAAGTGCGCCCCGATGATTTGGCGGCAATCCCGCTGAAGGCAATTTGCGAACGCAACAAACTTGACCCAGCGCTGGTTGAAGAAGTGGTGTTGGGCAACAGCAACCAAGCCGGTGAAGACAACCGTAATGTGGCGCGAATGGCGCTATTATTGGCGGGTTTTCCGAATCATGTGGCTGGGCTTACGGTGAATCGCCTGTGCGCTAGCGGCCTCGATGCGGTAATTACTGCTTATCGCGCCATCAACGCCAACGAGGGCGATATTTACATTGCTGGCGGGGTCGAGAGCATGAGCCGCGCCCCATTTGTCATGGGCAAGGCCGAGACGGCCTTCTCACGCGAGGCGCAAATTTACGACACCACCATCGGCTGGCGCTTCCCAAACCCCAAAATGCAAAAATTATTTCCGCTTGAGGGTATGGGGGAAACGGCCGAGAACATTTTTGATCAAACCCACATTTCGCGTCAGCGCCAAGACGAATTTTCGCTCGAAAGCCAGCGGCGGGCGATTGCGGCCATCAATGCCGGGCGCTTTAAAGATGAAATTGTGCCGGTGGTATTACCCCAGCGCAAAGGCGACCCGATTGTGGTCGATACCGACGAGCATCCGCAGATGAAAAGGGCCAGCGATGGGCGCTGGGAATTGAGCACCAGCCTCGAAAAGTTGTCAGCCTTGCAACCGGCATTTCGTCAGGGCGGTACAGTAACGGCAGGCAATGCTAGCGGTGTAAATGATGGTGCAGCGGCGGTGTTGCTGATGAATGAAAACAAGGCCCGTGAGTTGGGTTATAAGCCATTGGCTCGTATTGTCAGTGCTGCTTCGGCAGGGGTAGACCCGCGCACCATGGGCTTGGGGCCGATTCCGGCTTCGCGCAAAGCCTTGCAGCGGGCGGGTATCGAGGTGAAAGACCTTGATTTGATCGAGCTGAATGAGGCATTTGCGGTGCAGGCCTTGGCCGTGATCGATGGCTTGGGCTTGCCAATGGATCGCACCAACATCAACGGTGGGGCGATTGCGTTGGGGCATCCGCTCGGCTGCTCTGGGGCGCGTTTGGTCGCCACGATGGTGCATGAGATGAAACGCCGTCATGCCGCTGGCATTGCTACTTCGCCCTATGGCCTCATTACGTTGTGCGTTGGGGTTGGGCATGGCGTGGCGCTGGTTTTAAAAATGAGTGAATGAGTGAGTGGGTGAATGTGAGATTAGGGATTAGGAATTGAGGATTAAAGATTTTTCTCAACTCTTAACTCGTGACTAAGTCAT
>JAGWYZ010000365.1 GCA_018969115.1 Chloroflexota bacterium | reverse complement strand
CTAAGGGTAATGGAAGAATTGCAAATGAGTTTTCTGAATGCCATGTATGTAAATTGGATTCTTTTAATCGACGATTTGATATTCGCCGTAATTTTGCATACCCTAAGATATATTCATGATTAGTGCTAATATCCGTATCATTTTGCTTTGATAAACGTGATTGCCATGGAAGTTCTGCCACAAAATTCTCCGCGCCAAAAATCTCATCCATCACCATACGCAAATGATGCACCTCGTTGTCATCGATGCTGACAAAGATCACCCCATCATCGCGCAGCAATTCACGCGCCAATAACAGACGCGGGTAGATCATATTCAACCAATTGCTGTGAAAACGCCCACCCGCCTTCGGGTTGCTGACCAAGCGTTGCCCACTGGCATCGGCCTGACCGCTGCGGCGCAAATAGGTGTCGCTGCTCTCGGCAAAGTTGTCTTTATACACAAAATCGTTGCCGGTGTTATAAGGCGGGTCGATATAAATCATCTTCACCCGTCCGCTATAGGCCTTGCGCAACAACTTCAACACACTCAGGTTGTCGCCCTCCAAATATAGGTTGCGGGTGTTGGCCTCATCCACCCCTTCACCCGGCGCTGGGTGCAGCCCAGCTTTGGCGGGGCTGGCGGCCTCGCGGCGGGCGGCGCGTTTGCCCGGCCAAAACAGGCCAAAGTGTTCATCGTGTGGCTTACCCGCCGCCTCGCTGGCCTCATCCTCAAGTTGCCCCACCAACATCTCACGCAGGGCCTCCCAATTCAGCTTGCCATCGGCGACGGCTTCGGGCAACAATGCCAGCAAGGCGGCCAGTCGGTCATCGCTCAGGCTGGGTTGGGTTTCGGGGGTCAGTTTGGTGATTGGCATAGGGGTAGTGGGTGTTTATTTTAACGAGACAAAACAACAAAAGTCGGGCCGCCTCAGCCACGCAAGGCCATCGGCGTTTCGATCAACCGACGGGCATCGCGTTCTTCTTCTTCGCCAAAGTCTTGCAGCACATATTCGCGGTAATGCGATTCACCCACCCCGACACGGGCCTTGGCGCGAATAAAGGCGCGATAGCTGGCGCAGGAAAATCGCGCATCACAGTTGCGGCACACCGCCGTGCCAAATGGCACTTGGGTTCCCGCTGCCGGTCGGTTGAGCGTCTCAACCGGCGGCGGCGCAAATTCATGGTTTTCGATCTGATCGACCACCGCCCCAAAACGCTGCACCGTATCGCCCACGTGTTGGGGGTTGCACGGCACGTCAATCAAGGGGTTCCAACGCGCCAAGGCGTTTTCCAGTTGGCCCGGGCGTTGCTCGCGCAAGGCCCGTTGCACTGGGTCTGGCAAATCGCTGCAAATGATCGTCATGGCATCCAGCGCTTGCCCACGCAGGTTTTGCCAAATGTGGGCATACACATTCAGTTGGTCTTCATAGTCGGCCAAATTGCCACGAATGGCCTGCTCTTTGTGGGTTTTTAGGTCATACATGGTGGTTTGTGCATCTTCTTGCACAATATCGACCACGCCTTCGATGGCAAACTGACGACCAGACGGGCTGAGATTGCCCGGCAAGGTCAATTTGACCTCGGTGTCGGTCACACGCAGCGCCACCTCATGCAATTTGCGCCAATACATCAACACTTGGTTAAGCGCACTGTCACGAATAAAGCCACTCAGGGCATGGCCGCCTTCTAGCTTCAACGACTCCACATTGTCGTTAAACCATTGGCGAATCCGCGCTTCGATCTCGGCATCGGTCACATGCGTGGGGGTGTTCATTGCGTCACCTCGCGCTGGGCAATGAGAAATTGGTGCAAATCTTCGATGGTGCGATGCACCAAGGTGCCGAAGGTCATGGTTTGGGTGCGCGAGGCGGCAAAGCCATATTTTTTAAACACCATATATTGACGTGGGCATTTTTGATAAAACAAAAAGTCACCGGTATAAGAATAGGTTTGGGGCAATTCGTGCTGGTCAAGCTCGGCCGTGGGCAAGGTGTTCACATCGAGGCTTCTGATCAACGGCAGATCAGGCACGACCGTTTTAAAGGCTTTATACATCGTTTGGCCTGAGCCTTTATATTGGGCCACCACCAACAAATTTTGAGCGCGTGACAACGCCACATAAAACATACGCATAATGTCAAACTCAGCCACCCGCTCCAAGGGTTCACTTTCGGCATTTTGCACAAAAGGCCGCACAATGGTTTCAATGCGTTGCGGCCCCATATCCCGTTTGGCAGTATTGCCCAGCACCACTACCGGAAATTCCAAGCCTTTGCTCTGGTGCACGGTCAAAAATGGGATACGCCCACGTGGGAAGGGGTCTTCAGGGTCTTCAAACTCGGTTTCGCCCAAACGAAACAGGGCATATAAAAACCCAATGAAAAAGAGTTGGCTAAACTTATCATCGGTCAGGCTGCTGGCCGTGATGATGCCCGAAAATTCATCATTAAAACGCGCCAAATAATTCGATAACAAGCCGAGGTTGCAGATCGGGCCTTCATCTTCGCCATTTTCGGCCAAATCAAACATGTGTCTAAAATGCCCAAACCCACACAAGCGATAAAACAAGTCGAGCACGGTCCAGTCGAGCGAGGTGGCGGTGGTGATGACATAGCGCAAGGTCGGGGGGTTGCCAGCGCGTATGCGTGCTTCGAGCGAACGGTTAAAACTGCCGCCAAGCAAATAGCGTTTGGCGTCGGGGGTTAAGCCACGCGCCTGCGCCAAGGCATCGAGCATGAGGCGCGGCTGAAACGCGGCTTCCAACGTCCAGCCTTTTGCCTCGATCACCGCATTTAAAGCCGCCAAATCGGCCTTGAGCGT
>JAGWYZ010000364.1 GCA_018969115.1 Chloroflexota bacterium | reverse complement strand
AGCATCGCCTTTTTCGCGCAACCCTAATTCGATATATTTGTTGACAAATTCATAAGGAACCAAGTCATCAACGATTGTGGCATAAGGATAATGGCTAAATGGTAGGTAGAACTTCTTTATTTGTAGCGTTGAGCGCAAATTGCGTGTGACTTCGAGTGTAATGAGGCGTGGAATAACAGTTGACAATTTGGGGCGATTGCAGCGATGATTTGATCAAAATCTTTGGCATTGGTATAAATACCGCGAGTAAAAACACAGCTATCGATACAAATGCGCATAATCAGCATCCCAAATCTCATGTCGAGTTTGTCGTAATTTTTCGATGATTTGATCTGAGGTTTGCCCAACTTCTAGACCGCCATCAATTTTTATTTGTGTGCGTAACTCTTGCCAATCATTTAGCCATTTACGATGGTCAAGCTCACGTTTTAGCCAAGTCTTAACGATTTCGACAGAGGACATATGGGCTTCATGTGCCAATATTTCAATACTCTCGAAAACGTCACGAGGTAAATTAAGCGCAACTGTAGAGGCTGAGTTTGCAACCATAATATTAATATTTTATACTTGAATGCTTAGCACTTTTTACTTTCTACTTCCTACTTAAATTATGTTAACCCTCATCGAAAAAATCCTTTTTATTTTGTTAGTGGCGGCTTCATTTTATGCCGCGTCGCTGACATTTCGGCGTATGTGGTCGGTGGTGCAACTGGGGCAGGGCGGCAAGCTCGATTTTAGCCAAGCGCCTGAGCGCTTGCGTAAGGGCATGATTGCACTCTTTTCACAGGGGCAAATTTTGCGTAATAGCGCCACACCCAAACGCAAGATCGCGTCGTTGTTTCATTATGGCATCGCGTGGGGTTTTATTTTTTATTTGTTGGTCAATGCAGTTGATGTACTAGAGGGACTATTTCCCTCCAACACACACAGCATGGGGGTAGTAGGGGGTGTCTACCGCTTGCTTGCCGATGTATTTAGCATGAGTGTGCTGGTCGGAGTGGTTTATTTCTTGCTGCGCCGGTTTGTGGCAAAAGCACCCGAATTGCAGTTTAATGACAATGTGCTATTGCACCCTAAGGTCAAGGCTGGCGGCATCTCGCGTGATTCGCTTATTATCGGCATCTTCTTGTTGTTGCATATTGGTTTTCGGCTGTTGGGTGCGTCATTTGCGGTGGCCGAACATGCCGATGGTTGGCAACCCTTCGCCAGCCTCATTAGCAATGTGTGGCGTGGTATGTCGCCGATGGGGCTGACGGTGGGCCAGCACGTGGGTTGGTGGGTGGCGCTGGGGCTAATTTTGGTGTTCTTGCCTTATTTCCCCTATACCAAGCATTTGCATTTGGTGGCGGGGCCGTTTAACTTTGCTACGCGGCCTGAGCGCAAAGCCTTGGGCGCACTTGAGGCGATTAACTTTGAGGATCAGTCGATTGAGAAATTTGGCGTGACCACGATGTTAGACATGCACCAAAAGCACATCGTTGACCCATTCGCCTGTATCATGTGCAATCGCTGCCAGCAGGTCTGCCCGGCATACACCACCGGCAAAGAACTATCGCCCAGCGCCCTTGAGATTAACAAACGCTATATGATTTGGGACGTGTTGCGGCCCAACAGTTGGCAAGATTTAACTAAGCCGGTGGTGATTGACGAAGCCGCGCCGGATGTCAACCCGTTGTCGTTGCCATTGATGGGCAATGTGATTAGCGAGAGCGCATTATGGGCTTGCACCAGTTGCGGGGCCTGCGTGGATGTATGCCCAGTGGGCAATGAGCCGATGTTTGACATTTTGAACATGCGGCGGGCGCAAGTGCTGATGGAAAGTAAGTTCCCTGATCAACTCAAGGCCGCATTCACCGGCATGGAACGCAGCGGCAACCCATGGCAGATGAGCGAAGACCGCTTGAATTGGGCACAATCGCTTGACTTTAAAGTGCCGACGGTGGAAGAGAACCCCGATTACGAGGTGTTGTATTGGGTGGGCTGCGCAGGGGCTTTTGATCCAAATGCCCAAGCCACGGCGCGTGCCATTGCCACCGTGTTGCACAAGGCCAATGTCAATTTTGCGGTGTTGGGCAATCAAGAGACTTGCACCGGTGACGTGGCGCGTCGCGCTGGCAATGAGTATTTGTTTTTCGAGATGGCGAAGGCTGTAATTGAAACTTTGAAAGGAGTTGAGGCCGACAAACGCACCATTGTGGCTGGTTGCCCACATTGTTTGCATACGATTGGTAAAGAATATCAAGAACTGGGCGCAACATTTAAGGTTTTGCATCACACCCAACTCATCAATCAATTGGTTGGCGAGGGCAAACTCAAGATTGACGCCAAGAAGATGCTGGAAAGCGTCACTTTTCACGACCCGTGCTATCTTGGGCGGCACAATAACGAATATGACGCGCCGCGCAAAGTGTTGACGACCTTGGGTGGCGAACAGCTTGAGATGCCGCGCAGCCGCAATCAATCATTTTGTTGTGGGGCGGGTGGGGCGCAAGTGTGGAAGGAAGAAGAGCACGGCAAAGAAGCCGTGAATGTCAATCGCTTTGCCGAGGCCAAAGCCACTGGCGCTAAGACGCTCGCCATCGGCTGCCCGTTCTGCTCACGTATGCTCAATGATGCCAACGCCGCCGACGGCAAATCAATGCAAGTCAAAGACGTGGCCGAATTGGTTATGGAAGCGCTTCTTTAATTTAATGATCAATGGTTAATGGTTAATGGTTAATTGCTACGAATTATTAACCATTAACCATTAACCATTAACCATTAACCATTGACCATTAACCATTAACCATTAACCATTAACCATTAACCAT
>JAGWYZ010000080.1 GCA_018969115.1 Chloroflexota bacterium | reverse complement strand
CCGCTGCCATGATGGGCATTGGTTTTTAACACACTTGAGGTAGCCCCAATAATGTAGGATGGATCAAGCCCGGCTTGGGTTAATACCACCGATAACATATCGGTAGTGCTGGTTTTACCATGCGCCCCAGCAATCCCAATCCCTATTTTGCCTTGCATGAGCAAATTGATCAAGTCGCCACGATGCCAAATTTTTAGCCCCCGTTTACGCGCCTCAATCAATTCCGGCTCAGTTTTAGCTACCGCCGATGATGGAGCCAAGGCATCGACCCCATCTAAGTGCGCTGGGTCATGCCCAACAAAAGCAGGTATCCCTTCAGCATTTAACTCATCTAATATTGGTGAATGTGCACGATCATCGCCTGTAACTTTTATTCCCCGTGCATGCATGACACGCGCAATTGCGCTCATACCCGCCCCACCGATTCCCATAATATGAACTTTCATTTTTTTTACAAAACCCATCAACCTGACAATGCCATGTTTACAAATAAAAAGCAGGTTTTTGCCAATTTCACGCTACCGGCTCTTGCTTACAGCAGGGAAAATAGCCTAAAACTGGTATATATTTGACATTATCAATCTAAATAACCACAACTAGTACAAATAACACTAATAATATTAAAACAAACACCAATGTTGTGCCATGCAAATAAGCAATTGCAGCATATTTAATGAAAAATATTTCTTGCCATGTGCTTTTCTCGGGTTGGCGAAATAAAATCGTGCCACCATAAGACCAATCGCCCCGTCCTAAAATACCAGCCTCGGCAGCAAACCACGCCAACGAGCTAAACAACAAATACCCATTTAGTGCGCCCAATAACAACGACAAAATACCTTCTTCAAATCTACCACGCAGATTGGACTCAGAACGCCCTCTTGCCATCGTTGGGCCTAAATAGCCAAAAATCGTAATAACAATAAAAGGCACGGCCCGAATTGCCCACTTGGACATAGGGCTAGTAAAAGCATCGCTAAAGTCATTCACCACTTGCACCGTAAATAGCTGGCGGATCGCAAAAATAGCAAACACCATACTAAAACTCACAATGACTTCACGAATCCACCCACGATTCGAGCCAAAAAATGAGATCAATATCACAAATGCCCAAAACACCACATTGGCATCAATCATGCAGCCACCCCTCCCATTGCATCTTTTTTGCTATTGGCTTTTTGTACAACCAAACACAAAACATCAGCAATTTTGTCAGCGCCATCGGCGCGGCCTAGCAATTGCATTGCATGCCGCATCGTCTGTAATTGTTGTGGATTGCTCAACAATTGAGTAACAACCGAAACCAAGCCATGCTGCGGGTCAGATAATTGCGCATCTGCTAACATCATAGCCGCGTTATGCCCAACTAAATATTCAGCATTGACTTTTTGATAACGCCATGCGTGTGGATAAGGCACCAACACTGCTGGCAACCCCAAGATAGGCAATTCGCCCAATGCGCTAGCCCCCGAACGACAAATGACCAAATCAGCCGCCGCCATAGCACTTGCCATTTCTTCATGCAAATAAGGAAATGCCAAATAACGCGCTTGTTGAGCCGTGCTCATTTTGCCACGTGCTTGGCACACTTCTTCCCAATCGCTGCTACCAGTCACATGAATGACAACCGCCAATTCAAGTAATTGGGCCATACCAGCCAATGCTGCACGGTTAATGCTGCGTGCACCTTTGCTGCCACCAAAAATTAAAAGCACTTTTTCATCTGCCCCAAAAGCATTAGGTGCAGCGATACCTAATTGCGCCCGACCAGATTGACGTGAGACCTGATGAAAAACCTCGCGCACAGGATAACCCGTAACTACATGTTTGGATTTTGACACATAAGCTGCCGATGCTTCGGTTGTGCTTACGATCTTGTTCGCAAAACGCGCCATCACTTTTAAGGCTAAGCCTGGCTCAACATCGGGCAAAAACACCACGCTAGGAACCCGTTGCAACCATGCAGCCAAACTCACTGGCACGCCCACAAAACCACCAGTCAATAAAACTGCATCTGGTTTATATTGGTTCATCATACGCATTGCGCTAAAAAACCCCGAAAACAAACGCAAGGTATTGCGCATTTTCTGCGCAACACCTAGGCCATGTAAGCCACCCGCTTGTATTCCTACAAAATTAATCCCTTCACGTGTCACCAGCGCTTGTTCCATACCCGTTTCGCCACCAACAAATAATGCATCAAAGACGGCTGATAGTGGGCTGGCATCATTCATCTTGTGCTTCGTTTCGCCTATTAACGATGGTAACTTTGGGTTGCTCACTGGCAAACCGAGTGCCGCCTCGCGTTGGGTGTCTAACATCGCGTCCGATGATGTTGTATGAAATCTTTTCTGCAATTGTTTGATCACGCTTAGGGCCGGCAGAACGTGACCGGCTGTTCCGCCCGCGGAAAATACGACTCGCACCTGAACGTAGTACCTCTCGTTTTAAAACTGTTTCGGATGGGTCATGCAGTGCTAATTGTACTTTTGTCCCACGCGATACACTCACTAAAATACCTGCCGCTGTCATTAAAGCAATGGTGCTTGATCCACCACGACTAACAAATGGCACTGGGATCCCCCCCAATGGTATCGCGCTTAAATTGCCAGCCAAGTTCAACATAGCCTGATACACAATCCAAGATACGATTCCCACTACCAAAAAAGTGCCAAAATATGAATTACTATTCTGGGCAATACGATAACTGCGCACGACCAAAACAGCAAACACCCCAGCCAATAATAATAACCCAAACCAGCCAAATTCTTCGGTCAACACCGGCAAAACACTATCAGTATCGGCCAAAGTCGCCAACGGCGTTACAAATTTTTGCTTACTAAACCCCGGCCCACGCCCCAAAAAGCCCGCATCGGCAAACGCCTGCCAAGCCTGACGCACCTGCACATTGGCACGATTAATGTCAAACACACCCGCCCCCCATTCATCCAAACGCTTAGTAATATAACCCGCCCCAAACAGCGAAACAAGAAAAAGCGTGCCAACAATGATGGCAACAACTGTCAAAATTTGCATTAAATCGGCACCAGCGATGACAAACATCGACAAGGCGGCAATCAAAACGATCACAGCCGTGCTGTTGTCGGGTTGAATGGAAATTAAGCCAGCCGTCAACCCAGTGATGACCCCATACGGCACAAGCCCTAACATAAAATGCGATACTTGATTTCGGCGCGAAGCCAGCCATGTGGCCCCATAAATAACCAGTGCTAATTTTGCAAACTCACTTGGTTGCACTGAAAATTTAGCAATTCTTAAGGATCGAATTGCGCCATGAGCACTAGTACCAGTAAACAAAACCGCAATCAATAAAATGACCACAACCGCAGCAAAAAACACCGCAATGCTTGATCGGCGCAAATGCCCATAATCAAAGTAACTAAATGCCGCAAATAAAAACAACCCCATCCCAGTCGAGATCATCTGCGTCATCATAACCGAATTAGCCCCATCGTCATAATAGGTAGTGGTGTAAGTCGCCACTAAGCCAATTAGCGCCAACAACAACACAACACCCACCAACACCCAATCGGGTGCGCCACGCATCGTAAATGTCTGCCGGTCAAGCCGAGGTCGAGAATTTGGTGCATTCATAATAAATTGACCCACTCCTTGAATTTTTCGCCACGCTCGGCAAAGTCCACAAACGCATCAAAACTCGTGCCGCCGGGTGAAAACAACACAACATCGCCCGGTTTAGCCAATTCGGCAGCTTTTTGTAGCGCATCTGGCAAAGTATGAAACACCGATAATCCCGAGGATGGGCGAGTAGCCGCCAATTTTTGAGCCACCATCGGACCTAATTCGCCAAAAAAAATAACATGGGTACAGCGTTCATTCATCAGCGTCACAGCCTCATCCCATGGCAAATATTTGTCTTTGCCGCCACATAATAGAATAATAGATTGGGCATTTGGAAACGCCCGTAGCCCAGCCATCAGACGCTCTGGTGCAGTGGCAATGCTATCATTGTAATAACGCACCCTATTCACCTCGCGCACCATTTGCAAACGGTGCGCCACACCCGTAAAAGTGGTCGCCACCTGTCGAATGGCCGACAGGCTGGCCCCACCCAACGCAGCGAGGGTGCTGGCTGCCAACACATTTAAAATATTATGCTCACCCATCAATTGCAAATCGCGGCGATGGCAAATGTGCTGGCTAGCCACCGTGCTATCAGTGATACCGCCAATCCGCAAACGCAAATTGCCATCCTCATCCAGCCAAGCACCTTCACCAAACGGCGTTTGCTTTATACTAAACCATACTATTTTGGCTGGTGAAAAACCGGGCTGAATAGCAAGTTGGCATATATTTTCATCGTCAGCGCATAACACACCCCAGTCTTGTGGCGTTTGTTCATCCAAAATGCGTTTTTTGGCTGCAATGTAATCGGCCATACTAGGATGTCGATCTAAATGATTGGGGGTGATATTGGTAATACACGCAATATGCGGGCTGAGGGTAATTTGTTGCAATTGAAACGATGACAACTCCATGACCACGCGATCATTTGGGTGCATTTGGTCAACATCACTGATTAAAGGGTTGCCAATATTGCCACCCACCCAAATACGATAATTGGTACTTTGGTGCAAGCGGTTTGCCTCGTTTACACTTGCCAACAACATCTCATAGGTCAAGGTCGTCGTCGTCGTTTTACCCGCCGAGCCAGTAATGCCAATCAGTATGGCCGGACACAACTCCATAAATATTTGTGAGTCGTTGCTTAGTGGGATACCACGTTTTTGGGCTTCTTTGACAATCTCTAAATCGTTGGGAATACCGCCGCTGAGGCAGAGTAAATCGCAGTTATTCAGCAAATCGAGCGGGTGTCCGCCCATCACCGTGCAAACTGGCACATTTGTCAACGCAGCCAAAGCATCACGCAATGCATCAGGGGAGCGTTTGTCATTAACAACTACATGCGCTCCATGCGTGCTGAGGTATCGCGCTAATGCAATGCCTTGGCGTGCCATTCCTAGTATCACAACTTTTTTTCCTGCGTATGTCATCTCACCTTTTATTAATTACCAAAAACAGCCAAACCAACCCCAACCATCGCCGCCAAAATACCAATCAGCCAAAAACGTTGCACAATTTGTGGCTCGCTCCAACCCAACAAAACAAAATGATTATGTAATGGTGACATTTTAAATAAACGTTTACCTTCGCCAAATTTATGTTTTGTTAACTTAAAATAACCTACCTGCAAGATAACACAAATGGTTTCGGCCACTGGAATAATAGCAATCATTGGTAAAAGCAACCATTGACCCGTCATCAATGCCACCACACCCAAGGTAGCCCCAAGCGCTTCACTACCAAGATCACCCATAAACATCGAGGCAGGGTGCACGTTAAACCACAAAAACCCCAAAAGTGAGCCAGACAAAACCATGCAAAACATGGTGACAAATACTTGCTCTTGCAAATAAGACACCACGCCGTAGGCAGTAAAGCACAAAAATGAAATGAGTGCCGCCAGCCCATCCAAGCCATCAGTCAAGTTAATCGCATTGGCAAAGCCATGAATAATAAAAACGGCGATTGGAATCCAAACTAAGCCTAATTCTATTGGCTCTGTAATGCCAGGCACACCCACCCGTGAGTAACCAGCGACCAAATTCATCACTAACGCGGCAACCGTTGCAACGATCAGTTGAATAATGGCTTTACTGCGTCCACGCATCCCTTCGCCGCGCCGCACCCCGCGCACCCCCATATAATCATCAATTGCCCCCAAAGTTGCAAATGCCAACATCACGGCAATGGGTATGATCAGCGATCTCCCAATCAAAACCATGTCGCCAAACTGGTCACGCCAACCCGGTAATACGCGCGCCCCAACTCGTGTATAACTATACATGCCGCCAATCATCAACAACACAGGCACTAGAAACACCAAACCCCCCATTGTGGGTGTGCCAGTTTTGGTCATATGACTGCTGGGGCCATCGATACGAATTTGTTTGCCAATGCGATATTTTTTAAGCTGGGCAATAACAGGGTTACCCAACGCTACCGCTAGCACAAATGCTAGCCCACCCATTAACAATGAAATACCCATTCAGTTTTTTGATAACTCAGACACTAATTCTTCCATTTTCATACCACGTGAACCTTTGACTAAAATCGTACTGCGCTCTGTTACGATTTGAGTCAAAGCCTGCAATGCTTGTGCATTGGTCATAACATGAATCACATTTTGCCGCTGTGCGCCACATGCTATTGCCTCATCAGCAATCCAACGGGCACGCTCGCCCACACAGACTAGTTTTTGGGCAACCAACGCCGCCCGACAACCCACTAAACGGTGCTCTTGTTCTTCAATATCGCCCAATTCAAACATATCACCCAATACAGCAATACGCGGGCCATCATTCATTTCAGCCAACAAATTTAATGCTGCAATCACCGATTCAGTAGTGGCGTTATAGGTATCATCCAAAATTACAGAGGAGTGTGGTCCTTCAACAGTGACAAGCCGTAATTGCGTCGTGCGACGCACTAAGCCTTCAATAATTTCACCCCAAGGCATCCCTTCGGCCCGACCAACCGCCGCTGCGCGCAATACTGTCTGGGCGCTATGACGACCTAACAACGGCACACGAGCATGATGCCTTGTCGTAATTCCAGCCACTGACTCACACAAATCGAGCGAAATGCCATCTAAGCCATAAGTTTCAATATTGTCAGCCCAAATATTGGCACGTGGGCTTAGTCCATAGGTCATAACATGAGCGCGGCTCACTTTAGCCATATTGCGCACCCGCTCATCATCATCATTCAAAATAGCAATGCCATCACTGGGCAATGCTTCGATCAATTCAGACTTGGCTTTGGCAATATTATCGAGTGACCCCATACGCTCGATATGCACAGCTCTCACCATAGTAACGACTCCCACCACTGGCTTGGCAATTTGGGCCAATAAAGCAATCTCGCCAAAGGTATACATAGCCATTTCAAGCACAGCCCGTTGGTGCTCTGGGCGCAACTTTAATAATGTCAATGGCAAACCAATTTCATTGTTTAAGTTTCCTTCGTTTTTAAGCACGTTGTAACGCATGCTCAATACTTGCGCTACAATTTCTTTAGTAGTGGTTTTACCAACGCTACCTGTCACCCCAATTACACGCACATTAAATTGGTCACGCCACCATGCCGCAATTTGCTGTAAGGCCACCAAGGTGTTATTAACCCGAATCAATACAGGTAAGGTATCTGGCGTAGCATTGACATCAGTCACCTCTTGCTGCACCAATGCCGCAATTGCGCCACGCCGTACCGCGTCGGCTACAAATCGATGTCCATCGACGGCTTCACCAGGCAAGGCAACAAATAAGTCGCCCAATTTCACTTGACGCGAATCGATCACAACCTCACGAATATGAATCGCACCTGCATTAGGGATTTTAATGGGTTGCCCGAGGGCGGTATATAAATCGGCTAAGGTCAACATTAGAAAATCAGGAATTACAAATTACGAATTATTTATTCATAATTATTTACTGTCGGGTGGTATGTTTAATAGCTTCACCGCTTGCTCAGCAACATCGCGCCAAACGGGCAAAGCGGTTGTACCGGCCAAGACTTCATTCGAAGCCTTAATTTTAGGTTCATTTAATTTAACAAGAATCGCCAAACGGGGTTCATTGGCAGGAATCAAGCCAGCAAATGTTACAAGATGCGTGTCTTGCATGACACCATTTTTATACCATTGTGCTGTGCCTGTTTTACCAGCATAAGTATATCCAACAATATTATTATTTACACCAGCCATTTTGTCTTGCCGAATTTTCTCAACAATCGAGTCACGCATCAACCCCAAAGTGCGTTGGGCGGCGGCTGGACCAACAGCATTATGTTGAGGCCCCGGAGGTATAATTTTATGCACACCATCAATAATATGTTCGCGCACAAAACGTGGCTGCACCAATACACCTTCATTGCCCAATGCAGCAATCGCCCGCAACATTTGCAAAGGGGTTACCGTCATGCTTTGACCAAACGAATCCGATGCCATTACAGCCTCAGTCCATTCTTTATCACCCTTAACCAACCTATTGCCACGTGACTCTTCGTTCACCAATTCACTACCTGTTACATCATTCAAACCAAATAATTTGTATTGTTGATAAAATAACTCAGGGCCAAGGCTTTGCGCATTTTTTACGGCATAAGTATTGATTGAATGTAAAAATAGCTTCATCAAATCAACTTTGCCATAGGCTGTACTCATATAATTAGAAATCCGTGTCCCACGCACCATAATTGTTCCCGGATCATCAAACAGTTCGATTGCTCGACCATGCTCAATGGCACTGGCTACTACAATTGGCTTGATCACTGAGCCGGGCTGTTGCGCATAAGACCATGTAATGGCTGGGTTGAGCAAGTCAATCACATCTAGTAATGGTTGATTTGGATCATAAACCGGGCGCTCTGTGCGTGTCGCCATTGCAAAAATATCGCCATTTTTTATATCCATCACAATAATCGTGCCGCCAGTCAATTTATATTTTTGATAAGCCTGATCCAAGGCCCGTTCAGCAACATATTGAATACTCGTATCTATCGTACTCACAATATCAATCGCTGGCACCGTTTTCGTAATTACCGTCCGCTCTAATGGGCTACGGCCTTTGCGCACCCCCATCACACCTTGCAATTCATGATCAAATGCAGCTTCTAGCCCTGAGATCCCTTCAGTAAGAAAAGCCCGCCGTGTCTCAGTAAACGGTTTGCCGTTTTGAGTCATCATTTCACTATATACGATCGTGTCGCTATAACGTGTTGAACCAATAACAGGTGCTGCCAATGCCCCATTTGGATATTCACGTTTACTGACCGGCGAAATACTAATAAAATAATTTATCGGAGCTTGTGTCGATCTCAATTCATTTGAAATTCTTCTGGTATAAGAAATAGGCTGTGTTAAATTCGCATATATACCCACTGTCGAAAGCCCTAAAGGCTTCAATTTTGCTTCAGGAACCGCAGCCGCTAACACCGTCGATTGCTTTTTTTCCATTGAATTAACAAGTTGCTCACGCAGCTTAGGCGATGGTATATCTAACACCGGTGCAAGCAAATTAACAATGGGTTCAATCGCATTCGCATCTGTAACGACTAAACCAGCCGTATTTACCTGCACGCGATAGGCTGGCATGGTAGCGGCTAAAATCTGACCATCAGAAGAAAAGATAGTGCCGCGTTGTGGTACCTCAAGCCGAATACGGGTTTGATCATACTCAGCAATTGACTGCAAATCATCAGCTTTGTTAATATAAATACTGACACCATGATAAATTGTCCACAACATTGTTATCAATAAAGGCAGGCTAATTAAAATAAAACGATTACTAAGCTTATTTGTATTCATCTATTGTCCCCCTCAATATTCTCAGGAAAAGCTAAAACACAGTTTTTACAGGTTTTGTTATTGCTCTTCAAATTATGCTTGACAAGAAATAACAAAATATGCATTTCCACAATTTCTACTCTTTTCTTGGCATATCTTCCCAGTGATAAGATTATTTATTTCTTTCCAGCAACAGGTGTTGATACAGCCGGCAAACCGCCCCCGACCGGCGCTAATTGCACTGTTTGAGTAATCGTCACCAGTTGCATATCTTTGACCCGTGTCGCCATCACCTGCACCGATGTCCGCGACGCTAGCTCGCTTTGCACAATCAATGTCTCTTTTTTAACATCAATCACAGCCAACTCTAACTCGCGCACTTGGTTATATGTCTCATAAATCTGCCGCGCCATAAATAATGATGCAAAAACTGAGACCAACAAAAATAATGCACAAATAATGGTCACTGTTCGAATGGTATGCTCATCTTGCACCACAAAACGGTTACGAATATTGCGAAACTCCTTCATATACGCTCCACCACCCTCAATCTGGCACTACGGGCACGGGTATTTTCACGGCATTCGGCCTCACTCGGTTGAATGGGTTTCTTTGTTATCACAGCTACTTGTGCCTCATGCACAAATTGCTGGGCGCCAAACCCAAATTGGGCTGAATGGGTTTCGGCGGCATCTCGAAAAACTCGTTTAACAACCCCATCTTCTAACGAATGAAAACTAATCACCGCCAGCCTGCCGCCCGGTTTTAACATCTCAATATATTTTGGCAAGGCTTGACTCAATCGCCTTAATTCATCATTTACCATAATTCGTAATGCTTGAAAAACAAGCGTGGCTGGGTTCACACGGCTCACTCGCCCCACCCTTGCCACCGACACCACGGCCCGACGTAAATCAAGCGTCGTATGCAAAGGGCGTGCGCGGCAAATCGCTTCGGCTACCTGCATTGGGTTTGCAACATCCCCATATTCACGCAACACCTGTGCCATACTTGCCATATCTGCCTCATTCACCCAATCTGCCGCACTCATCCCTTTGCTCGTATCAAACCGCATATCTAATGGGCCTTCACGCATAAATGAAAAACCACGTTGAGCTTCATCCAATTGAAATGATGACAGCCCTAAATCAATCAAAATCCCATCCACTTTTGCAAATCCCAATTGAACAGCCAATTCAGGTGTTTCATCTAGCCAACATTGACGCAAGGTTACACGCGCATCAAATTCATGCAATCGCTGTGCGCAACGTTCAATCGCCGCAAAATCTGCATCTGTGCCCAACAGTCGCCCATCAGGGCTACTCGCCTTCAGCACCCCCCATGCATGACCCGCCCCACCTAATGTCGCATCAATAAACACGCCACCCGATTTGGGCTGAAGCGCGTCGAGCACCTCAGGATAAAGAACTGGAATATGCATTATTTAAGTTATTCTGACAAAGGTTAAAAAATACGACTGATGCGATTTAACCATTTCCCATTAAGCAATATTTGACGAGAAACAATCAATTTCCTCATTTTTACCCTTCCTAATCTGTAAATACCTTCGCCATTTCACCCATGAATTCACAGACAGATTATAGATTCACAAACTATCATGCTTAAACACCATACTTCGTAAATACAGCCACCCCATCTTTCTCCATTAAGGCATTTAGCTCAATTTGCTGTTTCTTCCACTCGGTTTCGCTAAACACCTCAATATAATCATATGAACCCACTAACGCCAATTTATCGCCAATATTTACCCCAATATGTTGACGCAAATTTTCATCCAACACAATACGCCCTTGACTGTCAGGAACAACTTCAACCGCATTGGCAAACCAAAAGCGACGTAATTGTTGCACCTCTTGATTCATGATCGGCAATGCCAAGATTTTCTTAGTTCGGGTGTCAAATTCATCTTTACTAAAAATCCACAAACTCTTACCGGCCCCTACGCCTTTGGTTACAATTAAGCCAGCAGCAAGTGCTGGCAAATACTTCGCTGGAAGCATAATTCGGTGCTTGCTATCGAGTGTATGTTGATAAATATTAACAAACATTTAGATTTATAACGTTTTTTTACCCCAAAATAAGTTTTATTAAATCAAACGTCCCACTTTCCCCCACTTTGTACCCACCTCCAAATTTTAATAGATTTATATGATGAGCACAAATAGAGAGGGCTTAAAGTTTGTTTCAAACAAAGCAAATTGATTGTTATACACAGTATTGAGGCGAAAATTAAGGTCGCATCATTTCAACAATTTACACTTAAATGATAGATTCCATGCACCTTAAAAAAAGCCATAGCTTCTTAAAGAAGCTATGGCTTTTTTTTAAACAACGCAGATACTTTAAATTATAAACAGCAAGACAACTAAATCAATTCAACTAATCTCTATTATTTCAAAAGCAAGATTATCAATTAGATCGAGTAGAAGTATCTTCTTAATAATTCGAGGTAAACCCAAAAGGTATAATGTCAAAATCACTATATGGCCTTTGTTAACAGGGGCTTTGTCCCTGTTAACAAAGGCCATATAGTGATTTTGACAAAAATTTGTTTTATTCACTCTATTTTATTGATAAGATACGAGTAGAAAATAACAAAAATTTAGTAATCTCTTAATCACAAAAGGCAAATCACCATCACTTTATCCTTTAGAACAGGTTTCGAGTTGATGAACGGTTTTACAGATTTTATTATCTATCTCCTAAAGCTACGCTTTAGGAGATAGATTGCTAAATCGGCCCTTCATCTTTCATAAATTTGCTCTACTATTTAAATAAAATGATGATGATTTCAACCAATACTTTTTTATTTCTTCAATGGGGCATTCTCTTTCAAAATATCATTGGCTTTCTTCACACTGCTATCCAGTACGGCCTTCATGTCGCCCTCGCCTTTCCAAATAGCTTTAGCCATCACCGTGTTCTCAATTTCTGCACGCACTGGGTCATAACCAGCCACTGGAGCTTCGGTTTGGCCAAATTGCGCCAGTTTATACATATTGGCATAGCCTTCAATTGCCTCTGGATAATCCTTAAACACTGGGTTATTCTTGGCGTCGCCAATTGCTTGATCAGCAGCACTTTGGCGAACTGCCATATAACCCGATGACTTGGCCCAATTGGTTGTATTTTCTTTTGAGATGAAATGGCGAATAAATAGCCATGCTCCCAATTGCTGCTCTGGTGCAACCTTAAATACTGACCACGATGCGCCATACAAATTGGTACGTGGATTGGCGGGGTCTTTTTGCGGGAACATGCTATAGGTAAACTTGAATTTGGTTGGAGCCTTGTCTACAGCTTGGGCATAAAATGTTGCACCCGTGCTAGAACCAACTGTAAACAAGGTCTTTTGTGCCGCAAAACGAGTTTGGTCGCCATTGCTTTCAGTACGAGGCACTTCGACTGCACAGCCCTTCTGATACAGGCCGCGTAAGAAAGTCGATGCTTCAAGCGCCGCAGGACTATTAAAATCATAGCCACTTCCATCAGCTTTAATTATGTTACCTCCAAAAGCAAAGACAAATGCAGCAAAGCTGCTGGCATTTTGGGTCAATGCAAAACCATATTCGCCTTTTTCTTTGTTTGAGGCTTTGCAAGCAATTTCTTCAAAGTCTTTGAAGTTTGTGGGTGGGGTCTTATAACCCAATTTTTGTAACCAATCAAGGTTGGTGAATAACATTTCCATCGAACGTTGGGTGGCCCAACCGAGCGTCTCACCCGGCCATTGAGAAGCCTTATCGCCATCTAAAAATGCCTTGGGTATGTCTTTAAGATCTGCATCACTTAAGCCATATTTCTTGCTCTTGATGAATGGGTCGAGATTCACTACGACTTCATAATCACGATAGGAAGCCGCTTGGTTGATATATGCGACAGACAAAGCAGGCAAATTGCTACCCGCAACAGTAGCCGCATTAATCTTGTTATAAACATCTTGATAGCTAGCACCTGCTTTTTCAAGCTTTATTTCAATGCCATACTCATTACTCTTGTTGAAGTCGGCAATCATGGCTGTCACAGCTTTTTCTGGTTCGCCACTGTAACGATGCCAGAAAATAACTTCTGTTTTCTTATCCTTGTTCAAAACAATGGCATCTACTTCTTCTGGGGTTTTTAGCAATTTACCACCCGAAACTTTAACTGGGTTAGCAACAGCAGTTGGCTTAGGCACATCGGTGGGTTTGGCAGGTGCAGCAGGTGCAGTTGTTGCTGCAGGGGCAACTGGCACATCGGTGGGTTTGGCAGGTGCAGCAGGTGCAGTTGTTGCTGCAGGGGCAACTGGCGCAGTGGTGGGGGCAGGCGGCGGAGTCGGTGAGCTACATGCGGCTAATACCATCGCAGTTGCAGCCACAATCGGGATAAATTGGTTAATTTTCATTTTTTTCCTTTACTTTTGGCTGACTAACATTTAATATTGTCATCAGCTTATCAACATTGTAATCATGAATAGTTTAATTTGTATTAAACCCACAACAAATAAATAGACATTAGCCCTTCAATCCAGTCGTAGTAATGCCTTCAGTAAAGTATTTTTGGGTAAATAGATAAAGCAAAATAATCGGTAAAACAACCATTACAGCAACAGCCATCGCCAAATGGGCATTGGTCCCGCCATCGCCTTGCAAAAAGTCTTGCATTCCAACAGATACAGTGCGCATATTCACATCTTTCGTCACCAATTGCGTCCATTTAAACTCGTTCCATGTCCAGATGAAATGAAACAGCGCTATGGTGACAATAGCTGGCCGCGCCAATGGAATGACAATTTGCGTTAAATAACGGATATGCCCAGCACCATCGATTTGGGCGGCATCAAACAAATCAGCTGGTATTTGCATCATAAATTGCCGAACAAGAAAGATGCCGAAAGCACTTGCAATAAATGGAATCGTCAACGCCAAGTAACTGTCATACCAATCCAAATAATTTTTAAACATCATCACAGCGCGGGGAATCAGTGTAAGGTCATCGGGAAACATCAAGGTCAACAAAACAATTAAAAAAATAAAACGCTTACCCGGAAATTCTAAATTGGCAAAGGCATAAGCAGCCATAATAGATGTGGTTGTAACACCCACCACAATCACAGCCGTCACAAAAGAAGTATTTAGAAATTGCCTTACAAATAAGGGTAAACCTGTTTCGCGGTCAACCCCAATTTGGCGAATAGCATCGCCAAAATTATTAAATTGTGGTACAGATTTGCCAAAAGGTGGCCATGGCCAAATGGTTAACGATAATGTATCGCCAAATGTTTTAACCGATGTCATCAACATCCAAATAAATGGGATCAGCGCCGCAACCGCTGAAATGGTTAAAACAACATAAATTGCTGGGTTTGCGCCAGTGATAGAAGAACGAGCTTTCGATATCATCGTATATTTCAAAGGTCAATTAGTAATATTTCACTAATCAATCCATTCAATTAATAATTCACTCGACTACCAGCCACGCGATTTTGAATCAGTGTCATGATTAAAATCACGCTGCACAGTAAAAATGCCAATGCTGATGCATAACCAGCCCGTTGAAATTCATACATTTGGCGGTAAATTAAAACGCTAGCGGTCTCAGTGCCATTTCCACCCTGTGTCATTACCCAAATGTGATTAAACGCCTTAAATGTGCCAATAATTGTAATTAATGATAAAAAAAAGGTGGTAGGTGATAACAGTGGCACGGTGATATGTCTGAACAACCCCCAACTACCAGCGCCATCAAGTTTGGCTGCTTCATACAATTCTTTAGGAATGTTACCCAAGCCTGCTAAGAAGATCGTAGTATCGTAGCCGACAAACACCCAAGTCGTATAAATCACCACCGAAATTAAAGCCAAGCTAGGGCCATTTAACCAACTGGGCAAAGTTAAACCAACAGCATTTGCAGCCAACTGAAATATCCCTTTATCTTCGATCAACCAACGAAAAGTTGGCAAGCCAAGTGCCTTTAATGCGCCATTAATGAGGCCAATATCGGGGCTATATAAGCGTGCCCACACAGCAGCTGATGCCACTGTGGAAGTAATGTAAGGTAAAAACATCGCCACACGAAAAAACGGTTTGCCACGTATATTTTGAAACAATAAGACTGCAAAAAACATTGCCAAACCAAGCTGAACAGGCACACTAAGCAACGAATAAACCACGGTCGTAAGCAAAGAAGACCATAGTTCAGAATCAACTTCGATGGCGCGGCTATAGTTTGCAAAACTCGGCTCAATACCCGATCTGGGCGGCCAGCGGCCTGTAAAAAGACTAATATAAAAACCAAAACCCAATGGAAAAAATGTAAAAGCCAGCAAAATGAGCAAGGCCGGTGCAAGTAAGATATATGCCATCAAGGCATCAGATGCCTTCCGACTTAGAAGCTTGCGACGCGGTTGCGATTTGAACAAACGAAGGTAAGGGGATAGGTTTGCCATTGTAAAAGCTATGCTAAATCTATAACGCTTTTGTATTGCTGATTAACCACGATCTATCAACCTGTATGTTCTTCTCTATAATTCTCAGGAAGCCCAAAAGATGCAATGTCAAAATCACTAAATGGCTTTTGACAAAAATTTGTTTTATTCATCCCAAATTATTTATTTGATAATATTAAGTAAACGGTGGTGGTCAGCATTATCTTAATTTTTAATGATACAGAGTATATAGCTAAGATTATACAAATGGTTGTTAACATTAGGTTATCTCAAAGCCATTGCCGCCTTCACTGCGGCCAATGCATCAACCACCCCAAAACCTGTCGCAGGGTCTGGTTTATTACCATCTGCACAGGGTGGCTTTGCCCCAGCATAGGGTTTAACTGTATCGCGCAAAATTTGAGCCGTTCGGGCCACATCACCACGCAAAGCAGGGTTAGCAGCCCACATGAGTGCCACCACGCCAGCCACATGGGGCGTTGCCATAGAAGTGCCACTTGCCACATAATATTGACCATTCGGCCAAGCTGAAATGACACTCCCCCCCGGGGCAAGCACATCTGGGCCGACACGTTCAGTCGGCAGCATCACATTGGGGCCACGTGAACTAAAATCGGTCAAATTTCCAGTTGCATCAATTGCGCCCACCACAAAACTCTCGGCATATAACGCCGGCGGCGATTCAAGTGAGTCGCAGCCCGGACCTTCGTTGCCAGCCGCAAAAACAGCAAAGATACCAGCGGCATTAAGGGCTTGCACACCCGGCTCAAGCACCCGCAAGTCACACCCTTCGAAGGGTGGGCAACCCCACGAATTTGTGCTAATATCGGCCCCAAGATCTGGCCGACCCGTCTTAAATGGGTCGCCACCTTGCGGGTGTGGTGCAAGTGTAAATTGCATACAATCAAAATAGTAAGCTGGACTGCCATAGTTACGCAACAAATTTGCACAAGCATACCAAGTGGCCTCTGGCGCAACCCCAATCCCAGAACTACCCAAAACCGAACCAATGGTATGGGTTCCATGCCCACTCTCGTCATAAGGTGCAGATTGATTTTGCCAAGGGTCAAACCAGTTATAAGTATGATTACCATCTTTGCCGCGATATTGCTCACGTAGGGCTGGGTGCTGCCAATCGACACCGCTATCGCTACCTGCAACTACAATACCTTTGCCACGCACATTCAAGTCATTCCAAACTTTATCGGCATTAATATAACGCACACCCCATGTCGGAAAATTCGGTTTTACTGTCGTTGATTCTTCGGCTTCATATGGCCCATAATATCGGCGTAATTCTGGGCTATATAGCACACGATCAACATCGACGCGTTGTGATAAACGCCAAGCTGTCCATGCGTCGCTGCTTACCTCAACTGAATTGACGATGTAATAAGGACGATATTTCACCCCACGCGTATTTAAGTCTTCGCGCAAAGCCATTTGGGTTTGGTCAGCATGATTGACCAATAACTGATAAACCGCTTGCTTGCGTGTAGCGGGGTCACCCAATGTCGGCAATTTTGATAAATCTGCCTGACTTTTTAAAATAACAATAAAGTCAGCAGGGTAAAAACCGGGTTGCCCCCA
>JAGWYZ010000363.1 GCA_018969115.1 Chloroflexota bacterium | reverse complement strand
TAGAGGCAGATATCCGCAAACGGCTGGCTGAAAAAGTGTTGGCGCGGCTCGAAAGTGCTGAATTGTATGAGGGCAAACGCTTGCCTTTACGCGCCATCATTCAAAGCCAAGCTCGCCGCCTCGCCCAATATTTACGCGCCGAGCGTGATCATTATGCCGCCTTTGTCGCCACTTGGTAAAAAAGTGCTGGGTGCTGAGTGCTGAGTCCTAAGTTGAAAGCATAAAACTCAGCACTTAGCACTCAGCACTCAGTACTCAAAAAGATGGTGATGGTGGTTTATGATATTCCAAACGATAGCACACGGCTGCGGGTGGCGGATGCTTGTCTTGATTTTGGCTTAGACCGGATTCAGTTTTCGGTGTTTACCGGCAATTTAACGGCGGCCCACCGCAAAGATTTATATCTGAAGCTCAAAAATATTTTGGGCAAGCAAATTGGCAAAATTGTGGTGACGTTTATTGCAGAAGATGATTGGAATGCGCGTAAAGAGCTTATTCACCTTGACCCGAATGCCCAAACACCGGCCAAAACCCTTAAACCGGGCTGGGAAGAAGAATAATAAATTACGAATTACGAAATTTTGTAATTCGTAATTCGTAATTCGTAATTTTTTTATGTTAGACGATCATTTAGACACGACCCTTGTGATTACTGATTTTAAGCAATGGGTTTATTGCCCACGTGTATGGTATTACCAGCATTGTTTGCCGAAGGTGCGCCCAACCACTTATAGTATGGAGGCCGGAACAGAGGCGGGGCGGGCCGAAGAAGGCCGTGAGGAGCGACGATCATTGCGGGTGTATGGGCTGCAAGGCCGTGAAGCTGAGGCACAACGTGAATTTAATGTGCGTTTGCGCTCGGACAAGTTAGGGCTGCGCGGTGAGGCGGATATGGTGATTACCTTGGCAGACGGTGAGGTCATTCCGGTAGACTATAAATTGTCTGAAACGGCGGGGCAACATTTTAAGCTGCAATTGGTCGCCTATGCGTTATTATTGGAAGCGATGCGCGGGTGTGTGGTGACCCGCGGCTTTTTATACCTCATTCCGTTACGACGGGCCGAAGAAATAAAGATTGATAAGCGCTTGCGTAAACAAGCCTTGCAAGCGATTGCTGAGATGCAGACGGCGGCGCAAAAAGAGGCCATGCCGGCCCCCACTTCGCAAATCGCCAAATGTGTGAGCTGTGAGTTCAGGCGTTTTTGTAATGACGTTTTGTAAAAAGTGCCGAGGAGTGCAGTAAAACAGCCTTGGCGCGGGGTTTCGCAAATCGGGGCCTTTTTTTCGCAGAATGTGATTTGCGAAAAAACGCTTTTATTTCCCCAATTTGATCTGTTTTGAGGTAGAATGACAGGCATTGGCAAGCGTTTTAAGCCTCGTATTTGTTCATTTAGGTACCAAATGCCTTTTGAATGGATAGCGAAGTGCGCCCCCTTCAAACAAGCTCGATCCGATTGCGGATACTGAAACATAGGTGCTTGGTTGCGGCGATGTCCCTCATATCGACCCTTCAAACAACTCGATCCGATTGCGGATACTGAAACGTGCAACTGCCCCCTGAGCAATGGCGCAAACGGGCCCCTTCAAACAACTCGATCCGATTGCGGATGCTGAAACACCGCAGCATCGCCTCATGGCTGGGGTTTTTGCCGTCCCTTCAAACAACTCGATCCGATTGCGGATACTGAAACACAGACATGCATATGCACCGATATGCAATTATCGCCTGTACCTGTGGTGCACCTTAACGTCGCCGCGTCCATTCGTCGTTGGCATAACGCGAGGCGCGTAAGGATTGGGTTTGGCGCAATTCGTCCTCGCTCCATTGTCCTACTTCAAAATGCAGCCCCAAATTTTCGGCAAAAGCGGCCGCCCACAGCTCGGCAGCAGACCGCCATAAAACTGGCTTGCCTACTGCCTCAGCCAAAGTAGCGGCGTGGTCATGCACATCTTCGGGAGGGGGCGCACCCACCAAATATTGGCAAATACGCCCAATATCGCCCAGCAAGGGCAAACTGCCATGTTGTAATACGGCATCGACACGGCGTTGTTGGGCGCTGCCCACCAGTTTTTTGCTCACGCCATTTACCTCGCCCACCACTTCATAATCGCTAGGGGCCTCAAAACACACTGGGCCCTTGGCTTTATCTTCCTTCGCCACCGCCGATGCTGCCACATTCGCCACCCCCAACCCGCGCAAGGCCGCCATGATGGCACTTGCAATCCGTCGATACGAGGTCATGACATCACCCTCGGCCAAGGGATGGTTTTTGGGCAGGGCAATGCTATAGGTCAGCTCATCGGTGTGCAAAATGGCCAAGCCGCCGGTGGCACGCCGCACAATATCCACCCCATCGGCGTGGCATTGCGCCACATTGACCGCTGCCAACCGCTGCGATTGCCCAAGACTGAGGGCCGGTGGCGACCAGCCATAAAAACGCAAGGTGGGCAAGTGTGCCCCAGACCCAACCCCCAATGACATAGCCTCGTCACGCGCCATATTGGTTGCGCCATCGCAAACTGTGCCAGGCTGCATGGGGTCATCAAAAATAAGGCGAAAATCATGCAAATATGCCATGTGCAAATGATATCGTAAAAAAGCAGTTTTCACCGAATTCTGTAAGACTCTAGTTTTCGCTAAAAGCGATGGTTATCGGGTATGTTTGGGGGTATGAAAAACACAAACAAGCCGATAACCATCGCCATGCATG
Source organism: Chloroflexota bacterium (assembly GCA_018969115.1). Classification (GTDB taxonomy): domain Bacteria; phylum Chloroflexota; class Anaerolineae; order J036; family Brachytrichaceae; genus AQU-03. The sequence goes on along the minus strand of JAGWYZ010000363.1, from coordinate 128 downwards.
ATACCGCAATGCTAACGCAACGAATCGTGGAGAAAGAAAATATAGGAACAAACCTAGGCTTATACCGGGGGCTAATGGCGCTGCAAGGCGGTCATTTGCTGGCAAGTCGAGGCGGATTAATTCCAGCG
>JAGWYZ010000362.1 GCA_018969115.1 Chloroflexota bacterium | reverse complement strand
TTTATTGGAATATGACATGCGCTTGGCCGAAGATCAAAACAAACTCTCGACCCATTTTGGCATTATTGCCGATACCTTGCGTGAGGCTAATTATTGGGCTGCCAAAGACAATAGCCCAACTATTTTATCGAAACATATCGCCAAAGCGCTCGATCAGCGGGTGTATCGCGTGAATTTGGTGCAGCAACATCTGCGCGAAATGATTGATCGCGGTGTCTTGATGCTTGAGACCAGCGGGCAAAGCATTGGGCAAGTGAATGGGTTAGCCGTGCTGAGTTTGGGCGAGTTTAGTTTTGGCAATGCCAATCGTATCACGGCCAGTGTCACCCCGGGACGGCGTGGTATTGTCGATATTGAGCGTGAAGTCGCCTTGGGTGGCCCCATTCACAGCAAAGGGGTGCTCATTTTAAGTGGTTATTTGGCACATCAATATGGCAAAAATAAACCGATTGCGTTTGAAGCGCGTTTGGTGTTCGAGCAAAGTTATTCGGGGGTGGAGGGCGATAGTGCCTCGAGCACCGAGTTATATGCTTTGTTATCGGCGTTATCGGGTTTGCCAATCAAACAAAGCCTCGCGGTCACTGGCTCGGTTAACCAACATGGCGAGGTGCAAGCCATTGGCGGGGTGAATGAGAAGATCGAAGGTTTTTTTGATATTTGCAATGTGAAGGGCTTGACAGGTGAACAGGGCGTTATTATTCCGGCGAGCAACGTCCAACATTTGATGTTGCGCGAAGATGTGGTTGAAGCAGTTTGCCAGCAGCGTTTTCACGTTTGGGCGGTGCGCACCATCGATGAAGGCATCAGCATTCTAACTGGGGTCGAGGCTGGGCAACGTGATGCGAATGGGCGTTTCCCTGAAAATAGCGTCAATGCCTTGGTTGAGGCGCGGCTGGCCATGTTTGAACATGCCCTGAGCCGTGACGAGGCAAGATCGCGTTCGCGGCGGCGACACGGGAAAATTTAAAAGATGCAATCATAAGACTACGCGAATCAAAAAAACTTCGCCATAAAACACACAAAGATCACACAGAAAAGAAATTTGGGGCGACCCAAAGTCGTTCTTGAAGCGTGTTTTTGAAAGAAGAATGCAAGCATTCTGAGCGGAGCAGCGCGTGGTTTTTATGAAGCATTTATGGTTTTACTGCGCTGCGCAGTCGAAGAAGGCGACTTTCGCCGCGAATTTCTGCCCCTTCGACTTCAGGCTGGCAATTTGTTTTGTGCTTCGGCATTCGTATCAAGCCAGCTTTTCGTATCTTCTTACAATACCTTCGCCAATTTGCGATTGCCTGTCTGTGAATTTATTCATGGGCGAGATGGCGAAGGTATTAAACCGCGACTCTTTTGAGAACTGTCGTTGTATCCCAATCGGGCAAGTAAAATAAATTTTTGTCGAAATCACGATATTACATTTTTTGGGGAAGGACGCAGATCTATGTGTTTCAAAATAGATAAGGTTTATTCGTATCATCTCAAAAAATCGAGGGGGACAAAACTACTTTTCGCCAAACGCACTATATGACCATTGAAGTTAGGGGCAAAGCCCCTAACTTCAATGGTCATATAGTGCGTTTGGCATTACATCCTTGGGGTTTACTCCGAATGATTGAGATGATACGTTTATTCTTAATAAAACGGCGCTTAGGCCAATCTTTGTCCGATTTGGGCGGCCGTCAAATACAGCCAATGACGTTGATGCTCAGCGAGATTGCGATGTTTGAGCGCCCCCAAACAACTGACAAAGCACGCCAAATCATATTCGCGGGCTTGGGTGGGGTTAAACCAACAACGTTGGGCCAGCGCCTGCATTTCATTGAGCAGCGGGTGTTCTAGATTGGGGTGAATGGGGCTATGTGGGGCGATGATATGCGCGATGATTTCGGTATGCAAATGCGCAAAATCGAACAGCGTATGCCCATCGCGGGTGGTGGCAAAATCGATCAGCCAAATAAAACCACCCGGACCAACCAAGGCATTTTCTAAATTTAAATCGCCATGAATGGTGGATTGGCTGCCGCTGACTTGCTCATTTAAGCGACGTGGCAAACTGGGCAACGGGTCGGGTAGGCCAAACAATGACAATCCCGCTACTGCGTCACGCAACAAACTTTCGCGTGTGTCGATCACCCGCGCCAACAAGCCGCGTTGGGTGCAGGCGGCTTCGGGGGCTTGCCGCGTGTTTACCCAGTTGGCGCAGCGCACCCGCAAGGGCGCTTGCCCGGCGCTTGCCGCGCCAATGAGCACACAGCGGTTGTCACTGGCCCCCAGTTCAACATGCGCAAAATTGCGCAACAACACACAGGTGCCAATGGCGATGGCGGGGGCGCTTGCCCCTGCCGTCAGTTGCCCATCGATGATATGGACCGGGTTGTCATTGGGCCCCGCTGGGCTTACAACAAGATGTGCCGGTAATACACGGTCATATTCTTGCCCCAGTCGAAATGAATAGGGGTGGCGCTGAAACCACCAATTGGGGCCAAAGGTGTCAAATAGTTTTCGCAGCAAGGCCGCATTCCCGGGTTCGCGCAACGCCTCGCCCAAACTCATCGGCATCTTGCCCGCCTCACCCACAAACGTATATCGCAACACCGCGAGGGCGGAGGGTTGAGGGTTGGAAGTTGAGCCTTGACTTTCAACGCTCGCCGCTTGACTCTTGACCGGCGCTTCTTGAATCCGGGCGGTGATGGGCGGCAAGGTATGCTTGACATAACGCTCAAAATTTTGGTATTCTTGCACAATGGTGTTGCTGGTGCCCATTTTGGCGATGGTATAAGCGTCGGCGCGTCCATCATTTCGTATAGGCAGAATTAAAAGTGTGCGTGCCCCTGAATAACCCGAACGAAATTCACGT
>JAGWYZ010000361.1 GCA_018969115.1 Chloroflexota bacterium | reverse complement strand
CGCTGAGATAGTGATTTCGGCATTCGTTTTGTCTAAATATGCGCTCTGATTTGATAAAACCACGTAATTTTAGCTGACAAAAAAGTGAAATTTGATTTAAGAAACACTCTCTAAGATGATACTTGGTATCTCATTTATTAACCAAGGTTTAGGCGTGGTTAATGATAGCGTATTGCCAATAGCAAAAGTTATTCTTTCGACATACCTAAACAGCAGCAAGCAACACTCAACAATTTGCCGCGCAGTCAGTCTTTGTAGGCCAAGACCGACTGATGAGGGATGAGGGATGAGGGATGAGGGATGATTTGATGAAAGGCCGATACAATAACAGGGCTATGAACGACACCAACGACAGTTTTTTGAACATCCTAGCACAATTTCGCGCACGCTCTTTTTCAGAACGCAATAAGGGCGAGCGGTTTGAGCGCCTGATGCGGGCGTATTTGCTGACCGACCCGAACTATGCCAGCCGCTTTAAACAGGTGTGGATGTGGGAGGATTTTGCAGCGCGGCGTGATTTTGGCGGCAGGGATAGTGGCATTGACTTGGTGGCACAAACGCATGAGGGTGATTATTGGGCAATTCAGTGCAAATGCTATGCCGCTGAGACACTGATTGACAAGCCAGCGGTGGATTCGTTTTTAGCCACCTCGAGCCGCGAATTTTTAGGCGACGATTTGCGCACGACGCGCTTTAAGCATCGCTTGTGGATTTCTACCACCCATCGCTGGGGGCCAAATGCCGAGGAAGCAATCCGCAATCAATCGCCACCGGTCAGCCGGATTGGGTTGTATGATCTGACACAAGCACCGGTCGAATGGGCGCGGCTAGAGCGTGATTTGTATGGCGCAGCAGCACGAGCCGCGCAAAAGACCATTCGCCCCCACCAACAAAAAGCCTTAGAAGCAACACACGCACATTTTCAAACGGCAGATCGTGGCAAGTTGATTATGGCGTGTGGCACAGGCAAGACGTATACGGCGCTGAAGATTGCTGAGCATGAGACGCAGGGCCAAGGGTTGGTGTTGTTTTTGGTGCCTTCGATTGCGTTGATGGGGCAAACGCTGCGCGAATGGACGGCAGAAGCCAGTGTGCCGCTGGAGGCGATTTGTATTTGCTCAGATGCAAAGGTGACCCGCAAACGCACCCGCGGTGAGGATGGCGAAACCGGCAGCGTGATTGATTTGGCATTGCCAGCCTCGACTGATGTAGACACGATTGTGCGGCAAATACAAGCTCAGCGGCTTGCACCCAAACAAGGACCCAAACAAGGCATGACGGTGGTGTTTTCGACCTATCAATCGATTGAGGTGGTGGCGAAAGCGCAGGCGGCATGGCGCAGACAAAACGCGACATCACAGACGCACGGCACAGGCTTGGCCGATGGCATCTTTGATTTGGTGATTTGTGATGAGGCGCATCGCACAACCGGCGTGACTTTGGCGAGTGATGACGAATCGAGCTTTGTGCGCGTGCATGACAACGCCTTTTTGCAAGCGCGGAAGCGGCTGTATATGACGGCGACCCCGCGTTTGTATAGCGATGACAGCAAGAGCAAGGCAGCGCAGGCCAATGCCGAACTGTGTAGCATGGATGACGAGCGGTTGTATGGGGCCGAGATTTACCGGATTGGATTTGGCGAGGCAGTAGAAAAGAGTTTGTTGACCGATTACAAGGTGATTGTGCTAACGATGAATGAGGCGGATGTGCCGAAATCGGTGCAAGCTGCGATTGCCGACCCGAATAATGAAATTAGCACCGACGACGCCTCGAAGTTGATCGGCTGTATTAATGCGCTATCGAAGAAAATTTTGGGGGATGCTGGCATTTTGAGCGAAAACGACCCCGAACCGATGCGACGAGCAGTGGCCTTTTGCCAATCGATTGAGGCCTCGAAAAAGATCATGAGCACCTTTAACAACACAGGCGCTGTGTATTTAGAGGCGGTACCAGCCGAAAATCGCGCGGGGTTGGTCAACGTAGTGGTCGATCATGTAGATGGCACGATGTCGGCCTTGACCCGCGATGAGAAGTTGGCATGGCTAAAAGAAACGCCCAATTATGAGACCAACACCTGCCGGATTTTGAGCAATGCGCGTTGCTTGAGCGAGGGCGTAGATGTGCCGTCGTTGGATGCGGTGTTGTTTTTGTCGGCGCGAAATTCACAAGTGGATGTGGTGCAATCGGTGGGTCGGGTGATGCGCCGCGCCGAAGGCAAGAAATATGGCTATATCATCATTCCGGTGGTTTTCCCAAATCATGTCAAGCCCGAAGATGCGCTGAATGACAATGAACGCTTCAAGGTGGTGTGGTCGGTGCTGAATGCGTTACGGGCACATGATGACCGCTTTAATGCAACCGTAAACAAGATTGAGCTAAACCGCCAGCGCCCAAGCCAAATTTTGGTGGGCGGTGTGGCGCATAGGTCAGAGGCGCAAGATGGCGCGGCAAACACAGCAGGCGCGGGCCAAGCCGAGCAGCCTTCGGATGCGGCGCGTGCCAAGATTCAGCAACAGATGGCGCTGCAATTTGGCGAGCTGCAAAATGCCATTTTTGCCAAGATGGTGCAAAAGGTCGGCGACCGCCGCTATTGGGAGCAATGGGCGGCCAATGTGGCCGAGATTGCCGAGCGCTATGTCGCGCGAATTACACGCATGGTGGCAGAGACCGGGCCACATCAGGCGGCGTTTGAGGCGTTTTTAGACGGGTTGCGGCGCAATATTAACCCAGCCATTATGCCAGATGAGGCGATTGAAATGCTGGCGCAGCATGTCATCACCAAGCCGGTGTTTGAGGCGTTGTTTGAGGGCTATTCATTTGTGCAACACAATCCCGTCTCGCAAGCCATGCAACATATGCT
>JAGWYZ010000360.1 GCA_018969115.1 Chloroflexota bacterium | reverse complement strand
CTTGATTGCGAATCAATTCCAAGCGGGGCTCTAAGCCACGTTCGACCAAACGGGTCATGATTTCTAATTCGGCGGAGGCATTTTTTAACTGATTTTCATAAACCGCCAAATCAGCCTTTAAGCGCTGGCGGCGATTTTCATACTCATTTTTTTCCAACAGCACTACGTCTGGGGCTTGTTGCTGCAACTGTGCAGAAAATTGCGGCACACTGTCATTGAGCTCGGCTTGCAAGCGCGTTACTTTGGCGGTTAAACCCAACATCTGCTGCTGACGACTTGCAAAATCCGATCCAAACTGCGTGGGCGAAAGAGTCACCAATAAATCGCCGGCATTCACCTTATCGCCTTGGCGCACACTAATGCTTTGCACAATCCCGCCTTCCATGTTCTGCACCACCTGCATTTTGGCCGACGGAATCACTCGACCTTCAGCATGGGCAATATCATCCACGTCCGCAAAGGCCGACCAAAGAAATAAAATTAAAAATAAGACTGCAATCGTATTGAGTAAAACAAAGGACATCTTATGCGGCTGACCCAACTTGATGTGGGTAATGCCAGCTTTATCCAACTCCAAATGCTCCAAATGGAATAGGCGAATCACGCGCTGCTCCAGACGGACAAAAAAATCGGCTTTGGCTTGGTGCCAGCGCTTCATCTCCTCGGAGTTTTCATACCAATCCAGCGCATTCGCGAAGGTCAACTTGGCCTTAGGGATCGCCCAAGTAATGAGCCGATCGGCCAATCGCATTAAATAACGAAGGATGATCCATAGTTTTTTCCATAGCCACGCGAGCGCACGGGCCAGATGCAAGGTCACAAACCAAAGACCACGGCCGAGCTGCTGCAACAGTCGCAGTGCGAGCGCTTGAAAACGCGCAATCCTCTGTTGATTGCGCGGGTCCTGCCATACACTCATGATGCCTTCCTCTTGCGAGTGCCAGGCTTGATCACAGTCACCCCAGCAAAACCGCTGGCTTCTTCCGTGGGCGTTGCGTCAGTCTCCGGCGCTGGTTGCGCTCTAGTGGGCGATGACTCCTCTGGCGTGGGTGCAACCCCCACCGGTGCGTTGGCCGCAGCAGTAGCCGCCTGAGGCGTTGGCCCCGATGGCGATGGGCTAGCAGGAGATGGTGCAGCAGGTGGCTTCATAAAGTCACTCTTCGGACCTTGGGCGGCGACCTTGCCTTGGTCAATCACAATCACCCGATCAACTAAATCAATTATCGAGGCGCGGTGGGTAATGACCACGATCGTTTGCGTAATCAAATGGCGCTTGAGTTTATCAATCAGAATCTTTTCACCGTTGATGTCCATCGCGCTCGTGGGCTCATCCATGAGCAAAATCGGGGGGCGATTAACCAGCGCCCGCGCAATCGCAATCGCTTGCTTTTGACCGCCGGATAAACCTTCACCCCGTTCTTTTAAGCGCAAGCCATAACCCTCGGGATGGGGGGCAATAAAGTCGTGCACGCCGGCCAATTGCGCAGCCTCCAAAATATCCGCATCGCTCGGATTAAAACCACCCACGGCAATATTGTGTTTGACCGTACCCGTCATGAGCCACACGTCTTGCATCACGACGCCAAGGTTGCGGCGTAGGTCAGCAGGATCAATCTGGCGCGTATCCACGCCATCAATCAGAATTGCCCCAGAGGTCGGTTGGTATAAGCCCAAGATTAATTTAGCAATCGTCGTTTTACCGGAGCCCACCTTACCGACGAGCGCAACGCGCTCACCCGATTGAATCGTAAACGAAAGGTTTTGCAAACCGCCTTGGGTTTGATCGGGGTAATTAAACGAAACATCGCGAAACTCAATGCTGCCACCCCACTCGCTGCGATTTAAATACGCGGCGTTGGCGCGATGCTCTCGCGGTGCTTGCATCAAAGCGGAGAGCGATTTGTAACTGGCAATCGATTGATTCAAGCGAGTGAGCAATTGCGTTAATTGCGCAAGTGGGGCAATGGCACGGCCAGCAAGCATGGAGCAAGCGACAATCGCGCCGGTGCCGATTTGCCCATTCTGAATTAAAAAGACCCCCACGGTCACCGTGACAACCGTCACAAATTGATTCGCAAAATTGGAGACGTTACCGGCCAATTGAGCGATCATGCGGGTTTTGAGGCCAACCGCGGATTGATGGGCTATGGCATCTTGCCAGCGCTTGCGCATGATTGCACCAGCCCCCATGGCCTTGATGGTTTCAATGCCTTGCAAGGTCTCAACCGCTACCGAGTGCTTGGTTTGATTGTCTTCGTAATTGGTTTGGGTTAATTTTTTAAGCTTGGGGTGCACGGCCATGCTCGTGGCTACGACTAAGAGAATCGCCACAATCGGGACCCACACAATCGGACCACCCACCAACCAAATCACAATCAAGAATAAAACGGCAAAGGGAATATCAATAAAGGTGGTCATGGTGGCCGAGGTCATGAAGTCGCGTAAGGACTCAAACTCGCGCAAGGTGTTCGCCATCGAGCCCACAGGGCCCTTGCGCGCCGCAATTTCCATATCGACAATCTGCTCAAAGAGGGTATCGGCAATAATCATGTCGGCTTGCGCACCGGCAGTATCCAAAAAATAACTGCGCAGCGTCCGAATCACAAAGTCGGCAATAAAAATTAAAAAGACGCCAACCACCAATGCGATTAAAGTCTCGATCGCCCCATTGGGCATGACTCGGTCATAGACGATCATGCAAAAGCCCGAGGAGACTAAGGCAAAAAGGTTAGTGAGTAAAGCGGCTAACCCCACTTGGGCGTAGATGTGACGGGCAGCGTAGAGGGGGCCAAAGAACCAGTGCCCGTAACGACCCCGATGGGTTTTGGCATCGCCTTCGGCAAGCGCTAAAGGGGCTTCAACGACAAAGCCTTT
>JAGWYZ010000359.1 GCA_018969115.1 Chloroflexota bacterium | reverse complement strand
TTTCTCACCCACCATTATTACTCGCGCCAAAGGCTCATTTGTCTATGAGGCAAGCGGTCGGGCGGTGCTCGATTTTACATCTGGGCAAATGTGTGCTGTACTAGGGCATAACCACCCCGATATTGTGGCGGCCATTGAAAAAGCCAGCCGCGAGGTCATTCACTTGCTCAGTTCTATGCTCTCGCCATCGGTCATTATGCTCGCCCAACGGCTTACTGGCATGTTGCCCAATGGGTTAGATAAAGCCTTGTTGCTCAACACTGGCGCTGAATCGAATGAGGCCGCCATTCGCATGGCAAAGCTGGTGAGCGGCGGGTTTGAAGTGTTGGGGTTTGCCGGTTCGTGGCATGGCCTAACGGCTGGCGCAAGTGCTAGCACTTATTCATTTGCGCGGCAAGGCTATGGCCCAGTGATGCCCGGCACCAATATGTTGCCTGCCCCGAATTGTTATCGTTGCCCCATTCGTCATTGCCATGACCGCTGTGATATGACCTGTCTTGAGGTCGGCTTTGAGATGACTGACCGCCAAACCTTGGGCGCACCAGCAGCGCTCATCGTAGAGCCTTTGCTCAGCACAGCTGGCATTGTTGATTTGCCACCCGGCTTTTTGGCAAAACTAAAACAAATGTGTGAAGCACGTGGCCTATTTTTGATTGTTGACGAGGCCCAAACAGGTTTGGGGCGCCTGGGCATTGATTTTGGCTTTGAGCGCGATGGCATTGTGCCCGATTTTTTGACCTTGTCAAAAACTTTAGGCGGCGGCTTGCCCTTGGCTGCCACTATTACCAGCCGCAAGATCGAAGAAAAATGCTATGAGCGCAGCTTTTTATATGTTACCTCGCATGTGTCTGACCCATTGCCAGCCGAGGTCGGGCTAGCGATGTTGATGGTGTTTGAGCGTGATCGAATTACCGAAAATGCCTATAATATGGGGGTGTATCTCAAAGAAAAATTGTGTGAGCTGCAAATGCAGCATGAATGTATTGGTGATGTGCGCGGGCGTGGGCTGTTGCTGGGAATTGAGATTGTGTCTGACCGCGAAAAACGCACCCCAGCCCCCGATTTGGGGTACCGCATTATGGATCGTTGTTACACATTAGGCCTCAGTATGAATATTGTGCGTCATGCCGCGGCTGGCGGCGTTTTTCGTATTGCCCCACCGCTTACGGTCACTCGCAATGAGATCGACCTCGCCATTAGTATATTGGATCAGGCAATCTGTGAAAGTATGAATGAACAAGCAAAAGACTAGCCTATAATTTCACCCGCCATGCAAACCCGACTTTTAAAACAAACCCTTGCAGTCCTCGCTATTGCTGCCACTTTATTTGGCAGCACTGCCAATGCTGGGCCAGAAGCGAGCCAAACAGTATATGCCGAGCCAGAGCAGGGGCAAAAAGCAGTTTTTGGCTTGCCTTTTGCCACGCTACCCGGCCCCAGCACTTGGCTGATGGGACAATCCTATGGCAACACGGTGGGTGCTTATTACCGGCGGGTAGATTGGTATGGGGCGGGGCAAGGCATTCATTTTGGTATCGATTTATCTGCCAAATGTGGCACGCCAGTGGTGGCGATTGGTGATGGCACAGTCGCGCTGGTCGATGCGTTATATCATGGTTCATTGCCACATAATTTGTCGATTTTGCACCCGAATGGTTATATTTCGTTTTATGGGCATTTGCTCGAAACGCCCAATTTGCGGCCTGGCCAACCTATTCGCAAAGGCGATGTGATTGCCAAGACCGGCGACCCTGACCTCACTTGTACCTCGCGCCCGCATCTGCATTTAGAAATTCGTGACCGCAGCCATGCGCGGGCCTATAACCCGATTGTGTTAATCGATGCTGATTGGGATGCGTTATTGTTGACGGGTGCGTTTGGGCGTGGCTTTCAGCGTGACCTCGACAACCCACGTAAATGGCAAACACCCTATGATCAGCCCGAAATTCAATTTGGTGGCCCGCTAATCAATGAATTTACGCACACTTACCCTCAAGATTGGCGCTAGTATGCTTGCGGATATCTTCTCAATAAAGTGGGGTAAGTCAAGTAAATTTTTGTTGAAATCACTATATGACCTTTGAAGGCATGGGCGAAGCCCATGCCTTCAAAGGTCATATAGTGATTTCAAAATTACATCTCGGTATTTTATTTGTTTGTGTTAGGTACAAATGGCAAGGTAAACCAAAAAGTGCTGCCTTTACCAAAAATACTTTCAACCCCAATACGCCCACCCATCGCCTCGACCAACGATTTAACGATGGCGAGGCCCAGCCCAGTGCCGCCACTGCCGCGATTGCGTGATTTATCACCACGATAAAAGCGTTCGAACACGTGTGGCAGGTCGTCGGGGGCGATGCCCTCACCAGTATCACGCACACGTAGACACACAGATGCGCCATCCACCGCCGCTGATAAATGAATTTGCCCGCCATTTGGGGTGTGGCGCAAGGCGTTGCCGATCAGGTTGCGAAACACTTGCGCGGCGCGATCGATATCACAAGTCACCATCGGCAACGGTTTTTGCAGACTGAGGCTCAGCGCAATTTGACGATTTTCGGCAATGGGGGTAAATTGGTCGATGGCGTTTTGCGCCAAAATAGCCGGATCTGCCGATTGGGTTTTGAGCGCCAATTGCCCAGCTTCGGCCAAAGCCAACTCACGTAAATCATCCACCAAACGGCTGAGCAAACGGGTTTCGTCGTAAATGGTGGCAATTTCGGCGGGTTCGAGTGGATATACGCCATCGAGCATGGCCCGCAAATTGCCTTGGATGACGCTGAGCGGGGTGCGCAATTCGTGGGCGATATCAGCGGTAAGGTTACGACGGTTGATATCGGCTTGTTGTAACGAGTCGGCCATGTCGTTAAAGGCATGGGCAACCTC
>JAGWYZ010000358.1 GCA_018969115.1 Chloroflexota bacterium | reverse complement strand
TTCACGTTTGTGTGTATCTTAAAACTATTTTAGGGATCATCTCAATAATTCGGGGTAAACCCCAAAGACGTAATGCCAAACGCACGATATGACCATTGAAGTTAGGGGCTTTGCCCCTAACTTCAATGGTCATATTGTGCGTTTGGCAAAAAATAGTTTTATTTCCCCCGATTTTTTGAGATGATACGTTGAAATTAAAAAGTTCAAAGTTTAAAATCCAAAATCTAAAATTCTATGATTCGTCGCATTCTTACTTGGCTGCCGCTTGGTTTTACAGTGCTGATCTTCATGGGCTATTTGCTGCTCATGCTGATCTATGCCCGTTCGCTGTTTGCTTTTCCGCTCGATTACGATCAGGGTGAAGGTTTTGAGTTGTATGATGGGATTCGTTTGGCGCGTGGCGAAGGTATTTACCTCGATAACGCCCAATTTCCCTTTTATGCTTCCAACTATCCACCGGTTTATCGGCTAATGTTGGTCCCGCTCATTTGGTTATTTGGTGCCCAGATTTGGGTCGGGCGGGTGCTTACTTTTGCTTGCACCCTGCTGATTGGCGCACTCATCTTTTTAAATTTAAAATTTAAAATGGAAAATGGAAAATTAGAGGACACCCGTTCCCAATTTTCAATTTTCAATTTTCAATTTTCAATTTCCCTGATCGCAGCTTTGGCGTTTTTTGCAGCCAATTATGTCTATCAAATCGCTCCATTGGCACGCGCCCATTTGCCGATGGTGATGTTTGCTGTCGCAGGCATTACCTGCCTCGACCGCGCTTTTGTGGCTGCAATCCCCAATCCCCAATCCCCAATCCTTAATCTCAAATCACTGGGTATCGCCTTGCTTATCATCGCAGGGTTTACCAAATTACAAGCCATTGATGCGTTGGCGGCAGGCTTTGGCTATGTGCTATTGCAACAACCGCGTTGGGGCAGCAAGGCCTTAGCCATCAGCGTGGCAATCACTGGCCTCATTGTATTATGGCTAAATAGCCTCACTGGTGGGCAATTTTGGCTCAATGTGGTGGCAGCCAATGTTAATGCATATAGCTTTGAGCAAACATGGCGCATTTACCGCGAATGGTTTAGCCTGCAAGCCCCGCTGATTTTGTGCGCTAGCCTTTATGTATTGTGGGATGTAGTCGATGCGATTCGTTATCACGACTTGCGCCGCATCAGTGTGTGGTCATTTTACTTTGTGACTGGCTGCGCAATGGGGATGTTGACTGGCAAATGGGGGGCAGGGCCGGCCTATCTCATCGCCGCCATTGCCGCCGCGTGTGTGCTAACCGCTAAGTTGTTATTAAGAATTAGGGAGCAAGGATTAAAGATTGGGCATAGTGATGCCTTCCAATCTTTAATCCCTTTGTTTTCTAGCTTCATTTTCTTGTGGCAAGCGGCACTCAATTTGCATTTGCCAACATCGGGTCGTATTTTTAGCGTTGTAGCAACGGTGTTGGGTGTGAGCGGGCAATCGTCTTATTCGTCATATCCCTATTACGATAGCGTCGGCTACACCCAACTGGGGCATCTGCTTACGCCTCAAGACCTGATCGAAGCTGAGCGGCTGGTGCAATTTGCCAAAAGTGTGAATGGCCCAGTGTGGAGCGAAGAGGCCATGATTACGCTGCGGGCGGACAAAGATGTGGTGACAAATCCCACCCAACTTTATAATTTAGCCAAAAATAATACGCTTGATACGCGCCAGATGATAATGATGATCAATGAGCGGCGCTTCGGACTTGTGATCTTAAAGGCGGAGTTTTATCCGCCAGACGTGCTTGAAGCAATCGGCAAAAACTATGATCGACAATACCCATCCACCAAAATGAATGGATTTGACTATTGGTTGTTAAAACCCAAAACAAAATAAAAGTGCTGAGTGCTGAGTGCTGAGAAAAATAAACTTGGCACTCGGCACTCGGCACTCAGCACTAAAAAATGAGAGCATTTGTATTAAGCGGCGGGGGAAATCGAGGGCCATTACAGGTTGGGGCTTTGCGCGTGCTGATGGAACGCGGCATTATGCCAGACCTGATCGTTGGAACATCGACAGGGGCGATCAATGGCGCAAGTTTGGCGGTATCGCCAACCATCAAACAAACCCACGAAATGGAGCGGCTGTGGGTGCGGGCTGGCAAGCGCAATTTGATTTATGTTGGTGCGGCCACCGCGTTTATGCGCATGGTACGTGGCAAAGACTATATCGTCAACAACCGTCCGTTGCACGATGATATTCGCCACCGCGTGTTGCCGCCCGATAAACAGCGCTTTGGCAGCCTCAAAATTCCGCTCTATATCACCATCGCCCATCTCATGAGCCACACCCTCTATGTTTATGGCGATGACCCCGATGCCTTTATTGCTGATGCGGTGGTGGCCAGCGCCGCCGTGCCAGGTTGGTTTAGCCCTACCCATCATCATGGTGAGGTGTTTGTCGATGGCGGCGTGGTGTCGGCATTGCCAGTAGAGGTCGCCCTCGCCAAAGGCGCTACCGAAATCTGGGCACTCGATATCGCTAGCGTCATCGACTCTGCCATCCCACCATCGGGAGTGTTAATGTATCAAACCTATGCCATTCGCCCAATCTTATATCGCAATTCGCTACGCGAAGCTGAAATAGCCGCCAATACCCCGGGTGTGACACTACACCATGTGCCTTTATATGATTTTCCCAACATTCAACTGGGCGATTTTAGTAAAACTCATGATATGGTTGAAAGTGGCATTCGGGTCATGGAAAATTATCTTGCCACTCCAACCCCAAATCAAGTGCAGTACCCACCGCGCCTCCCCGAAGCTAAACTGCCGGCTGGGCCAAGAGGCTCGAAGGCGTTTATCTTGAAAACATAATTTGATAGTGTCATATTAATAAAGAAGTATGTCGATGTGACTAT
>JAGWYZ010000079.1 GCA_018969115.1 Chloroflexota bacterium | reverse complement strand
TCCTGCTTGGTCTAGCTATACTTAGCATTACGAAACCTATGAACCCGAATGTAAACCCCAACCACGTATTTCTTGGCGCGTGGCGCGTCAGCGAGTATGTATTTCAACCAGATAGCACTTTTGTCGGTGTCATTCAACAAATTCGCATTCTCGAAAAGCTCGAAAACGGCAATATTCGCGTGACCCAACATATGAAGCCAGACGAAGCCTTAAATGGACACCCGATGGCAGATTTTGCAGGGGAATGGGTGTTTGAGTTGAGCGTCGATGGCCGAGTACGACGATATCATGGCCCCGATGTGGTGGGGACTGGGTTGTCTTGGGGTGATGGCGTGATCACGGGGCGTGGGCTATGGCCGCGTTTCGGGCATAATTTCTCGTCATTTGGTATTGTTATCAACCCCAATAGCAAACTCGCCCCTCAGCGTCAGCTAACCGGCGGCAAATTTTATAATGCGGGCGAAATGATTGCCAACATCATTGGGATTGCTGAACAAGATGAAACATGGGAAGAATCGCTCACTTCTGACGACAAAGAAGATCTATTTAATGGCTATTTTCCAGTTTTGGCCCCACCTTACCAACCCCATGATGTTTGGCGCAAATGGAAAGGGGTGATACGCAGCTTTTTGCCCGACGGCAGCCAACAAAGCGAAGCGGCATATGAACGCTTGTATGATGATATGAATTGGCGCGAAACTGGTGGTCACGAGGTGCGGTTTGAGCCGCTAGGCCAGCGTTGGCGTGTTACAGGCAATCTCAATGGCATTGCCAAGCATACCAGTTGGGGGCTAGAAGTCGAAGCACATCAATCAAATGGTGAATCACTCGAAATGATGGAAATTCTTGACGCAGCAACCGGCAATCTGGTCGGCGTTCGCCGCTGGCTCAAAGATCATGCCTTGGTCGAAGTGCAGGTATTACGGTTAAATCCATCCAGACAATAAGCGTTGAGCGTTGAGGGTTAAGAGTTGAGAGAACTAACTTTTAACCCTCAACGCTCAACCCTTAACTCTCAACTATCTACTCTTAACATGTTTCCTTCAAACGTTACCATTGTCGAAGTTGGCCCACGCGATGGGTTTCAGATGGAGAAGACCTTCATCCCAACCGACCTAAAAGTAGCAATCATCGACAACCTCGTCACAGCGGGAGTGCGGCGCATCGAAGCGACCTCCTTTGTCAACCCCAAAGTCATCCCACAAATGGCCGACAGTGCTGAAGTGTTGGCGCGGGTTAAGAGGCAGCCTAGCACCCACTACACGGCGCTCATACCCAATGCCAAAGGCGCACAACGCGCCATCGATGCCAAATGTGATTCGGTGCGTTTAGTCATTTGCGTGACCGAAACCTATAACCAACGCAATGTTGGCATGTCAGTGGCGCAATCAATTTTGGCCTGCGATGACATCATTCACATGAGCAGCGCGGCGGGTATGGGCTTTGAGGTCATCATCGCATTGGCCTTTGGCTGCCCATTCGAAGGGCATGTACCCGAAGATACACCGGTCGGCATCGCGCATCAACTCGCTGCCAAAGGCATCACCAATATCGGCATCGCCGATTCAATTGGCACTGGCAACCCGGTTCAGGTTAAATGTATGATGCGCCGTTTGCAAACCGAATTGCCAAATGTGCATTTCTCAATGCATATTCACGACACACGCGGCTTGGGGTTAGCCAATCTATTTGCGGCACTGGAATGTGGCATCGACAGCTTTGATTCATCGTTGGGTGGGCTAGGCGGTTGCCCAATTATGGTCGGTGGCACGGGCAATGTGCCGACAGAAGATGTGGTAAATCTGTGCCACGAAATTGGCATTCAAACGGGTATCAATATCGAAGGGGTTTGTGAGGCTTCGCACAAAATGCAGGCCTTTTTAGGGCGATCATTGCCCAGCGCTATTTTGCGTTCTGGAACCCGTCAACAACTGTTTACAAAAATCACTCACTAACTATGTTTATTAAAAAATCTGTCATTACAGCCGCATCGCCAACCCAACGCTCATTGCCGATGCAAACATTGGTGGACCGTGACGGAGTGCGTAAATCGGCACTACAAATTTTAGTCGAAGAGGCGTTAAGTGCAGGGGTGAATGATATTGGCATTGTGATTGCCCCGGGTGATGATGCCACTTATGCCCAAGCGCTCAGCACTTATCGTAACCACATCACCTTCATACCGCAAGACCAACCCCGTGGCTATGGCTATGCTTTATGTTGCGCCAAAGCCTTCGTTGGTGCTGACCCTTTTTTGCATTTAGTCAGCGATCATTTGCCCATTAGCCAAAAAAACAATGGCAACACCACAGCCAAAACCTGCGCCCAGCAACTGGTCGATATTGCAAAGGCCAATGAATGTGCTGTATCGGCAGTACAGGCCACCCGCGAGGCCTTTTTGCCAAACTATGGGGCTATTGGCGGCAAACGGGTGGCGGAGCAAAGCGGTCTTTACCAAGTTGATCAAGTCTTAGAAAAGCCATCGCCGACCGAAGCCGAACAAAAATTATGGGTGTCAGGTTTACGCGCCGGACATTTTTTATGCTTTTTTGGCATGCATGTGCTACCCCCCGTCATTATGCAGTTGCTCGAAGGCCAAATGCAATCGTCACAACCGATTCAACTTTCATCGGCGCTGGCAATTTTGGCCCAACGCGAGCGCTATTTAGCCTATGAGGTGCAAGGCCGCCGCTACGATATTGGCCCAACCTATGGCCTGCTCAACGCGCAATTGGCGCTGGCGCTGAATGGCAAAGATCGCGATATGGTGCTCACCCAATTGGTTGAGTTATTGGCTGGATAAAGTAACTTCAGTTGATCATTATGCCGATTCTGTCCCGACTCATCCCCATCATTACCTCGGCAGACCCTGCCGTGCGAAATCAATCACTTGACGGCGTTTGTCAAAACGCCAGCGTTGCCGAATTGTTACATGAATGCGAACAACTCGATCAATTTAGACGGCAAAACACCAATTTATATGCACGGGTGCGAGCGTTATTTTTCTTATACGCCATTCATCGGTTTCATTTGCCTGCCGCATTTGCCCGCGAAAAAACACCATCGGCCAAAGCCCAACATACCGTCCAAATCCCTTATTCGGGCTACCAACATTTACTGAGCCGGCGTTTCGACGAAGCCATTGATCTGTTTTTAGCCGCCCAATCGACCAACGGCAGCAACCCCGCCATCTCAAGCGCACTTGCATCAGCCTATCATCGGCTGGCGTTTCGCACCTTGGCCGACCAAGTGCGGCATAGTGTGCGCACCGTGCGCGGCAATCAATGGATGTTTCGCATGGGTCACCCAGCCGATCAACCCTTGCGCCTACGGGCCGAATTACACAACACGACCCCCAACACCCCCGCACCCATTTTGCGCGAATGCACACCAGTGCGGATGGATTTATCGCACAGTGGTTGGAGCGATATTTTCTTCTTAGGCATGGATTACCCCGAAGGTGCACGAGTCATCAATATCTCGATTGACCTGAGCGTGCACAAAGCAGGCCAAGCTGCCAAACCACGCCCACCAGTCGAAGCCTATCTGCGTGTCATCTCCGAGCCTATCTTGCGGCTGACCAGCGTAGACCTTGACACCACTGCAGACATTACAAGCTTAAGCGAAGTATTTGACTTTGCCCGCGATTATTTAGGGCTGCTCAAGGCTGCCGTCATTGCATCGGGCATTGTGCCGCCGGGTCTTGAAGGGTCAGATGGAAACCTGGCCGAATTGCTGACTCGTGTGGTGGGGCCGGGTATGGGGCTAGAGCTTGTCAGCCAAGTCAATGACATCCCCAAAGGCTCACGGTTGGCAGTGTCAACCAATTTGCTGGCCTGCCTCATTAGTGTATGTATGCGCGCCACTGGGCAAACCCAATCACTCACCGGCCAATTGACCGAAGATGAGCGCCGCTTGGTAGCAGCGCGTGCCATTTTGGGCGAATGGATTGCCGGCTCAGGCGGCGGCTGGCAAGACAGCGGCGGCGTTTGGCCGGGCGCAAAATTGATCGAAGGCGCATTTGCCACCTCAGATGACCCCGAATTTGGCATCAGCCGCGGGCGCTTATTACCACGCCACACCCTCTTGAACGCCCAAGCACCGCAGCCAACAGCCCCATCAAGCCAGCCCACCCTAGCCGAGCACTTACAAAACAGCCTTGTGTTGGTGCATGGCGGCATGGCCCAAAATGTTGGACCAATTTTAGAGATGGTGACTGAAAAATATTTGCTGCGCAGCGAGGCCGAATGGGTGGCACGGCAACAAGCGGGGGTAGTTTTGAATGAGATTTTGGCGCTATTACAAAACCCCGCCACCCCCGAATTACCCCATGCGCTTGGCAACGCCACCACCCACAACTTTTTTGGCCCGTTACAAACCATCATCCCTTGGGCCAGCAATGCCTTCACCGAGCGCATCATTGCCCGCGCTAAGGCTGCCTTTGGCGCTGATTTCTGGGGATTTTGGATGTTGGGCGGTATGTCGGGCGGCGGTATGGGATTTATTGTGTCGCCCACCCAACACGCCCGCGCCAAAGATGAACTATTGCAGATTATGCAAGAAACCAAACGCGAAATGCAACACGCCCTGCCCTTTGCGATGGAGCCAGTCGTTTATGATTTTGCCATCAATGAACGCGGCACGTATGCCGAGTTATTGAGCGATACCATCGGAGCCGGGCCAAAACCGGCCTTGATGCCACGTCGCTATTACGCGCTCACAGTTCCGGCGTTGGTCAAGCGCAACCGCGACCAATTAAGCAGCGCTCGCCGCGCCGAGCTTGACCAATTTGCCCAAGCTTGCCAAAGCGACCCAGCCTTTAGCGGTGCAATTCAAGCTGTATTTGATCGACTGGTGCCACGCGCCAGCCACAGTACAAACCCAAATACCAACGCCCCCACCCTCCATCAGCTTTTGCAAGAATATGGCTTTGATCGGGTGCAACATGAGCATATCCGTGAAGACCTGCGAGCGGGGCGTATTGGCTTGGCCCAAAATCGCTTGCCGATCCGCAGCCATATCGAAGATGTGCAGCCCGGCGATGTCGCCGATGCCACACTCGGTTTAAACGTTGCGCTGGCCGAAATCGGGCGCAAAGCTATTCAAAATGGCGAGGTTGCGGTGGTAACTTTGGCTGCCGGAGCCGGTAGCCGCTGGACACAAGGTGCGGGGGTTGTGAAAGCGCTACACCCATTTTGCAAATTAGGTGGGCGGCACCGCTCATTTATCGAGGTGCACTTGGCTAAAACGCAAAAAGTAGCCGCCCAAATGAATGCCACCCTCCCTCACATTTTCACCACCAGCTATGCCACCCATGCGCCAATTAAAGCTGCGCTAGGGCTAGATGAGCAATCAACTGAGATTTATCTGTCGCCCGGGCGCTCGGTGGGTTTGCGCATGGTGCCAATGACGCGAGATTTGCGCTTTGCCTATGAAGAAGTGCCGCAACAATTGTTAGATGAGCAAGCCCAAAAGATGCGCACCAGCCTGCACACGGCGCTCATTCATTGGGCACAAAGTAGCGGCGAGGCCAATGATTACACCGACAATGTGCCACAGCAATGTCTACATCCGGTTGGGCATTGGCCCGAAGTGCCAAATATGCTGCGCAACGGCATATTGCTGCGTTTGCTCAATGATCACCCCAATCTAAAATATTTGATGTTGCACAACATCGACACAGTGGGGGCAAATGTCGATGCGGCGTTATTGGGTTGGCACATCGCCAATCACAAAACACTCACATTTGAGGTGATCGAGCGCCTAATTGAAGATCGCGGCGGCGGATTGGCGCGGGTCGATGGGCAATTGCGTATTGTTGAATCACTGGCGATGCCGCGTGAAGAAGATGAGTTTAAGTTGTCATATTACAACTCGATGACCACATGGATCAGCATCGACGGGCTGCTAAATACATTTGGCCTAACCCGCACCGACTTGGGTAATAGCGCCCGCATCGATGAGGCCGTGCGTGCACTCGCCCAGCGTATGCCAACTTATATTACGCTTAAAGATGTTAAAAAGCGCTGGGGGCATGGACAAGAAGATATTTTGCCGGTAGCACAGTGGGAAAAGCTGTGGAGCGACATGAGCGCTTTGCCAGACCTCGCTTGTGGGTTCATCGCCGTGCCACGGGTGCGTGGGCAACAACTCAAAGACCAAGCCCAGCTCGATGGCTGGCTGCGTGACGGCAGCGCAAAATATGTTGAGGCGATAAGCTTTTGAGGCCGTGAGCCATGAGCTTTGAGCCATGAGCCGTGAGTCATTAGTCACGAGTCATACTTGTGGCTCAAAGCTCAAAGCTCAAAGCTCATGGCTCACGGCTCTATAATAGCCAACATGTCAAACCCAGTTCATATCGATGTTTGGTCCGATTTTGCGTGACCATGGTGTTTTCTCGTGGCCTCCAGTTTGGAGCAGCTCGAAGCATCTCATGGCGTAACAGTGCGATGGCGCTCATATGAGCTACGTCCGGCTGGCGCCCCACCCATCTCACCCGAATATCGCAAACGTATCGAAGCAGGTAGACCGCAATTACACGCCACCGCCAAAGAACGCTATGGCATTATTATGAACCCCGGCCCATTTGGCATGAATAGCCGTCCGGTATTAATTGGTGCAAAATATGCCGAACACATGGGCAAAGGCAAAGAATATCATGCTAATTTGCTAGCGGCTTATTGGACCCAAGCCGAAAAGATTGATGATTTAGATAATTTGGCCAATCATGCCGTTGAAATTGGGTTAAACCGTGAGGCATTTTTAGCTGCATTAACTGACCCGGTTTATGACCAAGAGGTCAGCGATGATATTCAAACTGCTGCCGAATATGGCTTGAAAGGCGTGCCAGCCTTAATTTTTAACGACAAATACTATGTTTCTGGTGCACAACCACTTGCTACCTTGGTCAATGTGGTGGAGAAAGTGCAAAGTGAAAAGTAAAAAGTGTAAAGTAGAAAGTGTAAAGTAAAAAACATTCACTACTTTGCACTTTCTACTTTTCACTTTGCACTCAAAAAATATGAAAACCCCTTCACTCGGAACCCTTGGCGGCTTAAAATTAAATGCAGAACCATCGACACAAATTTGCACAGGGGTTGTGGCCTTAATTTTGGCACTGCTTGGCAATATCGTATTTGGGTTATCGATCATCGAAGCGGTGTTGGGTGCAATTGTAGCGACGGCCTTATTTTGGCTATCAGAATTTTGGCATCAACATGGTCATGCTTCAGCAGCAGGCATGGTTGGCTACCCGATGACTGGTGTCACATTTTTGGGTATTAGGTCGGTCACTTTACCCAAGCAATGAGCCAACCTTGCCGCCCAACATCCACATTTGCCACGCCTTGGGCAGGCCGATCACCAGCCTCATCTTGTCGGTCGTCATGTTCATCTTCATGTGCCTGACCAGCGGCATGAGCGGCGCAATTCCACTCATCATTCAATTTTTGTTTTATCTTAATTTCTTTATTTACACCCTGCAAGTATTTGTGCCACTCGGTTTTAACGATGGCTCGACGATTTTACGAAATTTACGCAAATGAACTACGTTCCATTAGGCCACACTGGCCTCAAAGTCAGCCGCGTCATTTTAGGCTGCGGCAATTTTGGCGGTATCGGCAGCGCACCCGCCTTTTTTGGCAAAGGCGAAAATGAGGCGCAAGCACACGCCATTATGGATGCCGCATGGGAAATGGGCATCACTGTATTCGACACCGCCGATGCCTATGGCGGTGGGGCCAGTGAAACATATATCGGTAATTGGCTGCGCGGCAAAGGGCAACGGGTGCGCGACCAAATCATTCTGAGCAGCAAGGTGTTTAACCCAGTGGGCGACGGCCCAAATGATCGCGGCTTGTCGCGGCGGCATATTTTTCGCCAAATTGATGCCAGTCTGCGCCGTTTAGGGGTCGATCATCTCGACATGTATCTCATTCATGAGCCAGACCCCAGCACGCCGCTCGAAGAAACCTTAAGCACCTTAAATGACCTTGTTCACGCTGGCAAAGCACGCTATATCGGCGCGTCGAATATGCCCGCTTGGCTCATGACCAAAGCGCTGTGGCTAAGCGACAAATACCATTGGCAACGTTTTGAATGGGTGCAAAATTCATACAGCCTACTCGACCGTGCCGATGAGCGCGAGTTGTTCCCATTGCTCGCCGATCAGCACCTCGGCTACACCCCATTCAGCCCGTTAGCGGGTGGCTGGCTAACCGGCAAATATTTGGCAGGGCAACCCTTCCCCACTGGCTCACGCATGACATTACGCCCAGAACCTTATGAACGCTTGTTAAATGATGCCACCTATCGAGGGTTGGCAAATTTGGCGCAACACGCCGCCCAACGCGGCAGCGATATGGCATCGCTGGCCTTGGCTTGGGTCATGTCGCACCCGATGATGACCGCGCCCATCATCGGCCCTCGCAAACCAGCGCATTTGCAACCGGCCATCAACGCGCTCGACATCACCCTCACTGCCTCAGACCGCAATCAAATCGAAATAGTGCTAAGTGCTGAGTCCTGAGTGCTGAGTGTTCAAAATGCGAAAACTTAGGACTCAGCGCTCAGGACTCAGCACTTCTTACTTAGCACTTAGCACTATTTGGATCGCCGCGTTTGCACGGCTTGCGCGAGTGATTGCAAAACGGGGATGGTTTGCGGCATACTGATACAGGCATCGGTCACCGACACGCCATATTTAAGCGGTTGCCCTGGCACAATATCTTGGCGGCCTTCGTTTAAATGGCTTTCGATCATCAAACCGGTAATGCGGCGATCACCGGCAGCAATTTGCCCGGCTACATCAGCCGCCACCTCAATTTGTTTTTGGTGCTGTTTGCTGCTGTTGGCGTGCGAGGTATCAATCATCACCTGCTCACGCAGCCCAGCAGCTTTGAGAATGGCGCAAGCGGCATCGACATCGACCGCTGAATAATTGGGGCGTTTGCCACCACGCAAAATGGCGTGACAATCACGATTACCGCGGGTCTCAAAAATGGCGCTTTGGCCCATTTTGGTCATGCCGATAAAGGCGTGGGGGGCTTGAGCCGCCAAAATGGCATCTGCCGCCACCTTCACCCCGCCATCAGTGCCATTCTTAAAACCAACTGGGCACGACAAGCCACTGGCAAGTTGGCGATGAGTTTGGCTCTCGGTGGTGCGAGCACCAATCGCGCCCCAACTCACCAAATCGCTGATAAATTGTGGACTGAGCAAATCTAAAAATTCGGTCGAAACCGGCAAACCGAGCGCCAACACATCTAACATCACCTTACGTGCCAGCTCAAGGCCCTCATTAATGGCAAAGCTACCGTCGAGATGAGGGTCGTTGATATAGCCTTTCCAACCAACCGTCGTGCGCGGCTTTTCAAAATATACCCGCATCACAATTAACAAATCATCTTTTAATGCCTCGGCTTGAGTCTTTAGTTGTTGGGCATAATCGAGCGCTTGGTCATGATCGTGAATCGAGCATGGCCCAACCACAATCAGCAATCGGTCATCATCGCCATGCAAAATGCGCGAAATGGCAGCGCGGCTATGCTCAACCAATTGCTCGGTGATGGGGGGGATCGGCAACCATTCTTGTAATAGGGCTGGGGTAATTAATGGGCGCACAGCGCGAATGCGCGTATCGTCGATGCGAGTGGTATCTTGGGTCGATACCGCCGCCGACGCGGGGACATGTGTTTTCATTGCGTGGATTTTACCCAATGAAAGGGAGAGAATAGTTAAATGGTTGATTGATGCTCCTGATTTGTATGTCATTAGTCAACTAATCAACCATTCAGCCTATTTTCCATACGATTCGGCCAACAATTCGACGATATAGCGGACTTGTACTTCTTTGCCACGTTTTTTTAGCTCAGCGGCAAGCTGCAACGCACAACCCGGGTTGCCGGTGGCAATAATATGCGCACCGGTCGCCAACGCATTATCGATCTTGCGGGCGCCAAGATCAGCGGCCATTTCGGGTTGGGTCAGGTTATAAATACCCGCGCTGCCGCAACACATGGCGCTCTCAAACATCTCGACCAATTGTAGTTGCGGGATGGCCTTGAGCAATTTGCGCGGTTGGGCCGTCAAGCGTTGGGCATGCGCCATATGACACGGCTCTTGATATGTCACCTTAATATTGAGTGGTTTGAGGTCTTTGCGATTCAGCTCGATGCCAGCCAAAAATTCGTGCACATCGCGCACCTTTGACACAAATGTTTCGGCACGTGCTTGCCATTGCGTATCATCATGCAACAAATGCCCATATTCTTTCATCGTGCTGCCACAGCCCGCCGCATTCACAATAATGGCATCCAGTTTGGTTAGCCCTTGCTTTTCAAATGCCTCGATATTGCGCTGCGCCAGCTCGCGCCCCCCGTCAAGATCACCGCCATGCACATGTAACGCGCCGCAACAACCTTGGCCTTCGGGCAACAACACATCACAGCCGTTTTTGTTGAGCACGCGAATGGTGGCCTCATGCACTTGGGCAAAAGCTGTGCTCATGATGCAACCACTAAGCAAGGCAACGGTATATTTGCGCTCACCTTCGGCCTTATAAATTTGGCCTTTGGGCACGGTGAATTGATCGCTGATGCGCGGCAACATGCGCTCGGCATCTTCCATTTTCATCAACCGCAACACACCCAATTTGTGGGTAAGGCTTTGCAAACCCGTCTTTTGATAAGCCTTCATCGTCCACGAAAATGCACGAAACATCGCCATATTCTTAAACAAGCTGCCAAACACTACCCTGCGTAGGCTGCGCTCGACCAAACCCATTTTTAAAGAAGGCTGAAGGTTAAAGGATGAAGGGTGCACTTGTGAAGATGCTTCTTTCAGCCCTTGCTCTTTTATCCCCTCCTCCTTCACCCGTTGCAATTGTGCACGGCTGGCTTCGAGAATGCCACCATACATTACGCCGCTGGGGCAGGCCGCTTCGCAAGCGCGGCAATTTAGGCATAACCCCATTTGCTCGACAAATGTATCATCTGTCATCGAAATACGCCCCTCAGTTACGCCTTTCATCAAATAAATACGCCCACGCGGCGAGGCTAACTCAGAGCCAGTCATGCGGTAAGTAGGGCAAGTGGGTAAACATAGGCCACAATGCACACAGGTATTAATGACGTTGGAATCGGGGATATCGGCCCCACTAAAGCCAATTTTAATGTCGGCAATTTGGATTTCGCTCATAAGGTTATCTCTTTATAAATTGCGATCAAGTCGCTAAAACCTCGGAGGTCTCAGTGCAGCTTGTCGTTTTAGCCGCAAACTGCGCTAAGACCTCCGAGGTTTATGCTCAGAGGTTTATGCTATGGTCCTAACGATATGCAATAAAAAACACACGCCGAAACGGAAACAATACTTTACCATCATATTGTGTACCATAAACCTCAGCCACCCGCTGCACCATCTCGGCTAAAAATTCTTGGCGATGTGTTTCAGTATCAAGCGCATCTAAATAGGGGCGCAACGAGGTCGCGCTGATCCATTCAACAATGGCGGTGGCGCTATCAAGCACATGGTTATATTCGGTCTCCCACAATTCTAAATGACGACAGTGTGGGCGCAAAATGTCATAATAAAAAGCTGGGCGCTCGGTATGGGTTGTGCCTTTGGCAGTGGCAACCCGCGCCCGCCATTGCGGCAAATCGGCTACCTGCGCCAAAATATGCCGCACCGGCATCCCCAAGCCGCTGGTGTCGGGCATTTGCACCGCCAATGCCCCACCTGCCGCAACCATTTGCAGCAATCGTGGCATGAGCGTATCATGATGTTTCACCCATTGCAAGGTAGCGTTTGAAAAAACCAAATCAAAAGGCGCATCGGGCTGCCACGTGCTTAAATCGGCCAATTGCCAATGGCCATTTGGGTCAGCCTTAGTCGCGGCGGCAATCATCTCTGGCGAATTGTCTACACCGACAATATGCGCCGTCGGCCAGCGTTGGCGCAATGCCTTGGTGCTGTTGCCCGGCCCACACCCCAAATCGACAATCTGCGCAGGTTGGGCCAGCGCGATGCGTGAAATTAAGTCAATCGAAGGTTGGGTGCGTTCATTGGCAAATTTGAGGTAAAGGTTAGGGTTCCAGTCAGACATGATTAGGGGGGAATTTTACCCGCGTATTAGGGCCCATTCATGACGGTGCGTAAGGCAAAACCGATCAACAATATCCCCGACATCGCTTCTATCCCACGTTGCATCAATGGGCGGCTGAGCAAAATAATGATGCGTCTAACAAAGGCCGATAACAAGCTATACCAAATCAAACGTACCAAGGTATGAATGCTGGCGAGCAAGATAGCCTTGCCCAACACCCATTCACCCGGCTCAATAAATTGTGACAACGCCGAGAGGTAAAACAAGGCCGCCTCGGGACTGAGCAACACTGTAATCAACCCCTCAACAAAGGCCTCCCAATGGGTTTTATTTTGGGGGTTGATGGGGTTAAG
Source organism: Chloroflexota bacterium (assembly GCA_018969115.1). Lineage (GTDB taxonomy): Bacteria > Chloroflexota > Anaerolineae > J036 > Brachytrichaceae > AQU-03. The sequence goes on along the minus strand of JAGWYZ010000079.1, from coordinate 5,487 downwards.
CGTAAGATTAACACGCGCTATGCCTTGCCAAGCCCGCATCAGCGATTTTGCCCCCAGCCAAACCAGATAAATTGCACCCACCCAACGCACCGTCATCCGCAATGTCTCATTTTGCTGAAAAATGATAGACAAACCCAATGCGGCCACAATGGCATGAACATACACCCCGGCGCTGCCGCCGATCACGGTCATGATGCTGGCGCGTTGCCCACCGGCGATCACGCGGCGTATCACTAACATCGTGGTTGCGCCCGGCAACATGGTAAGGCCGGTCACGGCGATGGCAAAAACAATTAGACTGGTAGGGTCGGGAGACATTTTTAATTCACCGCCACCGGCTTGGGCGCAAACTTAGGCGCAGTCAATGGCATCGTGCCATTCTCGCCATCCGTCACTACCGATGATTCCTCGAACCAACTGCGCGGGGCATAACTGCCCCAAAACGTAGCGCGTTTGGGGTCACTTAACACCCAGCGCACCGGTTCAAAATCGGGGTCACCGGTGTAATAGTCATTGGTATAAAACTCGATTCTGTGTCCATCCGGGTCACGCACATATAAGAAGAAGGCATTGCTCAGGCCATGCCGCCCCGGCCCACGTTCGATGCTGTCTTTGTAGCCAGCCGCCGCCAAAATATCGCAACAACGCGAAATCGCCGCCGACTCTGGCAACCAAAACGCCACGTGATGCAGTCGTGGGCCATAACCATTGGTCAGCGCCACATCATGTACGCCGGGCTTACGATACATCCACGCCGCCCACAAACCCACCTCGGGCGGGTCTGCTACCGCATATTCAGAGCAACGAAAGCCAAGTTGGCGGTAATATTCATAACCCGCCGCCACATCTGGCACATGCAAATTGAAATGATCGATACGCAAAATATGCGGCCCGCGATACAGATGAAATTGTTGCATCATCCATTCAACATTGCGCATGTCATAATAAAACTCGGTGTTAAACCCCAGCGGATCGCGCACGCGCAATGCACGGCCTTGCCCGGCCTCGACTCCATTCACCCACTGTGTTTGGCAACCCAATGCCACAAAATGTGCCGCTAGCGCATCTAAATGCGCCTCTGACCACACTTTGTAGCCAATATGCCCAATCATGGCCTTTGACCCTTGGCGCAATTTAAGGCTGTGATGTTGGCGCTCTTCGTAGGCCCGCAAGTAAATAACATCAGCGCTTTCTTCTGTCACCACAAAACCCAGCGTATCAACATAAAATGCGCGTGAGCGGGCCAAATCCGTCACCACCAGTTCAATATGACCGCAGCGAACAATGTTAAAGGCTGGTTGTTGCCAATTGGTGTTAATGTCACTCATAAATTTTGGATATTAAAGCATGTTTATCTTTGCATCTTACTAAGCAATGGATGACGATGACAACTCGGCTCCATGATGATTAGGGTTTTCGGTATTCAAACCGGCTTGCCTAGCGCTTTTACACAAATGCTCATCGGCGCACACAAATGTTAGGGGCGTAAAAGCCGAAATGTTTTGGGCAATCAGCTTCGCACTTGCCAACTGAATTGCATCATAACCACGCAATTTATATTTTGCACCGAGTTGCATTGCAAGATCAACTATTTTCGAGTTTAACTCAAGCACTTGAAATTTATTTTCTAGATCAACTAAAAAATTGTGCGAAAGATCATGCGCAAGCTGCGGCAATAATCTTCGATTAAAGGCACAAATGACTTCTACCTTCGTCAACACAATCGTGTAAAACAAGACATCAGGACGATTGAGGATGTGATTAACCCAAGCGCTCCCGTCTTCAAAAATATAATTCTTAACAAAAGTGCTTGAATCAAAATAAAAAGCATCCATATGACGACTCATGCTCCACGATCATCTAGCAATGTTTCTGAGACAGGCTTCCCTGCTACTTTTACTGGGTTGAAGGGCGTTAATGGTGATTTTGACTTGGCTTTGATCGTGGTAAGTAAGCCAGCTTCGACCAATCTTGCCTGTAGTTGATGCTCTAAAGCATCCATCGATTGTCTGGCATAAGCTTGAATCACAGAACGCCGCACATAATGACGTTTGTCGGGCATGACCAACGCCGGCACACGTTTGCTACGCACGGCATCACTCAAGGTCGATAACGGAATACCAACTTGATCTGACGCTTGTTTTAGCGACAAATATGGGTCTGGGCCTTCGAGTAATTTTGTAATGGCTCGAATAGAGTCATCGGCAAGCGGGTAAACAACTTCACTCATAGCTACTACGATTTTACACGTAACGATTACGAATGTCAACGACTATGACTCAACATCCCACTCGGCCCACAACGACAACGGCCCACGATGCGATGTATTGCGCGAATAGCGATAGGTCTGATCTTTGACCAAGCGCAACGACGGCATACGCCGCGTCATCTCTTCGAGAAAGATTTTCAATTCGAGCCGCGCCAAGGGTGCACCCAAACAATAGTGGATGCCCAAGCCAAACGATAAATGCTGACGGGCGTTTTTGCGCTGCAAATCGAGCTGCTCGCCATGCGCAAACACCGCGTCATCATAATTGGCAGCGCCCAACAACAATAATAATTGTGAATTTTTGGGAATGGTTTGGCCTTGAATAACAACCTCTTTCGTGGTGTAACGCCGCCACGAGATGACACTCGATTGATGACGCAAAATTTCCTCGATCGCTTGGGGGATGAGGGTTTGATCGGCGCACAAATTTTGCCAAGCTGCGCGGTTTTCGAGCAACACGCGAAAGCCATTGCCCGATTGATTGGTCGTCGTTTCGTGCCCAGCCATTAAAAAACCAAATAACGCCACTGCGATATTGTCTTTACTCAGCCCTTCGGGATGCTCAGCGTTGAGTTTTTGCACCAATTCGCTGGTGTAATCTTCACCCGGATGCTGCTCTAAATGATCGACCAGTTGATAGCAATACCGCACATATTCGATAAACGACGGAATTTGCGCCACAATTTCGGCCTCGGTCAAACGGCCCCATGTGAGCAAAGCCCGCCCCTCAGACCATGTTTTAACTTTAGCTACATCGGCATCTGGTATGCCAAGAAAGACCAACAACACCCGTGCCGGTATCTCATAAAACAACTCCTTCACCAAATCGGCTTTGCCCAAACCGATCATTCGATCGATGGCCTCAGTAATCAGCCGCCGCACATGCGGCTCAATCCACTGAATACGGCGTGGGGTGAAGGCATCGCCGACAAACGCCCGCACACGGGTATGCCCGGGCGGGTCGTTATTGCTCAAATTTGGCATCAACCGTAAGCCTTGGGCATTGAGCATAGCAGCGGCTTCGGGTGGCCAAGGGGTCACTGGCGTTTGGGCATTGCGCGCCGAATAGGTCTCGTGGTCAAGAAAAATACGCTTAATATCGTCATACCGAGAAATCACCCAATGATTAATTTCGGGGCTATAAAATACCGGCTCACCCTGCCGCGCCTGCTCAAACAATGGATATGGGTCAGCCAAATATGGGTTGTCAAACGGGTGAAATGCCGCCCCCAAGCCAGTTACGGGGCAAGCACTTGCAACGGTATTGCTTGTGGTTTGGGTATAGATATTGTCATTTGCCATTTTTAATTCTCATTGTATCTTTCAATGAAGATACACCTTTGTTACTAAATTGAAAAGCTATTTCTCACCCTACAAACGTATAATTATTTAAGTATGATACCCCCAGCAGAACAAATCACCTATACGTCAAGTGCAAAGTATCTGGTCATTATTGAACAAGATGAAGATGGCATGTATGTTGCTTCCGTCCCAGCCTTACAAGGTTGTCATACCCAAGCCAAGAATATAGATAAACTCATGATTCGAATTCGTGAAGCCATTGAACTATGTCTTGAAGTAGAACGTGAATCGACAAAAAAGTCACCGCTTAAATTTATTGGTATTCAACAACTCGAGTTTGCCACATGAGCATTTTAGGCAATATCTCATCCCGAAAATTATGTCGAGCGCTTGAGAAATTAGGGTTTGAAGCAATTTGTCAAAAAGGAAGTCATGTTTTTTATCGACACCCTGATGGACGCACAACAGTTGTGCCAGTTCATAAAGGCGAAAACTTAGGCAAAGGTTTAATCACCCAAATATTACGTGACATCGATATAACGACAGATGAGCTTATCGAACAGTTGTAGCCCGATGTCGATACATCATACCCCTAATTTCGGCACTTTATGTGCCTCTAACGCAATCGCGATATTCTTCGTTTCCATATAAAAATCGAAGCTATAGTCGCCGCCATCACGCCCAATACCACTCGATTTAACGCCGCCAAAAGGCGTTGGCAAATAACGAATATTCTCGCTGTTCACCCACACCATGCCAGCCTCAACCTCATGCGCAAAACGTAACCCACGGGTGATATCTTGCGTCCAAATATAAGCCGTCAGACCATATTTCACACTATTGGCTTGCGCCAAGGCTTCGTCATCGTTATCAAATGGAATCGCTGTTAGCACTGGCCCAAAGATTTCTTCTTGCGCGATGCGCATATCACAAGTAGCGTTGGTGAATAGGGTTGGTGCAAAAAAATTGCCCGTGCTGCTCAATTCAGCGGGCTGCGCCCCACCCGCAGCAATCGTCACCCCTTCGCGTTGTGCCAAATCCATATAACCCTGCACCTTGGCGAGATGACGCGGATGAATAAGCGGGCCGACCTCGGCTTGCGGGTCAAGCGGATGCCCAACTTTGATACGTTTAGCCCGTGCCGCCAATTTGCTGGTGAACTCATCATAAATCGAGCGCTCAATCAGCAAGCGGCTACTCGAGGTGCAGCGCTCACCATTCAGGCTATAAATCATAAACACAGCAGCATCTAATGCCCGCTCAAGGTCAGCATCGGCAAACACAATAACGGGGTTTTTGCCGCCCAATTCAAAATGCACCCGTTTAAGCGTGGCTGCGCCCTGCCGCATAATGTTGCTGCCGGTCACCGTCTCGCCCACAAAGCCAATGGCCTTGATATCGGGGTGTTCAGTCAACGCCTTACCTGCGTTTTCACCCACACCATTCACCACATTTAACACACCGGGCGGCAACCCAGCCTCTAGCGCAATTTCGGCCAACAACATAGCAGTCATCGGGCTCCATTCAGCAGGCTTGTGCACCACGGTGCAGCCCGCCGCCAATGCTGGTGCAATCTTCCACGTGCTTAACATAAATGGTGTATTCCACGGTGTGATCACGCCAATGGGGCCGATGGGTTGACGCACGGTGTAATTCATCTGGCCGATCGTCGGTAACGCTAAGCCATGGGTGGCTTGATCACAACGATCCGCATAAAAACGAAAATTCTCGGCCCCACGAGTCGCCGCCGCACTCATAAAACGAATAACTTGACCGGTATCATACGACTCTAACACCGCAATCTCTTCGGCCCGCGCTTCAATCCGGTCGGCGATTTTGTGCAATAAATCACGGCGTTGTTTGGCTGGCATTTTGCGCCAAGGGGCAAATGCAGCCTTGGCCGCCGCCGCCGCACG
>JAGWYZ010000357.1 GCA_018969115.1 Chloroflexota bacterium | reverse complement strand
CAAATCAGAGAGCATATTTAGACAAAACGAATGCCGAAATCACTATCTCAGCGTTGTTATGGGGCGGCTTTGCCGCCCCATAACAACGCTGAGATAGTGATTTCGGCGAAAAATTGTTTTAAGAAACACTGTCTTAGAAACCCGATTTCTAAATTTGAATTTTGGCTCTTGGTTCATTGCATCTTAAATCTTAGCCCTGTAAGCCTGTCCAAATTTGATAGAGAGCCAACCCTGCCATCGCGATGCTGGCAATAAGTAGCATGATACGGTTGGCTTGGGGGTTAATTGCGCCTGCCTTTTCAATGAGGATGGTGATGATGGTAAGCAAGGGCAAAAACACGCCGTACATCCCGACGGTAAAGGCGATAGCGTAAAGTGGTGACTGCGCCCAGCCGCGCAAAAAAATTGGCCCGCCAACCAAGGCCCAAAATAGCCATACACCCGGGTTCACCCAGACTAATGTGAGTGATTGCATTAAGTTACGAACCGACGATTGGGTTTTTGCGGTTAACTCCAGCCCGCGTTGCGAGAGTTTGAAGGTGCGCCACGCTAGCCATAGTGAATATAATCCGCCGATCACTGACAAGATTGGGATAATCCAAGGTGGAATTTGCCCCAATACTAGCAAGACCAATACTACAACTGGAAAGTCGGCGAGCAGCGGGCTAAGGGTAATGGGTAATGACCGCCGCCATCCTCTGGTGAGCACTGATGCAAACAAAAACAACTTAAACGGGGTAGGAACCACCGCTGGTGTGATACCTAATGGGATACCTTGTAGTAAAAATTCGAGCATAGGGAGAGAAAAGAACTAAGAACTAAGAACCAAAAAAGAAGAAATCGAGTTTCTTTTAGAAGCCCGATTTCTCAAGCGCAAGCATCTTGGTTCTTGAATCTTGGCTCTTTATTCTGTTTGCTTAAATGCGCCGAAATTAGAGATGGTGACGGGGCCGGGTACGCCGATGTTGGGGTCACTGCTGTTAAACAGTGTGTAGCCATCTGACAAGGCACGTAACCATGAGATGATGTGACTTGCTTGGGCACTTGGCACGCCCAACAAGAAATTTGCGCCCATGTTTAGGGCGGTCACATTGGCCATATTGGCTTTGTCTGCCCCATACAAGGTTGTGCTTAGACGGTCCCCAGCGTCGAGCGTGCTGGGGTCATCGGCTAAGACAGACTTGAGGAAGTTGCCTGCTTCTTTGCCTGCAATTTCTAGGGCAGTGATCTCAGCGGTTGAGGCAGTCGCGCTATCACTTTCAATCCATAAATGTGGGCGGCTGGCAGGGTTTACTTCCATATCGCGCCCAGCCTTGGCGAGCAAGGTGTCGATGCGGCGTGTGCTTTCTAATAAGGCGGCAAAATCAACCTTGGCATTATAGGCTACAGTAGTTTTGAGTTGGCGTGTGAAAGGTTTGGCTGACTTTAGTACCAAGGCGGTGGCATTGGCAATTTCATGCATATCGGCTTCGTTTAGGCCGCGTTGAGTGACCCATGCTGTGCCGAAACGCAGGGCGCTGGGCTTGCTGGCATCTTTATCGCCGGGGATGGTATTACGGTTGCACACAATATTGGCCATGTCTAGGATGCGTGAGGCGATGTTACCCATTAATGGCACGCCGTTGTGTTGAGCGATGGTGCGGCAATCGAGCAACACCATGTGGGTGTTGGTGCCGCCGTGCACCACGTGTAACCCATTCGCCGTAAAACCAGTGGCCAGTGCAATGGCATTGGCAGCAATTTGGCGTTGCAGCGCTTTAAATTGTGGGGTTTGGGCGATTTTGAACATGGTCGCCATACCCGCCACTTTGTTCATGTGGGGGCCGCCTTGCAAGCCCGGAAAAACAGCGCGGTCGATCTTTTTTGCTAATTCTGGGTTGGTGGTGATGATGACGGCTCCGCGTGGCCCCATTAAGGTTTTATGGGTGGTGAAGCTGGTAATATCGGCGATGCCGACTGGGTTGGGGTATACGCCAGCAGCAGCCATGCCAGCGGTATGGGCGATATCAGCCAGCAAAATTGCGCCGCAGGCATCGGCGATGGCACGAAATCTTTGCCAATCGGGGGCAATGGGGTATGAAGTAAAGCCGGCGATGATCATTTTGGGGCGCTCGTGCAGTGCCATTTCCATCATTTCTTCGTAATCTAAGCGCTCGGTTTCTTCATTTACGCGGTAATGCACTACTTGTTGGCGCATGCCGGTAATATTGGCAGGGCTGCCGTGTGAGAGATGACCGCCATGCAATAAATCGAGTGTCATCACCTTTTCGCCAGGCTGCACCAATGCTTGATAGACCGCAAGGTTAGCGACGGCCCCTGAGAGGGGCTGCACATTGACATAGAGCTGTTCGGGGGTCATGCCGGGCGGGCAAAAGGCCTCTGCCCCACGACGTTGAGCCAGTGCCTCGATCATATTGCAATATTCTACGCCTTTGTAATAGCGGCGGTCGGCGCTGCGGCGGTAATAGGCCAATTGAGCATCGGCATCGAGGATCTCATCCTCGTTTTGGGTGCGCATTAGCTCGGCGGGATAGCCTTCGGCGTAGATGTTTTGGAATACGCTGCCCTCAGCTTCGCGTACAGCGGCTGGCACATATGATTCGCTGGCGATCATGATCAGTTTGTCAAATTGGCGGGCGTGCTCTTTTTGCACTAATTCGGCAACGGCGGGGTCAATATCGGCAAGATTGCCTCGGAGTAAAAAGTCTGACATAGATTATTTCCTGCTTTATTGAGAAATTACAGTATTTTCTCAATACTGTGGGGCAAACCCCAAGGATGTAATATCGAAATCACGGCATGGTTCAAGTTAGATTGACAGTTTAACCCACAGATTAGCCTCTATGCTAATGCCATAATTATATCGGAACAAATTATTTTCGAGGTGTAGAAATGGCTGCTAGACGCGATGAGATTACTGGAAAA
>JAGWYZ010000356.1 GCA_018969115.1 Chloroflexota bacterium | reverse complement strand
GGGTTTATTTCATCTGGTCAAATGTATGCGGGTGCGCGTGGCTATCAAGATAGCCGATTGATCTTGTTAATTTTGATTGCGATGCAGAAAATTGCCTCGAGTTCACTCGCGGCAATTAAGCAGGCCTTGCAAAATCGGTTGGACGGTCTGCGTCGCAAATCCACGAAACTCAAGGATATTCAGCAGCTCATCCAGACCCAAGAACAAGCCACGCAAATGGGTAACGATGACGAGGTAGCGGCCTTGCAAGCTAGCCTAGTGGAGATGTCGGGTTCAGTCGGATTGATGGCTAATGAACAGGACCGCCTGCAAGAATTACTTGATTTGGCGAATCAGGTCACAGTTGAGACAAAACTGAAAAAAATTATTCAGTTGCTAAAAGGTAACTATGCCAATCGATCCGTGCTGTTTTTTACCGAATATAAGGCAACGCAACGAGCGCTGCTTGTTCTGTTAATGAAGGAATTTGGGGAGCAGGCGGTCGTGTTTATTAACGGGGATGATGCATTGGCGGATGTGCCGATACCAGACGGGCAGCGCATCACATTGAGGTTGCCGCGCACTTCGGCCCGCAGTCAATTTCTGTCTGGCCAGGCTCGATTTCTCGTTTCGACCGAGGCGGGTGGCGAGGGAATCGACTTGCAAGACAATTGCCACACCTTAATTCATGTTGATGTGCCTTGGAACCCAATGCGTCTACATCAGCGCGTCGGACGGTTGAATCGAATCGGGCAGAAACACCCAGTTGATGTTTTGTCATTGCGCAATCTGGAGACCGTTGAAGCACAGATTTGGATTAAGTTAGAACACAAAATTGAGCAAATAAAAGTTGCACTCAATGCGGTGATGGATGATCCAGAAGATCTAATGCAACTTGTCCTTGGAATTGAATCGTCAGAAGTATTTGATCAATTATTTTTTGAGGCCAAGAATCAACCCCGCGAGCGATTAGATGAGTGGTTTAATCAAAAGACCGCGCAGCTTGGTGGACAGGATGTGCTACAAGCGGTGAAGGATATAGTCGGGCGGGCTGACAAATTTGACTATGGCACGGCCTCGGCGCTAATCCCGCGCGTCGATCTTGTTGATTTAAGACCGTTTTTTGTATCTATGTTAGCGCTGCGCGGGCGGCGGGTCAAAACAGAGGCATCGGACAAGATAAGTTTCCTTACACCAGATGATTGGCGACGTGAATTTGGGATTAGCAATGACTATGAAATGATGAGCTTTGATCGGCAGGATGAGGGTCGACAGGCCATTTTGCACCTGCTGGGCATGGGGCAAAAGATCTTCGAGAAAGCCATCACCGATGCGCACAGTCTACAAGCTGCCGTTGCTACGCTACCACAAACTGTGCTTATGCATCCGCTGCTGATATTTCGGGTATTTGATCGCATCACCCATTCGGCCAATACCCGGCGTAGTATGGTAGTTGGGGTTGAAGCTGCGCTAGACAATTCAGCCTGTAATATTTTGAAGGATTGGCAGGTTTTGAAGACGCTCAACCGAATCATGGATGGAAAGGGAATTTCTCGTGAGGCAACAGTCTCACCCGGACGTATGGAGCAAATACGATTGGCAAGAGAGCAGGCCGTTATTCACCTAGAAAATTCTATTCACGAGTTGGATTTCGGATTGCATGTGCCGAGCATCGAATTGGTAGCGGCATTATGGCCAGCTAAGAGTAAATAAAAGCATGGAATTATTTAGCTACCTCATACTAAACACCCCATCAACACCCGCTTCCACCCCGCCGCATCAACCGCATGATGCACCAACACATTCGGCTGACGCACCGCCCACGCCTCGGTAAAGCCGACCTGCGAGCCGACCACAGCACGCTGATCGACCACCGTCATGCCGCGGGTTAATTCGCCCTGTGTCTCAACATCCACCCGATAACGCCCTTGGCGCGTCACAATCGACGAATCGAGCGCAATCGCCATCGCCACCGGGTCGTTGAGGATGAGGCCAGGGTCACCCAACCACTCGGTGCTTGAGCGCAAGGCATGAATATTGCAGTCAATGGCAAACGTTGCCAACGGCGTACCCAGCCCATATACCGCGTCAATGTCGGCGCGGCTTAAATTGGCCTCGCCCAAAGCCGTTTCCCAGCCCGCCATCTCGAGCGGCAAACCACTGCGAAAAACAATTCGGGCGGCTTCGGGGTCAACCCAAATGTTGTATTCGGCGGCAGGGGTGACATTGCCAACATGGCAGGCCGCGCCGCCCATCATCACACAGCGCGATACCATGCCCGCAATTTCGGGCGCACGCAACAGCGCCGTCGCAAGGTTGGTGAGCGGGCCAAGCGTCACCAGCGTCACCTCGCCAGCGTTGGCCTTGATCAAATCGATCAGCGCATCAACCGCATGGCCCGACGCAAGCGGCGTTGTCGGCGCGGGGTAATTCATATCGCCCATACCGTCGGGGCCGTGATACCACGTCGCCGTCACCAAGTCGCGTAGCATCGGCTTGGCGCAACCGGCATACACAGGTGTCTGTGCACCGCACAATTCAACCGTGTAACGCGCATTGATCGTGCCTTGTTCAAGCGGCACATTCCCAGCCACCACCGTAATCGCCAATACCTCAACATCCGGCCAGCGCAGTGCCATCGCAATCGCCACCGCGTCGTCTGAGGCGGTATCGGTGTCAATAATAAATTTGCGCATAATGATCAATGGTTAATGGTTAATGGTTAATGGTTAATGGTTAATGGTTAATGGTTAATGGTTAATGGTTAATGGTCAATGGTTAATGGTCAATGGTTAATGGTTAATGGTTAATGGTTAATGGTTAATGGTTAATGGTTAATGGTTAATGGTTAATGGTTAATGGTCAATGGTTAATGGTTAATGGTTAATGGTTAATGGTTAATGGTTAATGGTTAATGGTTAATGGTTAATGGTTAATGGTTAATGGT
>JAGWYZ010000078.1 GCA_018969115.1 Chloroflexota bacterium | reverse complement strand
CGTAAATCCCGTTAATGCTGCAACCGCACCTGATATATCTCTGATTTCTGGCAGCGCCATATTTGCCTGATTGACAAACAACGCTTGTAACTTCTGGGTAGCATAAACACGTAATGCCCCCCATTCTTGCGGTTCATAGCCGCTTTGAATTAACTTGCGGAAATCTCGAACTGAGGCCGCCTTTGCAAAATCGCCATGATGCCCTCCAATTACTTCCTCTATAACCTTTCGAGTTATATCCGAAAGCGTAATTTGATTTGATTTCAACACATCGGTCAAAACAGCTTGTCCGATAATGCTATGTGGTACAGACATACTCTCAGTCCACCTGCCAAAATCAAATTGCTCGCGTTGCATTCTGGATTTTTGACGTGCATTTTGACTAGCAAACGCAACCGATAACTTCCCAATATCATGCAAAGCCACAAAAAAAGGAACCCACATTTGGATTGTGTTGTCATCCCAACCTAAAACCCGTTTTAACATATTGCGCCAACGCGGTGAAACCATATCGCCCAGCAAGTATTGCGCAACATAGCCAACATCAATCATATGAAAAATAGCAGGGTGAAATTGATCATTTGCAGCCGTTTTCCCCCAACATCTAAGCAATCGTGTCAATATTGGCTCAACTGGAGGCATGGCTAATTCATATAACTGAGACATTTTCCGTACTTCAGAGATCAAAGCACGCCGCATATCCATCGGCTCCAACACTGCCACCGCGCTTCCCCAACCCCGCACCCAAGGCAACATCTCTTGCCATTCGGCAATGGGGGCAGACCACACCACACTGCCCTCGGCATCCGGTAGCGACACTGCCTCTAGCGGATGCCAAAGACTCTCGCGCAAGCGCCGCACCGCCACTTCGCCATGAAAACGCAGTCGCACCGTCACCGGCTGGCTGGTTTTGGCCCAAATACCCCACGCATGTTTTAGCAGTTCATGCTCATCAAACCCTGTCGGCATAGGCACAATCGGGTCAGATTTGCGCAATACGGTGTCAACAATCCGATCAAGCTTAAACGGCATCACCTTCTTATCTGGCTCGCTATAGCCCACCACATACACCGCATCGCTCCATACCGACGGCTCGATCAGGTAAATGCTGACAGTATGCCGAATGGGAGTTGTGCGATGTAGCGCCACATAATCAAGATCAATTTTGTGTTTGTCTACCCATGCTAACGCCACATGCTCAAATACCCGTAATTTGGCATCATCGGCAGTTTGCGCCCGCACCCGCTCGGCTGCCGATGCCAATCGCTCGGTCATTGGCTCACGGATACATAATGCCAACTTGTGCATGGCATTCACGACATGCGGTTGGGCAATGCCCAATTGCCGCGCCGACTTACGCGCAAACAAATACAGTGGCAATGATTCATTCAGGTTCAGCCCAACATTTGAGATATAACTTCGACGTTTAATCTTCCAACGTCCATACGCTAGTTCTTCCCATTTATCTTTGCCCAGCTTTGCCATCAACTTTTTACGATCTTTAAATACCGTTTCTCGTTCAACATTCAGTCGATCAGCCAGTTCAATATCGGTATAGGCTTGCAAAACATACATTTCCTCCATTTGCCGTAACCGATCAGCGCGAGATTCTCCACGTGTTGTTGCCATTTCAAACACTCCTCAAAGTAAAAACAAATTGTTGCAAGCTCAGTTTAGCAACATAACCTGCGAAAAATGGAAACAAAAGTTGCCAAATTTCAAACTGTCAAATAAATTTAATCTAGCCAATCGGGATACGATAAATTCCCATCTGAATCTTCGACCAAATAAAGCGATTGTTGTTCTAAGATTCCTAAATCCTTAAGAACAGTACTGCGCCCTACGCTCAATTTGCGTGCTAGCTCGGCTTGCGAAATGCTGTTAGGGCGATGGCTTTTTACAATAGCAACCAATTGGTGTAAACGATCATTTTTATCTTTCTTGTTTCCAAACATAAAAGCACCTCTTTTGAGATGCCCTTACATATAAAACCCACTTGTTGCCAGTACGGCAACATTGGTTGCAAACTTAAACCAAACTTGCCTTGCAAATGCTTATTCTTCCCCTCGCCCAGCACCCCAAGCCCACGGATGACGATTTTGGCTTAAATGAAATACCACATTCAACCTGTAATGATGTTGTATCTCACAGACAAGTGATTGTTATTCTTATGCAATTTCCGCACTATTTCTCGTTATAATTACAGCGAATTTTTATGAATTACACCCTTATTAAAGGCACTTTTCATGTGATCGGCTACTCACCCGATGGCGATTCGATGATGTTTAAGGCTGAAAATCCGGCCTTGTGGGCGCAGATCTACACCGAAAACCGCCCGATGTTTGACGAAAAATTGAATGCTGAAGGTGGCGCAGTGCAATTGCGGCTGCAAGCCATCGATGCGCTCGAAACCCATTACACCCCCGAACCGCTCGCCACCCCTGCCGAGTTGAAGGGCAAAGAGAAGCCTGAAATTGTGAAACCTGTGCCAACCGGTCATAAACAACCCGCCGAGATCGGCAAACAAGCCACCGAAGCCTTTATGCGCTTTATGGGGGTGCAAAAGAGCCAATGGAAGACCTTTGGCAGAAACACGTGGGTCGAAAAGGTTAGCCTTGGGCAACAAGAGGGCAAAGACGTCTGGCTGACCAAAAAACAGACCGAAAACTTGCCAGGCTATATCGTCGCCGCCGATATGGAGCGCAATGGTCGCCCGTTATCGTGGGTGTTTGCCGGTGCACCCTCTCTGCCAGATGGTGCAACCCTGAACAAAGACCAATTGGCAGCCATACTCGATAAAAGCGTCAATTACCATTTGCTCAAACAAGGCTTGGTCTATCCCTATTTCTTTATGACCTTGGCCGGTAAACTGCGCGATAAATTGTTAGAGGCGGTAAAACAAGCCCAAACTGCCGCCCAAAAACCTGGCAAACCACCGGCTGGCCTGACCAAGGTGCCCAATGTATGGATGCATGATAAAACGGCCCAAGGCGTTAAAATTGCCACCTTCAAACAAATTACCGATGAGATGGAGGTCAGCCCGTATTTGTTCCGCAAGCTGATCAAGAGCCATTATGCCCAAAATATGGCGGATTATTGGGAGGCCTTAAAGACCGGCACCGCTTTTAGTTGTGATCCAAATGCCGAGGCCATCAATATCACCCGCTTTTTTAGCGATGGCAACCCGTGGGTCTTCATCATCTGCGATCAAGATTTTGTGCGCTTAGATGAGGTGGTTGCGTTAAAAGATGGTATGCTCAAAATGACCCGACCCGTGTCAGAGTTTGTCTTTTTGTCATAGCTCGCCGCAGGCCTCAGGGCGTGATTTTGGCATTGCGTTTTTTTACAAATCGGCTTTTATAGGGCTATCGACATACATTAGCAGGATGTTTTTTTCTAATTTCTTATCCTGAGTATCCTGCTCATCTATGTTTTGTTGGGCTATGTAAACTATGGTTTTTAAAATAGCTGGGGATAGCACAAAAAAAACAGGGCGACCCTTGGTAAAAGGCCGCCCTGTTTGGCACGGAGAGAGTGAGATTCGAACTCACGGTGAACCGAAGCCCACAACAGTTTTCGAGACTGTCCCATTCATCCACTCTGGCATCTCTCCTAATTTCACCCATTATAAACCAATCTAAACCTAGTGAATTGGGGAACAGGGGGAATGGGGAATAGGGTACGGGGTATGGGGTGTGGGGTACGAGGGTTGAGGATTGTGAATTTAAGTGACTTGTGATTCACGAGTCACAAGTCACTTGAAACCCTACCCCCTGCACCCTGCACCCTAACCCCCATACCCCATACTCTGAACCCTGAATGTCATCACCTGCTCACATCTTGCACTATCATTCGGTGCTTGTTCGTTTAGCAACTGATGCACGACATCAATTCATTTTAGGACTGACGCGGATCAAAAAATTTCACCCTAAAGAACACAAAGAAAAGAGATGAAATTGGCTTTATCTTTGAGGTCTTTGCGAGAGATCATATTTAATGCTTTATTCAATCAACAGCACCCACGATGCCACCCTCAAAAGCTGGGTGACATCGGCCAACGACCCCAACAGCGACTTCCCTATTCAAAACCTGCCCTTTGGCGTGTTTACGCGCCCCAATGGCATCGATGCTGTCGGCGTTGCCATTGGCGACCAAATTTTGTCGATCTCAGCATGCCACAGCGCCGGACTGTTTGAAGGCCCAGCTGCCGATGCTGCCAAACGTTGCGGCGGCTCAACCCTGCACCAACTCATCGCCTTGGGGCGCAAACATTGGTCGGCCTTGCGTATTCAGATCAGCCGCTTGCTGCGTGATGACACGATGGTGGGCCGCAAGGCGCAAAAATTGGCCGAGACGCTTTTGGTTCCCATGACCGAAGTCAGGCTCTCGCGCCCCATTTATGTCGGCGATTACACCGATTTTTACACCTCGGTTTTTCATGCCACCAATATTGGCCTGATGATGCGCCCCGACAACCCCTTGTTACCCAATTACAAACATGTGCCGATTGGCTATCACGGGCGGGCTTCGTCGATTGTGATGAGTGGCACGCCGGTGCACCGCCCATTCGGCCAAACCAAGGGCGATAACGACCCCGTGCCGGTGTTTGGCCCGTGCAAACGCCTCGATTATGAGCTAGAAGTGGGTTTTTATATCGGGCAAAAAAGCGCCTTGGGCAGCCGCATCGCCATCGAGGATGCCGAAGACCATCTGTTTGGGCTGTGTATCGTCAATGACTGGTCGGCCCGCGATGTGCAACGCTGGGAATATCAGCCGCTTGGCCCATTTTTAGCCAAAAGCTTTGCCACCAGCCTGTCGCCGTGGGTGGTGTCGATGGAGGCTTTGGCCCCGTTTCGCTGCCCTGCGTTTGCTCGCCCTGACGGCGACCCGCAACCGCTGCCCTATTTAAGCAGCCCTGAGAATGAGGCGACCGGCGGCATCGATTTGACGCTCGAAGTATTTATTGCCTCGGCCCAAATGCGGGCGCAGGGGGTTGCGCCATTGCGCCTCAGCCAAAGCTCGCTCAAGCATTTGTATTGGACCCCGGCCCAATTATTGACACATCACACCAGCAACGGCTGCAATATGCGCATCGGCGATATGTTTGCCACTGGCACTGTGTCTGGCCCCGACAAAGACATGCGCGGCTCGTTGCTCGAGCTGACTTGGGGCGGCAAAGAGCCATTGACCTTGCCGACTGGCGAAGTGCGGCGCTTCCTCGAAGATGGTGACGAAGTCATCATGCACGGCTTTTGCCAGCGCCCCGGCTTCCGCCGCATCGGGCTGGGTGAATGCAGGGGAACAATTGTCAATGGTTAATGGTTAATGGTTAATGGTCAATGATCAATGGTTAATGAGCAATGAATCATTAACCACTAACCACTAACCACTAACCACTAACCACTAACCACTAACCACTAACCACTAACCACTAACCATTAAATTGTGTCAAACTCTGCGACGGTTTCGACATGATGGGTTTGGGGGAACATGTCGAAGGGTTGGGCGCTGACGAGGGTGTAGCCGTGTTCGCAGAGGTGTTTGGCATCACGCGCCAGCGTGGCGGGGTCGCACGAGACATACACAATTTTCTTGGGGCTGAGCGCAATGAGTGCCATCAGCGCCTCGTATTGCATGCCTGAACGCGGCGGGTCAACCACGGCCTTGTCCCAATCGGTGTGGCGAATGTCGTTGCGCAGCAGGGCCTTGCCGACATCGGCGGTGATGATGCGCACCCGTTCTTGCAGCATGTGGTGGCGCAAATTGGCGCGGGCATCGGCGGTGCTGCTCTCGCCCATTTCAATGCCAACCACGCTATCACAGCGCTCAACCATCGGCACAGTAAATAGCCCAACCCCACAATACAAATCGAGACACTTGTCGGTGGGTTGCAAATCGAGCCGCCGTATGACCTCATGCACCATCAACCCCGCCATCACCGTGTTGACCTGAAAAAACGAGGCGCGTGAGACGTGATAGTGGTGTCCAGCCACCTCAATCGGGGTCATCGACACCCGCATATCGAGCGAATTGCCGATGCGAACGGCGCTGGGTTGCTTCGGATCGGGGGCTGGGTCGGGTGGGGCGGCTTGGCTAGAGCGCATTTTTTGCACGCCGATCATGTCATTCAGGGCTTTTTCCGCGATCATACATTCATCGATGGGGATGACATAATGGCGGCGCGGGGCATGATAGCCGAGGTTGCCGTCTTCGCCGATGGTGAATTGGATGTGGTTGCGATAATAAAATGGGTTGGGGCAGGGCACGCACGGCAGCACATTGGCATCGCTAAATTTGCCGATGCTGTGAAATTGCTCTTTGACAAACTTGGTTTTATAGGCCAGTTGGGCCTCGTAACCGAGGTGTTGTAAATGACAGCCGCCGCAATTGCCAAAATATTGGCATGGGGCGGTGATGCGGGCGGGGTCAGTGCGTAGCCAATTGATGATTTTGCCGCGTGCCCAATTGCGCTTAACATGCCCAATTTCTACCTCGACCCGCTCACCGGGCAACCCTAGCGCCACAAATACCACTTGGCCTTCGTGCCGACCGACACAATCGCCGCTGGGGGTTAGGTCAGTTAATTCGAGTTCGACCCGTTGGCCGACGTAGAGTAGGGGGGCTTGGGTTGATTTATTTCTTGCCATGTGAAGGGGGCAATTGTAATCGGCGATGACGGCACGCCATCTCGCAAAAAATTAATGTAAGCTTGAGCTGTTAGCCGTGCAATTTATGTTAAAATATACTGCTTATTTTAAAAGGTGGTTGATGTATCTGTCTGTGACGCGATGCATCACGAGAGTAAGGAGAAACGAGTAAACGTGGACAACGATATTCCAAGCGCGACTGGTGCTGATGACAGCATGAAGCCAAAGAAGAAGGTTGCAAAGAAGGGTGGTTTCCGCCCCGATGGCAATGCAAGCAACTATAACAATATTAACAAAGAGGCCGTGCGTCCCAAGCGCATCGACGAATTTGCGGCCAGTGGCAAAGTGCCCGATTATAAGGACTTTGAGGTGCTACGCCGTTATATTAATCAACAGGGCAAAATTATGCCCCGTCGCCGCACCGGGCTAAACGCCCGCAATCAGCGTCTTTTGGCTACCGCCATCAAGCGCGCACGGGTGTTGGCCTTGGTGCCAGTGGCAGGCGCACCTCGCCCATAAGGCTAATTTAGTGTATTGGAGATTGACATGGCTAAGAAGAAAGGCGCACGCATTCACATCCGCTTGAAGAGCACTGAGAGCGGTCATTTTTATTTGACCGAGAAGAACCGCAAGAATGACCCATCACGCATTGAATTGCGTCGCTATGACCCATTCTTGCGCAAGCACGTGGCTTATAAAGAAGAGAAATAAGCCGTTTGACGCAACTATAACAGGGGCCGATTGTATTCCAATCGGCCCCTGTTTTTTGTTGTAGAAGCGTATTTTCTTAATAAACACCAGCAATTACAGCCGATTCTGAGTTGATGAAAGGTTTTGCCGATTACACTATCTCCCCCCCAAGCGTAGCTTGGGGGGAGATAGTGTAATCGGCGCTTCATCTTTTAGGGTTCCTCGCAGCCGTTATTTTCCCCCTCTTGCACCTTTAATTGCGGCTATACTGAGTGCATATAAAAGGCGTAACTATGTCATTAACCATTGCATATCAGGGCGAACCGGGGGCTTATAGCGAGCAAGCCTCGTTTGACTTTTTTGGCCCAAACTGTGTGCCGCAGGGCAAAAAACTGTTCGATGATGTGTTCGATGCTGTCGCCAGCGGCAATGCCGATCACGGCGTGGTGCCGGTCGAGAATACCTTGGCCGGCAGTATTCATCGCAATTATGATTTATTAGTGCGGCATCAATTGCACATCATCGGTGAGGTGATGGTTCCGATCAATCACCAGCTGCTCACCTTGCCCGGGGTTGCGTTGGCCGATGTGAAGCGGCTCTATTCGCATTGGCAGCCGTTGGGACAATGTGAGCATAACTTGCGTAAGCTTTTGCCTACTGCCGAGCGAATTGAGGTGTATGATACAGCCGGTAGCGCCAAGATGTTGGCCGCCGAGCAACGGCGCGACACCGCCGCCATCGCCAGCCGTCGTGCTGCTGCCATTTATCAATTGTCTATTTTGCGCGAGTCAATCGAGGATGACCCCTCGAATGTGACGCGCTTTGTGGTGTTATCACGCCAACCAGCGCCACAGATGCCCGCATCGGCCAAGCCAAAAGGCTATAAAACGTCGATCGTGTTTACAGTTCCAAATATCCCCGGTTCGTTATATCGGGCGATGGCATGTTTTGCCTTGCGTGATATTGATTTGTGCAAGATCGAATCACGCCCGGTGGCGGGTTCGGCGTGGGAATATTTCTTTTATATCGATTTTATCGGACATTCCGACGAAATAACCTGCGCACGGGCATTGGCGCACCTTGGCGAATTTGCCTCGATGTTGCGGGTATTGGGAAGTTATGAACGGGCAAATTAATTAAGTAAGGCTATTCAAAGATAATAATTGATTGCGATACTAAAACCCACCCTAACCCCTCCCAAAGGGAGGGGAATTTCGCCTCTCCCTTTGGGAGGGGTTAGGGGTGGGTAAGATGTCGTGATCTGTCATTTATTTAAATCGAGTAGCTTAAGGAGAAAAATAACATGAAAATGATACTGGCTATTGTGCAAGCCGATGATGCAGGAAAGACCATGAGCGCCTTGGTGGAGAAAGGCCACCGTGTGACGCGGGTTGCGACCGAAGGTGGTTGGTTGCGCCGCGAAAACGTTACCCTATTATTGGGTGTTGAAGATGAAAAAGTCGAAGAAGTGATGGCGATTCTCAAGAAAACAGGCCGTCGCCGCACCTCGTATATCAGCGTACCGCGTGAAGTGCCGGGCGCACTCAATGCCCAAGTCATCGACGTTGAAGTCGGTGGCGCTACGGTATTTGTCTTGCCCATAGAACGCTTTGAGCACATGTAGAAGGATGAAGGGTGAAGGATGAAGGATGATTCTTTCATCCTTCATCCTTCATCCTTTATCTTTCACCCTTTCCCTTGCTTTCCTCAATGCAAGCGCAACCGTATTGGCGTTGCGTTGTAGGCGGGTGCGGGTGAAATGATAAGCGTCGCTGTTGGGTGTGTGGGCGGCTAAATCTTTGACGCAAGCAAGGGTGGGCAAGTGCGGCTGACCGAGGGCCGGATCATGATCAAATTGCCCAGCACGGGTGTAGGTGATGGGGATGAGGATGCGGCTTAACTGCATCAGGGTGCGATTGGTGGCGCGAATGGTTTCGGGCGTGGCTTGATCGATATCGGCCGCTAAGTTGCTGATTTCGGCATTGAATTGCTCGATTTCGGCTTGCAAGGTCTTGGCGCGTTGTCGCAATGACCCAAAATCAAAATGTGATGCGGCAATCTCTTGGTAGTCTGTTAACGTGGTAATAATATCGCTCATGACCGGCCTAAAATCCATTGGCAACAAGGCTGAGCGCAACAAACGCCAAATTGTACTGACATAAATGCGCGTGTCGAGCGCCAACACCGCCAAATCAACTTTGTCGAGCGTGTCATCGACCGTATGCCACCACCATGGCATTTTGCCGCCAAACAATGCGCCTTGGGCCTGCGACACATAATCGGTATCGCCCTCGCGCATGGGCACTTGACTGAGTGACATAAACAGGGCTGGAATGCCGATGCCGTTGAAGCTCATATCACCCGCCCGCACGTGGCGATGAGGGTGAGCAAGTTGTTGGGTGTGTTGTTGAATGACGCTCACGCCCAATTCGCCGAGTTCGAGGTTGGCCGGAAAACTGCCATAAAAAGTGGCCCCACGTGCGCCGGTCGAATCGATATTGACGTGGGCGACGCAATGATCATGCAAGCCCTCCCAATGGGTGTCGGCATACCACGTTGAGCCAGAATAGCGCCCATGACTATGCCCGCTCCACATCGCCAAACGCAAGCTGCGGCGCAATTGCTTTTGTTGGCTGGCAATCACCCGCGCTACCTCAAGCATGGTGCTGTTGGCGCTGCCGTTGTCCATTGCGCCATAGTCCCACGAATCGAGATGCCCCGAAAATAACACAAAATCATCCTCGCCATTTGGTGCTGGTGCGGGCAAATCGGCAATCAGAATGGGGGTGTTTTTCCATTCACGCAACACCTGTGTGCTGATGACCACCTGCACCGGACCGGCGGCACATTGGGCACGTAATGCGTGCCCATCGGCCTCACGCACCGATACCGAAGGCGTGTTGGGCAAATTGGCCGCGCTTTCGGGGGTGGGGGTTCCCCAGATCGGGCTGACGATCATGTAATGCAAATGGGCATCGTTGATGAAAATTTGGCCGATGCTACCGGCGTGTTCGGCAGCCAATACCGCGCTGGGCGAGGCGAGGCCATTGACCAACACAATTTTGCCACGCACCTCATGGGCGGCATAATCGGCGGGGCTGCCATAGCCAACATCCACTAAATCGCCGACCAGGCCATCAACACTTTTGCTATAGGCAGTGCCGAGGCAGGCGATGGGCGCGGTTTGCCCAAACACATGTAACGTGGCTGAGAGCGGCCAACTGACCAAGGCCGGATGTTCGAGGATTTGGGTGGTGTAGCCATAGTCATTGAATTGGCTGCGGCAATAATCGAAGGCTTGGCGTTCTTCGGCAGTGCCAGACAAACGCACATATTTGGCAATTTCGCTGTTGGTGCGCCACAGCCAATCGCTTGAGACTTGCTGGCACAAATGGGTTTCGGTTAGGGCATCGAGGTTGGCGCTGCACATCGGGCGTTGGCCGTTTTCGATCTCGCGCAGCATGGCGATCATATGATCGAGCAGCGGGGTGGCGATGCCATGCGCCCGCCCGCGCTCGGCGATGATGGTCATCTGCGGGTCTAGCTCGGTTTTGCGTTTGCGAATGGCGAGGTCGCGCCAGATGCCGCTGTGGGTTTTCTTGTCGCGTTTGCGCAGTGCCACTAACGTATTGATCGATTGATCGAGCGCGGCGGCGTTGGCTTGGCGGTAAAGGTTGGGGTCGTAGCCGTCGAAGCCGATCGATTGCACCCCCTCGGCATCGGCGATGGCGATGATTTCGCGTGCCAGTGCGATGAGGGTGAGACGATACTGGTCGATGGCGTCGGCCATGCTCAGGTTGCTGAGGGCGGTGGCAAATAACATCGCACCATAGCCCAATTTGCCCCACAAATACCCCCAAATGTTGGTGGTGGTGCGAACCGGGCCGCCGCCCCAATGCGCCAAAGCGTCGCGCAAGGCGCTTAGGCGTTGGCTGTCACTGCCATCTAATTCACCGATAAAAAACGCGCCCGGCCCGCCAAAATGAATGAGGCCGGGCGACAAATAGTCGGCAGAAAAATTGACAAAACAGCC
The DNA here is from genome assembly GCA_018969115.1 of Chloroflexota bacterium. Lineage (GTDB taxonomy): Bacteria > Chloroflexota > Anaerolineae > J036 > Brachytrichaceae > AQU-03. The sequence continues at coordinate 6,793 of JAGWYZ010000078.1, read as the reverse complement.
GATGGTGCGTTCAGCCCCGACCATGGCTTGGATGGTTAATTCGTTTAGGCCGTTTTGAGCCGAGAGAATGTAGCCGTTGGGGGCGAGATAAGGCTGAATCATCGCGGTGGCGGCGCGGGTGGCTTGGGCCTTGGTCGCCAAAATAACGCGGGTGAGCGAGGCCGGCGCAAAGGTGTTGGGCAAGTCGGCGGGGGTGATGGCGCGGGCGGCGACCGTAAATTCTTCGGCATAGCCGCGTATGGTCAGGCCGTTGCGGTTAATGGCCTCGACATGGGCTGGGTCTTGATCGACAAACAGCACCTCTTCGCCGCCGCGTATCATATATGCGCCAATGGTTCCGCCGATGGCTCCGGCTCCGATGATGATGTAGGTATTCATAAAAGTGCTGAGTGCTCAGTGTAAAGTGTAAAGTGCAAAGTAGAAAGGCCAAAAATCTGCTACTTTCTACCTTACACTTTACACTGAGCACTTTCTTATGGCGCTTTTTGGGCGCTGCGGGGGTCGAGGGCATCGCGGACGGCATCACCGAAGAAGGAGAAGCCGATCATGACGATGGAGAGACAAATGGTGGGCAAAATGCCGAGATGCCAATAGCTTTGGATGTAGTTGGCGGCCCCACCCACCATTTTGCCCCAGCTTGGGGTGGGTTCGTTGATGCCATAACCGAGAAAGCTGAGTGAAGACTCGAGAATAATGACGGATGGGATGCTGAAGGTGATGGCGACGATGAGCGGATTGAGAATATTGGGCAGCACGTGGCGCAAGGCAATTTCGGTGGTGCTGCTGCCCAGGGCGTGTGAGGCCTCAACAAACTCGCGGCCACGATAACCCAATACTTGTGCCCGCACCAAACGCGCCAATTCGGGCCATGCCAGGAGCGAGATGGCGAGGATGAGGTTGGTGATGCCGCCGCCCAACACAATGACAACGAGGATGCGGAACAATAGCGCTGGCAAAGCCACAAAGACTTCGATCAGGCGGTTGACCACAAAATCGATCCACCCGCCAAACCAACCGGCGCTAAAGCCAAGTACTAACCCCAACACCAGCATGATGGCTTGGGCGGCCAGCGATACGATAAGACTGGTGCGCGCGCCCCAAATCAGCCGCGAAAGCACATCGCGGCCCGATTCATCTGTGCCGAGCAAATATTCGGGCGATTCGCCGGGCGCTTTGTAGGCGTTGATGGCGCTGGTGTTTTGATAGTCGTGAGGCGAGATGAGGGGTGCAAAAATGGCACATAAGACAAAAAGTGCCACAATGACAGTGCCGATTAAGCCGAGCCGATTGCGCGAAAATCGGCGCAAGGCCAGCCGCGCCGGTGACAGGGGTTTGCCGATGACGACTTTGGCGTTAGCGGCCTCAGTGGAAATAGAGGATGTCATTTGCATGGTTTAAGATTTTGAGCCATCGATACGAATGCGGGGATCGGCGACTGTATAGAGCAAATCGGTGAGCAAATAGGTGATGCCCCACAACACCGCCACAATCAGCACGGTTGCCATAATGACGGGGTAATCGCGGGCTTGGATGCTATCGATAAAATAGCGCCCGACGCCCGGAATGTTGAACATTCTTTCGAGGATGGCTGAGCCGGTGAGGGCGTTTGGAATGAAGGGGCCGATGACGGTGAGGATGGGAATGAGGGCATTGCGCAGGGCGTGTTTGAGCACCACAACCTTAAAGGTTAGGCCTTTGGCGCGGGCGGTGCGCACATAATCTTGGGCCAACACTTCAAGCATCCCAGCGCGGGTATAGCGGGCAATGGTTCCGAGTGGCAATAGGCCGAAGATGATGACGGGCAAGACCGCCGTCAATGGCTCATTGACCAAATCCCAGCCGGTATAGGGCAGCAGTTTCCAGCGAATTGAAAATAAATAGAGGCCGAAAATGCCCAAGGCAAACACCGGCACGGTGATGCCGACGACTGAGATTAATGTGACCACATAATCGATCAGCGTATTTCGTTTGATGGCGGCCCATACCCCCAAGATCAACCCAAGCGGGATGCTCCATGCCAATGACAAAGCCCCAAAAATAAGGCTGGCTCCCCAATATTTGCCAAAGAGGGTGACGATTTTGTCGCCCTCGGCGACATAAGAGGTGCCAAAATCGCCTTGTACGGCGTTGATGACATAGCGCCCCCATTGCACATAAAATGGTTGATCAAGCCCATATTTGCGCTTGATGTTCGCCATCGCTGCCTCGGAGAGCGGTTGTTTGTTTTGATCAAACGGCCCACCGGGCACGTTATACATGAGTGCGAAGGTTAGAAATGACACAACCAGCAAGACGAAGGCCATGCCGCTGAATCGGGTAATGAGAAATCGGGCCATAGATGAAAAGGATGAAGGATGAAGGATGAAAGATGAAGGATAAAGGGTGAAGGATAAAGGGTGAAAACTTGATTTTCATCCTTTATCCTTCACCCTTTATCCTTTAAAAGGGTGGTTTTGCATAGCCGACACCGAAGGGTTCTTCGGGGCGGTTCCATTCGCCGAGCAGGGCGCGGCGTAGCGGGGTGGTGCGAGCCATAAAATCTTTGTCGTTGCCAAAGCGGTCTGATTTGATCAGCCAAGGCGGGGCATACACCATGTGCATGGTAAAGCGATCCCAATCCATCTCATTTTTGTGTGAGCGATGCCACACCCCTTGATGAAATAATAGCGCGGTGCCTGGCTTGCCGCACACCACTTGGGTAATGGGAAAATCGGTATCTGGCTTGATGCTTTTTGGCAATGGCATCGATACATTGTGGCTGCCGGGGATCATCGCCATGTTGCCTTGATTGGGCTGCGATTGATCGGTGAGGTAGTAGCCGATGCGCAATTGCATGAGCGGTGTCGGCAGGGCCAAGCGTCGAAAATCATACACACTTGAGCCGTCTTGATGCCATCCCCCTGATTTGCCGCCTGCCGGTTGCACGGTGCACCATGTGCTTTGCAAAATAAAATAATCGCCCATGATGGCGCGCACTTTGGCGAAGGTGGATGGATGGTCGATCAGTGCTTCGATCGCTGGTTCGGTTTCATATAAATGACCGAGTTGTCGCCATTCGCCTTTGGGGTAAGGGGCGTGGGCACGTTGTGAGGCATCTAAACAGGCTGCGACTTCGGCGGGGCTGAGTGCATCGGGGATGATGAGATAGCCAAATGTCTCGAACATAAACCGTTCTTCTTCGGTTAATGGGCCGGGTTTTGCAATTGGTTCAAGCATTTTTACCCTTTCGGTATAACATAAAACGTGATGGGCTTGGCGGCACGCATCACGTTTTATGCTTTATTTAGGTGTTAATTGGTTTATTTGGGCGGGGTTGGGCGTAGGGCGGTCACATCTTTGGTGACATACACGGTTTGAATGGTGCTGCCCATGCTCGAGTTGACGGGGAATGACATCCCGCGTGACTTGTTGACTTTGCCACCCTTGAATTCATCGCCGGTGAGGTAGGGTCGCCACAAGGCCACATCGGTTTGGGTGTGCGACCAAATGGCGGGGGCCTCTTCGACCAAGAGCTTCTCAGCTTGGCGATACATTTCATTGCGCTTGGCGGTGTCGGTCATTGGGCCAGCTTCGTCGAGCAATTTCTGGAAGTTTGCATTGTTCCAGTTATGGCGACCATTGCTCTTGAACACGCTCAGCATGTTCGATTGATCGAGATAGTCCATGCCGTAGCTGATCATGCCAAAATCCACTTGGGTTGGCTTGGCGTTCAAAGCATCCATGAATACTTTCTGCTCAACGATCTTAATTTCGACTGGGATACCCAATACTTTCTTGATTTCATCGCCAAATACTTGGGCGACGGCTTTGCGCACTTCGTTATACGATTGGTTGCCTTCGTTGCGCACTTGCAAGGTCAGCTTGTCTACCTTTTGGCCCGATTCAGCATAGAGCTTCTTGGCGAGTTCTGGGTCATATTTTTGAATGGGGGCCAGTTCTTGCACGTTTGAGCCGGGGAACCCGGGGGCGAGGAAGGACACCGCTGGCTTGTTGGATGGCTCTTTGATGATGACTTTTGCGAGTGAATCACGGTCGAGCAAATGTGACAAGGCTTGGCGGAATTTCACATTGTTGTAAGGGGCCTTCGACATGTCGAAGAAGAAATAGTTGGTGCGGAAGTCGCCAACATCGGTCGAGATGTCTTTGTTCAACTTCGGATCATCGAGGGCGAGCTTGAGGTCAGCAACGTTGGCTGGCACGGCATAGTCAATTTTGCCGGCTTGATAGGCCTGAATTTGGCTCTCAAATGGCAAAGCGATGATCTTATTGAGATAAGGCTTGAGGTCTTCTGGCAAATTCTTGTTGGCTGAGGCGACGTAGCGGGTGGGTGACCATTCAGTGACAATGAATGGGCCAGACGAGACGGCGGTCTTAGGGTCAGAATTGTAGGTTGGGCCATACTTCTCGAGCGCGGCCTTTTGCATTGGCATGAAATAGAGCAACAAGCTGGGCAAATAAGGGGTTGACTTGGTGGTTTCGATAATCAATTCCTTGGGGTTTGCACCTTGGCGAATACCGATATCTTCAAGTTTGGCTTTGCCAGCGGCGGCTTCGGAGTAATTCTTGATGTTGCCTTCTTCTAGATACCACACAAAGTCCCAAGCGGTCTTGGGGTTGGCGGTGTGCTGCAAGGTGGCAATGAAGTCTGCGGCGGTCACGGGTGTGCCGTCCGACCAGTTCAAATCTTCGCGCAACAAGAAGGTCCAGGTTTTGCCATCGGCGCTGGGCTTCCAGCTTTTGGCTGCACCCGGAATGGTCTCAAAATCTTTGTTGAGGCGGGTGAGCGAAATGGCATACAGGTCTGACAAACCACCACGGTTATAAACACTGGCGGTGATATCAGCAAATTTTGAATCTTTTGAAGCGCCTTGGGCTGGGATGACCATCACTTGTTGGTCGCTGGGGGCGGCATCGGCGGGTAGCTTCTTGCCAATGCTGTTCATGCCATCGGCAGCGGGTGCTGGGGCGGCTGTAGCGGCGGGCGCTGCTGTTGCAGCAGGTGCAGCGGGGGCTGTTGTCGCCGCTGGTGCAGGTGCAGCTGGGGCCATTGTAGCGGCTGGCGCGGCAGGGGCTGCGGGTTTGGCTGGTGCTGGGGTGGGTGTTGGCGACGCACAAGCCGTTAGCGCAAGGGCGAGTACCACGCTTTGGGTAATGGTATTTGCAAATCGATTTTTCATATATTCTCCTTTTGATGTTTGATAGGATTTAGTCGATTGACTATAGCAATTGTATGCGATTTTTTAATGGTCATTTAATTCTGATCGCGACATGAGTAGGGCTTTGAATTTATATTAGTTCGTAATATTGTTGCGATACCGAAAATTCATCCTATCTCTTTGGGCTTTGTGCTTGTAGAGATATGATGAATTCATTTAATAATAGAATTTATTTTAAATCTTAAATATCTATTTTCGGTAAGGGTCAAGATGCTAGCAGAACCGCAAAGACCCCTCGCTTCACTTTGGGGTGACAAGCTCGTTCATTGACACTGTTGGACGCAGAGCGCTTGCGCCCTGCGTCTTTAAATTGCCAAATGACGGTTTTGCTATCATCTTAACCCTTACACTATTTGCGCTATTCGGTCTTCAATGCCAAAATGGGGTCAAGTTGCGTGGTGCGCAGGGCCGGGTACAAACCCGCCACCACCCCAATTAAAATTGAGAATAAGGTGCCGGTGATGAGCAACCAGACTGGCGTAATGACGCTAAAACTGGCACTGGGTGTTGCGGCTGCGCCAGCCGTTGTGGCAGTGCCTTGGTCCAAAAATTGGCTGATGATGACACTGAGCACTGCACCCGTTGCCAGCGCAATCAAATTGCCCACCACGCCCCCAATTAACCCAATGAGACCGGCCTCGCCCAAAAACATAAACATCACATCACGGTTGGTAGCCCCCACCGCTTTCATCAGCCCAATCTCGCGTGAGCGCTCGTAGATTGCCATCATCATGGTATTGGCGATGCCAAACCCAGCCACCAGCAAGGCAATGCCCCCAATGGCGCTCAGCACAATTTGAATGATACGAAATGACTGGTTGAGTTGGCGAATGATGCTGATGGGCGATTGCACGGTGTAGCCCATTTCGAGCAAAATGGTTTCTAGGCGTTGCGCATCTTGGGGCGAATTGACGCGCATAATGGCTTGGTTATAGCCGTCTTGTTCGGGGTTGGCGCGGGTGCCACTTTGCCAGGTGTTCATTTCAATCACTTCGCGCACTGGCAAATAGATCATGCGATCTTGGCTGCTGCCGGTTTTTTTGAGCACCCCTGCCACCAAAAGGGTCCATTGTTGCTGCACCGGGCGGCGGTCGGGGCCGATTTTGTTGCCCATAAATTGAATGCGCTGGTCTTGTAATGGCTGGGGTTCGGGGGTGCTGATGGGAACTGCGGCGGCGGCTGAGCCAGCTGCGCCCGGGCGAGCGGGCTGCCGTCGGGCGCTGGCATCAAAAAACAAACGCCCGACCTCGGCCCCCACCACAATTTGGCCGGGGCCTAATTCGGCATTGCCGCTCTCAAGCTCATAGCCGAGGCTATCGAATAAATCTGGGTCAACCCCCACCATTTCTTGGGCAAACCCATCTAAACGATTGAGCCGCAGCCGAAAACTATTTTGTAAATTTAAAGTCGGTGCAACCCCTTTCACACCGGGCAGCGCATTTAATTCATCGAGCGCGGCTTGTTTGATTTTGGGCGTAAATTGGGCTTGGTTTAACGTAAAATCAGCGGCTGCTTCGGGGTCGGTGCTGGCGCTCAGGGCGCTCTGCACGTCTAAATTGGGGGTCAGGCGCATCTCG
>JAGWYZ010000355.1 GCA_018969115.1 Chloroflexota bacterium | reverse complement strand
TCGCCAAAATCACGATTTCTTGGTATTTGGCAAGGCCATGCCTTGCCAAATACCAAGAAATCGTGATTTTGGCGATATCTTTACCTCAGCTAACTATTTAACGGTAAATGCTGCTACTGTGCTGCTGGCGATGTGTTTATCCTCTTTGTCGCACACCTGAATCCACCAGTTATATTTGCCGGGTTCTAAATTTTTATCCAGCTTATAGTTGGCTGCGCCTTCAATCTTGACAAAATCAAGCACCTTGGCATCTGATTTTGCTGCTGGATAAAGCACTATTTTGTAATAGGCCGCACGAGTGTGAGATTCCCATGCAAATGATGCCCCCGTGCGGGCCACATTTGCGGCATCACGTGCTGGTGATGTGATTTTGGCTTCACAAGGTGCATCTTGGCCTGTTACTGTAAATTCTGAGAAGGTCTCTTCTTGCTCAGCGATTTTAACCTTGTCGGCGTTATAGGCCACGATTGTCAGCGAATATTTGCAACTGAGCAATGGCACAGGCACTTGAAACTTGCTGGGGGCGCTTGCATAAACCCGCTCATTAGTTATAATCGCCGAGCCTTGTTGAGGTGATAGATCTAGCGCGTCATAATCTGCGCCAGCATAGGGTTGCCAAGAGATAGTTGGTTGCGCTTCTTTGGCGAAAATCCAATAAGGTTTATCAAATGCTTTGGCTTGAACCGTATATTCACTCGGGGTGACGCTCGCAAAGCGATAGTCGCCCGATTCATTGGTTTTGGTTTCTTGCTTATTGTCTTTGCAGTCTGATAAGGTTGAGCGATCTTCGCATAGGCACGATGGCAAAACGCCAATGGTGGCGATTGCGCCTGTTTACCGAGCGCTGCTTAGAGTGGCAAACCTAAAACGGCAACTGAAACCAGCGCCAACACCGCACAACTCGCTTGTGTGATCGCCACTGCGCCAAAAGTGCGCACAAAATTGCGGGTGCGCAACCCAACGATGACCCCACTGATCAATGTTGCCAAAATAACAAAAGTAATCATTAACATGTTGCCTCCAGTAAGTGTTTCAGTAAGTGTTTCAAAAAGTGTTTCAAAAGTATTTAAAGTGTTGTTTTGCTGTGGCCCCGCCACAAATTTTTTAACCGGTTCGTCTATATAGTCGATCATCATACTGAAAATTGCACATTTGTATATACTTATTTTCAAGTTGTCATATTTTGTCAAGTTTGAGGCGAAATAGCCTGACGGCAAACCTGCGCATCAGCGACGGGTAGCCAATGATGCGGTGGTTGTGGCAAAATTGCAATATCATGCAAGATTCAAAGCAGCGTTTCTCAAATCGGGTGGCCGACTATGTGAAATATCGCCCGCATTACCCTGCGGCGATTGTGCCTTATTTGCAACATCATTATGGTTTTCGTGTCGACCTAACGGTGGCCGATGTTGGCTCTGGCACCGGCATTCTTAGCCAGTTGTGGCTAGCGCATGGCAACCCAGTGATAGGCATTGAACCTAACCGTGAGATGCGCGAAGCTGCCGAAGTATTATTGGCAGGCTATCCGCATTTTCGTAGTTGCGATGCCACCGCCGAGGCCACTGGGTTGCCAGACCATAGCGTTGATGTGATTAGCGCCGGGCAAGCATTTCATTGGTTTGATGTGGCCCGCGCCCGCGCTGAGTTTGCGCGTATTTTGAGACCCAATGGGTGGGTGTTGCTTATTTGGAATGACCGCCGTACTGCTAGCTCGCCATTTTTGCGGGCTTATGACCAATTATTAATGACCCACACCAGCGAATATGCCCAAGCCACCCATAAAAATCATGATGATGCCGAGATTTTGTCGTTTTTTGAATCGGGTACTGGGCAATTGGTCACATTTGAAAATATGCAACGTTTTGATTTTGCTGGGCTAAAGGGTCGGTTATTGTCATCGTCATACACACCAGCTACTGGTGACCCACGCCATGAGCCGCTGATTGCGGCCTTGAGTGATATTTTTACACGACATCAACACAATGGGCTGGTCGATTTTGAATATGATACTAAACTTTATATTGGGCGTTTAGGCTAAAATTGTCATCAACCTCACGTCATGAGCAAGCGACAAAATTGGCTTAATTTGTAAGGGTCAATATGATAGCGGAACCGTCATTTCGAGCGAAGCGAGAAAAGACAAGTGTTCGTTAGAAATGACGATTCTACGCTTTTGTGAAACCTGATCTATTTTGAAACACATAGGTTTGCGTCCTTCGCCAAAAGATGTCATGTCGAAATCACTCTATGACCTTTGGTAGCGTGGGCTTTGCCCATGCTACCAAAGGTCATAGAGTGATTTCGACGAAAATTTGTTTTACTTGCCCGATTGGGATATAACTACAGTTCTCAAAAGCGTCGCGGTTGATCATCTGGACCCTTATTCCAAATTCATTCCAAATTCATTCCAAATTCAGCCATTTTAGTTCATCTGCCGATAAAGTCACATCGAGCGCCTCAAACGATGTGCGGGTTTCGCTGAGTTGGCGCGGCCCGATGAGCGGGAAGGTGGGGAAGGGCTGATGCAACACATAGGCCAGCGCAATGGCGATGGTTGGCACGCCATAAGCAATTGCCAATTCACGTGCGCGGCGCAGTCGCTCAAAGTTGTCATTGCTATACCAACAGCGGGACATTTCGGCATCGCCCATAAAGTCGGGGCTAACTCGATCTAAAAAGAAGCCACGCGCTTGGCTCGACCAAGGCATGAGCGGTATCTGACTGGTTGATAGCCACGCTCGCCAATCGGGTTCACTGGCCGAGCGGCAACCGGCCCAAGGCGGTTCGATCATACGCGCCAAACTAAAGTTGTTGCTGATGGCGCTAAAGCTATTTAACCCGTGTTGCTTCGCATAGGCATCAGCCTCTTTCAAGCGTTCCAAAGTCCAATTCGACAACCCAAAAATGTGAAAATGCCCCGCTGCCTGATGTTTGTTTAATACATCGACAAATTCACCCACTGGCACATCGAGATTATCGCGGTGCATCATATAAAT
>JAGWYZ010000354.1 GCA_018969115.1 Chloroflexota bacterium | reverse complement strand
TGCTTGGAGTGTGTTTGTGTTTGCAGGTGGGTGGTTTACGCACATGCAATTTGCTTCGGTTCGCGGCACAACCATCCAAATTCCGGTGACACCAGCCTCAGCAGCGCCCAACACAACTGTCGCGCCAATTGCCCCCAATGCTACGCTTGGGCAAAAGCCCAACTTAATGCTAGAGGAGGCATGGGCGAAGGTGCGTGAGGCTTTTGTTGGGGCAGTGCCAGATGATACCCAACGCAATACTGCCGCTATTCGCGGAGCGCTGAGTATTTTAGGGGATAAATACACCACATTTTTAGAGCCAAAGGTTCGTCAAGCTGAAAAAGACAGTTATCGTGGGCAATTTGGGGGGATTGGTGTTAATCTGAGCAGCAACCCCGATGGCGCAATTACACTTATTCCGCGCAAAAACACGCCTGCTGAGCGGATTGGGATTCAGGCCAACGATATTTTGGTGGCGGTGGATGACTGGTTGGTGCCAGATAAATATGACCCAAATGAATTGGTGCATAAAGTGCGGGGTGACCCGGGCACCAAAGTAAAGATCACCATTAAGCGCGGCGATAAAACAATTGATTTTGTCATTACACGTGAGACGATTGAGATTCCATCGGTAGAATCAAAAATGATTACCGACACGACCAAATCAAAAATACATGTAGGTTATGTGCAGATTTTTCAATTTGCCGAACCGACTGCCCGTGAAGCAAAAAAAGCAATTGAAGAATTAAAGAATGCGGGTGCAAAGGCCTATGTCATTGATTTGCGTAACAATGGCGGCGGTTTGGTGAATCAATCTGTTGAGGTGGCCAGCCAATTTTTGCAAGATGGTTTGGTGTTGATTGAGAAAACCCGCGATAAAGAAGGCACATACCCAGTTGTAAAAGGGGGCTTGGTGACTGACTCCAGCGTGCCGGTGGTGGTTTTGGTCAATGCCAACACCGCCAGTGCTTCTGAGATTTTGGCAGGGGCGTTGCAAGATCGTGGCCGCGCCAAATTGGTGGGCGAGAAAACCTTTGGCAAAGGCTCGATGCAATGGTTGTTTGACCTGAGCGATGGCTCATCGGTGCATGTGACTTTTGCCAAGTGGTTTACCCCTAGCCGTCGTGCTATCGATGGGGTGGGGCTTGTGCCCGACAAAGTGGTGAACCGCGAAAAAGATGAGGCTGTGAAAGGGATTGATACGCAACTTGATCAGGCGTTGCTGCTGTTGAATGGATCTTAAATTATGGAAAATGATTTTTTACCTGTGCCAGAATTGCCGCCGCGCAAAAATAACGCTGTGAAATATATAGTGGTGGGTATGACCGCAATATTGGTGGCAGTGCTCATTTTTGTAGTGGGCGTAACAGTGGGTATCGCCTCACAACGTGGTTTGGCGTTTGGGGGCGCATCGCCATTTCAAACCCGTCTGCCCAGCATCAATGCGCCAGTTACAGCTTCTAGTCCCATCACCCGTACTGGCAAACTCAATACAGCCTTGATTGAGAATGTGGTTGAAAAACTAAAGACCCAATGGTATGGCGAATTACCAAGTGACGAAGCGCTGACTGATGGCGCTATTCGTGGCATGGTTAGTGCCTTGGGTGATCAATTCACCGCTTATGTCGAGCCAAAATTTGCCAAAATGATGGATGAAGATATCAGCGGCACATTTGAGGGTATTGGTGCGACCCTTAACAAAAAAAACAACACGATTTCGATTTTGCGTACCTTTGACAACTCGCCAGCTCGTAAGGGTGGGGTGTTGGCAGGTGATGTGATCGAAGCGGTAAATGGCACACGCGTTGGCGAATTGAGCACAACTGAGGTGGCGGCATTAGTGCGTGGTCCGCGTGGCACAGCGGTGATATTAACTCTGCGCCGCGCCGATTTGCCCAAAGCCTTTGACTTGGTGCTTACCCGCGACAAAATTACCATTCCGGTGGTGATCAATAAATTAATCGATGACCCAGCCGGTAGTGGACGCAAAATAGCTTATGTCAGTTTGTTTGACTTCAGCGCCCAATCGGCACGGCAACTAAGCGATGCCATTGAAGCCATGCTAAAAGAGAAACCGCTCGGCTTGGTGCTAGATTTGCGTAACAATGGTGGCGGATTGCTCGATCAGGCCACGCGTATTGGCGACTTGTTCTTAAAAGAGGGTGTGTATATCATTCAGCGTGACAACAATGGCAAAGAAGAAACGCGCAAGACAGGTAATACAGGCATTGCTCAAGATATCCCATTGGTGGTTTTGGTGAATAATGGCTCAGCCAGTGCGTCAGAAGTGTTAGCCGGTGCGATTCAAGATTATAAACGTGGTATTTTGATTGGCGAAACCACATTTGGTAAAGGTTCGGTGCAATTGCCGCAAACGTTGTCAAACGGTGGGCAATTGCGCGTGACTATTCAGCGTTGGTTTACGCCGCTCAATCGCACCATTCAGGGCACTGGCATCACCCCTGATTATGTTGTGTTGCGCACGTTGCAAGAAGAGCAGGCCGAGCGTGACCCGCAACTCGATGCAGGAGTGCAATATTTGCTGAATGGCACCTTGCCGTCCCCGCCTGTGCTTGCGAAATAGCTTGGAGCGTTGCTGGATCGCCACTGGAGCGCCTTTATCTTGACGCGTCAAGATAAAGGCGTTTTGGGTCGCTTGGTCCTGCGCCTGAGCAGCCCAAGACTGAGCAAGCTGACAACGACAATGACGCTTAGACACTGTTTCTTAAAACAATTTTTTGCCAACAGTACTATCTCAGGGTTGTTATGGGGTGGCTTTGCCACCCCATAACAACCCTGAGATAGTACTGTTGGCATTTATTTTGTCTAAATATGCTTTCTGATTTGATAAAATTATGCGGTTTTATCTGACAAAAAAGTAGAAATTGATTTAAGAAACACCCTCTTAGGCCATCCGTCTCAAGTTAAGAGAATGCAAGAAAAGTCAAGCGTAAACAAGAAAATTTAAGACAACAAGAAAAGTCATAATAAACAGGTTAAAAAAGTCGAGTGATGGGTTAAATGCTCCAAAAAATCATAA
>JAGWYZ010000077.1 GCA_018969115.1 Chloroflexota bacterium | reverse complement strand
GACACGCCGGTGATAAAGACGCGGTCTAGTGTGCCTGTGCCGACCATGCCTTTGATAATTTTGAACAAGGATTTTAACAAGCCATCTGTTTGGGTTAAGGCGTTAAAGCGGTCAATTGCCTCACTCGTATCGCTAAAGGCCAACTCGTTTGCAAAATTATCGTATTCGTCAATCAGCAAATATAACTTGCCATTGATATTTTGCACGGCTTCAACCAGTGATTGGAAGGAGGCCAGCGCGTCGTTTTCATCAATCTTAATTTCATCTTGGAGCCATTGGCGGTAATGTGAGCGAAAGCCCCCAATTCTGATATTGATGTGGTTGAACAACGATTGCTTAATTTGGGTCAAGTCGCCATAGGCCGCCACATTTGAGAAATCCCAACGCAAAACGAAATATTGATTGTGCAAGGGGGTGGGGTTGCGCCCGATGTCGAGATCGCCAAACAGTCGCTCAAACGCTTTAGCTTGGGCAAGGTCGTAATAGCTGGCGAGGGTGCTAAGCCACAGGCTTTTGCCAAAACGGCGCGGACGCAAAAACACAGGGTAATACACGGTGTCTTCTAACACCCGAATAAATGCGGTGCGGTCTTGATACCACAGGTTTTGATTGCGCAATTTCGGGAAATCGGCAGTGCCGTAGCCAAAGCGAAGCATATGATGATTATAAAGAGGATTTACGATTGCAAGAATGAATTTAATTTCAAACCTAAAATCCAAAATCTAAAATTTCCCAAATTTCCCTTATAATCCCCACCTCAAACTCCCCACCGCTGTTTTCGGTGCAAGGAAAATAACATGACCTATAAATATAAATACCTCGACCTCATCCTCGGGTTGTTTGTGGCTGTCTTGCTTATTAGCAATATCGCCTCGGCCGCCAAAATTGTTGACCTCGGCATGTTTGCAGGTCGCCCCATGATCTTCGACGCTGGCACGCTCATCTTCCCACTCAGTTATATTTTTAGCGATGTGCTGACCGAAGTGTATGGCTACGCGGTGTCGCGTCGTGTCATTTGGATCGGCTTTATCAGCCTGTTTCTGATGAGTGCGGTGTTGATTTTAGTGGGCGTGATGCCGGGTGAAGCTGGTTGGTTATCAACCAATGCCATGGGCGATAACGCCGCCGCTACCTTTGGACAAGATGCTTTTGACAAAGTATTAGGTTTAACATGGCGTATTATGTTGGGCAGTTTGCTGGCCTATTGGTGTGGTTCGTTTACTAATGATTATGTGTTGGCCAAGCTCAAAGTGCGCACCGAGGGCCAATTGTTATGGCTACGCACCATTGGCTCGACCCTAATCGGCGAAGGGATCGACACCCTTGTGTTTGCGTTGGTGGCGTTTTGGGGTGTGTTGCCCAACGAAATTTTGATCGACTTGATCATTGCCAACTATATTTTCAAGGTTGGGGTTGAAATTATATTTACGCCGTTGACCTATTGGGTGGTCAACCGTCTGAAACGGGTTGAGCATCAAGATTATTTTGACCGCAACACTGATTTCAACCCATTTAAATTGGGCGCATCGTAGCTAGCGAGATTTGCGTTTATACACTTCTACCCGCCTCACCCCATTTGCGTCTATAAACTCAAAGGTATAGGTGTCAGCTTCAAAGTGATAGTTTACGTAATTGGTTTTGCCGTTTAAGGTATATTCTAATGCGTAGCTGTTGATACCCACATCTTTAAAATTGCTAATAATTGCGCCACGCAAAGGTTGTTGGGCTGGGCGAATTGGGGTCATGGCTGGCTGCGGCTCGATCTGATCATCTTTCACCTGCACCACCCCACGCATACCGCCATTAATATAAGGGTAAGTGGGGGTGGCATGATAGTGATAGCTGCCATCTTTGTCAACATGCCCATTAAATTCATCGAGGCCGATCGGTTGGCTGCCATCGGCCTCGATGAGGCCATAAAGGGCAAAACCATCGAGCGCATAAGCAATCGGGTTGCCCACGCCAACATAGGTTTGCAAATGTAGTGGGGCGGTGTGGTAATGATAATCATCGGCGCGCCCACAATGCCCACCCCAATCATCCAACTCGCCAAACACATAAGCATCTTCACCACGATTATTCAGCGCGTTAAAAATAGGAACCCCATTTACCGCCAAGGCAATTGCCCCACGATACAAGGCCGTGCGGGCTGAGATTGGGTTTGTCGCCAATATCGGTTTGATCGGTATGCTAAAAGCATTGCTGCCGCTAAACGGCTGTGGCAATGGCACTTGTTGTTGCCAACTGCGAATACCGATCATCATGGGGTGGGTGGGCAAGCCATTGCTTTCAATGCGGTAATACGTGCCGTCTGACATCACCTTGACCCGATCGGCAAATGCGGCAAAACTTGGCAGCGAAGATGCCGACACGGTGGTGAGAATGGGTACATAGACCGCGCTATTGCTATTGCTGCCCGATTGCGATGGCTTAAGAGCGCCGGTGGCGCTACGTTGCGTACAGGCTGTCAGTGCTAAATTGGCTAAGCCGATAGCTGAATATTGCAGCAAACTACGACGGCTGAGGCGTAACCCATCGGCACTGTGGGTTTTCTCGGGTGGGCGAATGGGGGGCTTGGGTTTTATGGGTTGACACATGGTTTCACCTGCTATAAACAACATCAATCGTGGCTTGGGCGAGTGTGCGATCTTTGATCGCTGCCAGCAACACCTCACGTGAGACCTGATTGGCCGCGACGCGAATATCGGGCGCTGCCGCAAGCGCATAAACTGTGAGTGTATAGGTTTTGGCCCCCGGGCCTTTTGAGCAAGGCGGGGCATATTCGGTTTTGCCATTGACACTGTTGTTGCCAAATATACCGATACGAGCGCCTTCGCTCAGGCTGCGGGTGTCAGCCGGAATTTGGTAATTGACCCAATACCAATGGGTGTCGCCCGGCCCGGGCACATGATGCATGACGACGGCAAATGATTGTGTGCCGTAGGGCGGGCTGCCCCATGTCAATGGTGGCGAGGTGCTGGCCCCATCGCAAGTATGTTGACGGCTGAGGGTGCCATTGCTTACACCGGCGCTGCTTAGGTCAAAACCTGCTGTGGTTGCTGCGCCACTGGTGGCGATACTGGGCACATAAACGGTGCTGTCGGCGCTGGCTGGTTTTTGTAAAGTCAGGCGACATAACAGCGTGTTGTTGGTTTGTAAATCTGGCCCCCAAATCAGTTTGGCCGTTGGATGCCATATGATGGTGTTGTAACCCTCTTTTACTCCAACCTGCTCTTTTGTATAGGCAATCGCTTTAGGCCATGCACTATCATCAAAGCCAATGTCTTTCCAATTCGCCGGTTCGGGCAATGATTTAAAGCCACATGGCCCTTGCCCAGCGATTGGGTTCGCTGACGTGGCACATGATTTATCGAGCGGGGCTTCGTGAATGACAGTGCAGGCCCATGCGGTGTCGGTGGCGGCAATGAGTTTGCCCGTGGCGACGTTGGTAAATTGGGCAATGAAACCGCCATCCCCCATTTGTTGGCGATTTGTGCCAATGTATTCTAGGCCGGTGTCATTTTGCTTATAGTCTTTGGCAATGAAGTTAAGTTGTAGCGGGTAGGTGGCTTCAAACGTGAAACTCTCGGCGTTAAATGAGCGCTCGGTGGTAATAGGGACTGAATCTTCTTTAACCAACTGATTGCCGAGGTAGAAGGCAAACCAATTGTCGGCCCATACCTCGGCCTTAATTTTGACTGTGTCACTGTTGGTTACAGTGCTGCTGGCATTCAGGGATGGCGGTGTGCTGCGACAGGCAGCTAACGTCGCCGCGATCAACAACGCCGCCAGTGTTGCCCCAGTTTGTTGTGAATGATTTGTGAATCGGGGACGATCATCTGTTGACATGCACAAAGTGTAGTGCAAAGATCACAAGATTTGATTTGGTACTCGTTAAGATTTTGTAAAGATACAAGTTGGGCAGCATTTCGCAATCCTAAATCCCTAATCCCTGACAAACCTTACTGGTGTAAACTTCTCTGGCATATGAGTGTCATAAGTGCCGTGTGGTGACCAACACCATGCCGCTGTGACTTCTTGTGCGCCGATGCCCAGCTTTTCGAAGCGCCCAAAGAAAATTTTCCATTCATCGCCATGTTGTGGGGGGATGGGGCGGCCATTGGCGAGCCAAGACATGCCACGCCAAGGCAATGCCATCTCGACTGTCCAGCCTTTGCTGGGGGTGCTGCGATCATTGAGTGTGCCTTGCACTTGCACAGCGGTTTGAATACCGGGGAAATCCCAATCTAAAAAAGCCCAGCGTGGCCCACGTGGGTGTGTGCCCCACCAAAAACTGCGTTCATCGCGGTCAAAATTGCCACCAAACGACAACGCCTTACGTGAGAATAAATCGAACTCGGGCACATCAAAACGGCTGCCGCGTTGGTAGGCATCGCGCCAGATAAACAATACCTCGTAGATGGTATTGAGCGCGTTGATCTCAAATTCGTAATAGCAATCGCCGCCATCGATGAAAATTTCGACATCGTTTTCGCTAAAAATAGTCGAATCACGCTCGGTCAATTTGGCGCTTGGGTAGGGTTCATCGACCCAAAATGCAATATACAAATTGTCATCATCCCATAACGCGGCACTGCGGGTGTCAAAAATAGCGGCCTCACCCGTCGCCATATCGACAAAACGTGGCGATTTCTCGGCGTCTTGCCACACTGGCTTGTCTAAATTGCCATCAATCACAATTGGCTGGCTGTTGCGGCGAATAGCGTATGACATTTTATGAATGGTTAATGGTTAATGGTTAATGGTTAATGGTTAATGGTTAATGGTTAATGGTTAATGGTTAATGGTTAATGGTTAATGGTTAATGGTTAATGGTTAATGGTTAATGATTAATGCATCATTAATCATTGACCATTAACCATTAACCATTAATTCTTAGGTTCCTTCGTCCCAGCTTGCTAGGTATTTGGTTTGCGCGTTGGTTAGCAAGTCAATCGACACACCCATCGTCGCCAGTTTCAGGCGGGCGATCTCGCGGTCAATGGCTTCGGGGATGGTATAGACATTTGGGCTGAGGGTCTTGAAGTTCTTCAGCATAAACTCTGCGCCCAAGGCTTGGTTGGCGAAGGACATATCCATCACAGCAGCCGGGTGGCCTTCGGCGGCAGCCAAGTTGATGAGACGGCCATCGCCCAACATGTTGATTTGGCGACCATCTTTGGTGGTATATTGCTCAACAAAGGGGCGCACATTGCGTGGCTCGCCAACGCTCATGGCTTTGAGCGCAGGAATGTTGATCTCGGCGTTAAAGTGACCGCTATTGCACACCACTGCGCCGCTCTTCATCACTGCCATATGTTCGTTGTCGATGACGTTTTTGTTGCCGGTAACAGTGACAAAAATATCACCGACTTTTGCGGCTTGCGCCAATGGCATCACTTGAAAGCCATCCATCACGGCTTCGAGCGCCTTGAGTGGATCAACCTCGGTGACGATGACATGGGCGCCCATGCCTTTGCCGCGTGAAGCCACACCACGACCACACCAGCCATAGCCGATTACCACGAGGCTGCGGCCTGCCAACAAAATGTTGGTGGCGCGGATGATGCCATCGAGTGTGCTTTGGCCAGTGCCATAGCGGTTATCGAATTGGTGCTTGGTCATGCTGTCGTTGACCGCCAAGACGGGGAAGCGGAGTGCCCCATCTTGCGCCATTGCACGCAAGCGAATAACGCCAGTGGTGGTTTCTTCGGTGCCACACAAAATTTCGGGCACTTGGTTGGGGCGCTCTTTGTGTAACACACTCACCAAGTCACAGCCGTCGTCCATCGTCATTTGTGGGTGATGATCGAGCGCAGCGTTAAGGTGGCGGTAATAAGTCTCATTGTCTTCGCCTTTAATGGCGTAGACCGGCATTTCGTCATTTACCACCAACGAAGCGGCAACTTCGTCTTGGGTGCTGAGTGGGTTGCTGGCAGCCAAGACAATGTCGGCACCGCCGGCTTGCAGCGTGCGCATCAGGCCAGCGGTTTCACTGGTGACATGCAAACAAGCCGATACCTTGAGGCCCTTGAGGGGCAACTCTTTGGCAAAACGCTCGCGAATGGCCTTTAATACGGGCATTTGGCTCTCTGCCCATTCAATTTTATAGCGGCCTTGGGAAGCTAAGCTAGGGTCTTTTACATCGAAATCCATAATTTTTACCTCGGTTTATTTTTTGTTCTTTGTTGTTTTACTAAAAGTAAATTCGGCAATTCGCATTTTTATTTATTTTTAGTAGATTGTTTGGTCTTTTAATTAAAAAGACACGGTTCACGACATAAACCGGGACTCCAGGTTGCAGGGAAACCGGCGAACGACCGGACCTGCGCATCGTGATGATTTAGTAGAAAGTGCAAAGTGGCAAGTAAAAAGCGGTGAAGTTTGCCGGTTTCACTACTTTGCACTTTTAACTTGCGATTTGCCACTTTGTACTTTTAACTCAGGTTAAGAATTGAGTAGTCGTCGGCTTTGCCAAAATGTTTGTGATAACGGCGTTTGAAGGCCGCTAACGTATATTTATGGCTGAGACCGCCAACATGCTCAAGCGCATAAGTGGCAGCAACACTGCCAATGCGGGCACAGGTGACCCAATTGGCCCCCATCGCAATGCCTTTGAGCAGGCCACCGCGAAAGGCATCACCCACGCCTGTGGGGTCAACCACATGATTTTCGGGCACGGCGATGACATCATAGCGTTGGTCTTTGGTCAAGACCATCGAGCCTTTGGCCCCCAATGTGACAATAAGTGCCTCAGATTGTTCTAAAATGTCGCTTTCGCTCAGCCCTGTTTTTTTTTGAATGAGGCCAAATTCATAATTGTTGCAGATGACAATATTTGCGCCGAGTATGCCTTTCTTTAGCTCTTCGCCAGAATAACGCGCTACTTGTTGGCCGGGATCGAAAATAAAGCGAATTTTTTTAGTCCGACATTCATCCGCATATTTCAACATTGCAGCTGGGTCGTTGGGTGAGATGATGACGATGTCGGGCTTTGGCTTAATTTTGCTGATCGATAATTTAGCTGCATCGCTCATGGCCCCGCCATAAAATGAGGCAATCTGGCAATTTTTTTGATCGGTGGTGCAAAAAAATGAAGCCGTAAATTTATCTTTGCTCAGTGCAACCAAGCTGGTGTCTACCCCAACTGATTCGAGCCATTGGCGATAATCGCCAAAATCAAGCCCGACGCTGCCCATCAGACGCGGCTTTTCACCCAGCAATGCCAACGTATATGCGATATTGGGGGCACAACCGCCTTGGCGCTTGTCCATCGTATCGACCAAAAAGCTTAAGCTCAAACGCTCAAGTTGGTCGGGCATAATTTGTTCGCCTAACGAACCCGGGAACGACATTAAGTAGTCGTAGGCAATGGAACCGGTAACGATGATATTCATGAGTGTCAATTAAAAATTACCAATGATGCGCACAACTGGTGGTTAAGCGTTTGTATTTTAGGCATGATTGCTTGTTTTTAATTTGTAAAATATTTTTTGTGTCTTCGCAATAATTCCGGGCATCTCCAAAAGACATAATGCTTAGCGCACAATTATTTTGTATGCAAAATGAACGTGTATTAAGAGAAAACTTGTTTTACTTCCCACCATTTATTGAGCTAAATTATTGAGCTAAATCTTTTTGACGTACGCTTGGGTTTTCAAAACGATAACCTTGCCCCCGGACTGTACGAAGATAGACTGGATGGGTAGGGTCTTCTTCGATGACTTCGCGCAGCCAACGAATGTGGACATCTAATGTGCGTGTATCACCCATAAAATCGGTGTCCCAAATTTGGTTCATTAGCCGTTTTCGGGTGATGAGTTCCCCTGTATGTTGCATAAACAAAGTTAATAGCTTTGTTAGCTTGGGGTTAAGATAGTGTTCCTGTGATTTTCTGCGCACCATTGCATTGGCTGGATAGAATGCGATATCACCGCAGATTAATTCGGGGCCTTGACCTTCTGGCATAAGTTTTTTGACTCGAGATAAAAGTCGCTGTAATTGCAGTGGGTGTTGTAAACACGCATCTGCAATGCCGGCGGCAGCAAGTATATCTTCACTATTTGATTCAGGACCAATTTCATCTGATCCAATCAAAATAATAGGTAATTTAAATGTGTTTTTGATCAATAAGCATAGTTTTTCCATGCTCCCATACACCGATGGTGCATCAATGATCACCAACGCTGTAAATTGCTTTTCTAAAAGCGATTGAGCATTTTTAACTGTGCGAACCCAAGCAACACCATAGCCATGTTGTTCTAATATCGGGCCAACTGAGTTGCCATTACCGCCTTTTACAAGCAGAATTCTCTTCACACTAGCCCTTTTCATGGGGGTGAAATTATACATGAAGGAGTAGCTTAGGTTTTTAAGATTGTGCCCGTATTATATTTTAATGTTTTTAGTGTAGTATTTGGCTAAAGTTTTTATTGACTCAGGGGTGCTTGAAGTATAGTATTGTGATGTACCAATGACACAGTCCCCTCATGAAGATTTGCATCGCGATAGACTAAAGCGATCTCAGGCCACACGCCGCGACCACGCGGTGCGTGGCACGGAGCGGCTGAGCCGTTTGGCAGACGCTGGACCCAAAGCGTCTAAACCCAGCATAGCTACCCAATCAGCCCCATTGTCTGAGCCTGACGAGATGTTGCGCCCTGCTTCATACCGCCTTCCGCCCTCAGCGACAACGCCGCAAGTCAGTGTGCCGATTTCCCCTATGTTGCAGGTTGTTTTTGGTTTGGTGGTTTTAGGCATGGTCGTGTTGTTGGGTGGGGTTGCGTTGGGGAGTAATTGGGGCGTGTTGCGGGCGTTTATTTCGGGGCGACTTAGTAGCGCGTTGCTGAGCAACGAGGTGCGGGTTACGCCACGTGTAAGCGCCACTCCAAATTTAGCTGTGTCAGCAGGTGCAGCGCCAGCCAACCAAAAGCGGGTGGGTATTGTGAGTGGGCATCGGGGTAATGATAGTGGGTCGGTTTGTGCCGATGGATATACCGAAGCTGAGTTGGTTTATCAGGTTTCGGTGGCAGTGGCCTCGCAATTGCGGGCGCGGGGGTATGCGGTTGATATTTTAGATGAGTTTGATACCCGGTTAGATGGCTATGCGAGTAGCGTCTTTATTTCAATTCACGCTGATTCATGCACTTACTACAACGATTTGTTGACCGGGTTTAAGGTGGCGCGTTCAGAATTGAGCGCCGTTCCAGCTATTGAGGATAAGTTAGTAGCTTGTTTGCGTGATCGTTATGGTAAATCGACCGGTTTGAAATGGAATTCAAACACAATTACGCATGACATGACGAATTATCACGCTTTTCGTAAAATTGCCCCTCAAACACCTGCCGTCATTATTGAACTGGGCTTTTTAAACCTTGATCGAGAGACCTTGCAAAAACGCACCAATAAGGTAATTGAGGGTGTGTTAGATGGCATCTTGTGTTTTGCTGCGCCCAATTAGCGTAATTTGACAAGAGATTTTGGCAAAGTGTTACAATCTTAATCCCTACCGGGGGGATGCATGTGATGCGTTTAAATGGGTTGAGAGTAGTTACCTATCTATATAACCTGATGAAACTTGCTGCAAAACTAAAGGTTTTGCATGTGATTTTGCTATCTGTGTTGTTGATTCAGATGCTTGCCCACGCCACACAGTTTCATCATGAGATGATGATGGGTGACTTGTCTGTGCATGGCGCTCATGCGCAGCACCATGCGCATGAAAAAGCGCCACCAATGCATAGCCAGGCTAGCCAATGTGTGTTTGCTTCGTCGCCGATGCTGTTATGTGTATTTCCTTTTATTGCATCGGGCATTGTGCCGTTTGGTCATGTGATATTGCAGACCTTTCAACCTTTGGCATTTGTGTTTCATGTGCCGCTGCCGCCTCCAAAATAATTCCTCACTTTTTCCAAGCTTAATTAATCACGATCGCGCTGACTTTGGGGCAACCTTGCTTTTTTCGGTGCTTTAACGTTGGCAGGATCACAACAATCAATGCTGCCTTTGATCGAGGTAGCTTGGTGAGGAAGATCATGAAGAAATTTTTTATAACACGACGGCGCCTATTGCGCACGTCTGTTTCAAGCAGTGTTTTATTTTTGGCCGGTTGTGCAACAACCGCTACACAGCCCATGATGGGCATGAATCATGGCAATATGGGTGTTGGTGCTGCTAAGCCAATGGAAATGAAGCCGCACCCCGGACGAGTGCCTAATGAAGCTTTTGGGGCGGATGTTGATATTGTGCTACGGGCCATTCAAACCGAGGTGGCTTTGTTGTCGGGCAGAGCCACACAGGTGTGGCGGTATGAAGGGCAGGTGCTGAAAGGCGACAATGGCACAGTGACGATGTTGCCGAATAGTAGCATTGGGCCGATTATTCGGGTGCGGCGTGGGCAAAAAGTGCGGGTGCGCTTTAGCAACCAATTACCAGACAAAACCGCATTGTCGGTTGTGCATTGGCATGGTTTGCATTTGCCTGAAGATATGGACGGGCATCCTCGCATTGCCATTGCGCCTGATAGCACCTATACCTATGAATTTGAGGTGACAGATCGGGCTGGCACATATTGGTTTCACCCACATCCGCATGGCGACACAGCTCGGCAAGTTTATCGTGGCTTGGCCGGTATGTTTATCGTAAGTGATGATGAAGAGCAAGCCCTAAAATTACCCGTCGGTGAGTTTGATGTGCCGTTGGTGCTGCAAGACCGTGTGTTTGATGCCGATAACCAATTGCTGTATCTCGGCATGGGCATGATGGGCGGCATGATGGAACAGATGATGGGTTTTCTGGGTGACAAGATCTTAGTCAATGGGCGACCTAATGCTGGCTTGGATGTGGCGACGCGGGCGTATCGCTTGCGGGTGCTGAATGGCAGTAATGCCCGCATTTATAAGTTGGCATGGAGTGATGGCTCGCCGTTGATGATTATTGGCACAGATGGTGGATTGCTTGATAAACCTGTTCAGCGCCATTATCTGATGTTGTCACCCGGTGAGCGGGCCGAGATTTTTGTCGATTTTAACAAGCGCAAAGTGGGTGATAGCCTGAAATTGGTGAGTTTGGCCTTTGAAGGTGCCGAGAATGTGCCTGTGCCAGCGGCTTACCAATCGCAAATGCGCGGCATGGGGCAAATGATGATGGGTGGTGAAGCGCTGCCTTTGGGTCATGCGTTTGATGTTCTAACCGTTAATATTCGCCGCGATGACAACCAAGGTGGTGGATATACATTACCTATCGCATTTAACCAAGTGCCACGTTTGAATATTGGCGATGCTGTAAATGCGGCTCGCCCGCGTTTATTTGAGATTGATCATCAAATGATGAATTGGCGCTTTAATGGCAAGCAATGGGAAGGCGATGTTGCTGCCGCGAATGAGCAAGTGAAATTGAACACGACTGAAGTGTGGGAATTTGTGAATAAGCTTAACCTTGGCGAAATGATGGACCCAATGGGGATGGCGCATCCGATTCACATTCACGGCGTGCAGTTTCAGGTGATTGAACGTACGCTTGCCGTTCCTGAGTTGCAACCCGGTTATGACACTGTGCGGGCCGGATTTGTCGATGATGGGTTAAAAGATACTTTTTTAATGATGCCGGGTGAACGGGTGAAGGTGCTGTTGCGCTTTAAAGACTTTGCCGGTAAATTTGTTTATCACTGCCACAACCTTGAACATGAAGATCAAGGGTTGATGCGCAATTATCAGGTTCAATAAACCTAAAAAAACCTAAAAAGACATAATGCCGAACACACCATCGTTTCATGTTTGGAGAGGGCAAACCCTCTCTAAACATGAAATGATGGTATGTTCGGCGGAGATTTATCTTAACATCTACATTTCTACATTTCTTTTCTACATTTTATCGAAAAGGCACCTTCTCTATTAATTATGAAATCAAAAACATTAACAAACTTATTGGCGCTAATGCTAATGATGATCATTTTGAGCGCATGCAATATGGCAAATATGAATATGGGTCGTGCACCGGCTGGGAATGTTGGCAATCATGATAAAGGCGATTTTGTTATCGAATTGATCAGTGACACCGCCACACTTAGCACAGGTGATACCGAATTGATGGTGAGTGTGAAAGACAAACAAGGCAAAGTGGTAGATGATGCCATTGTGACGGTTAATGCTGACATGACCATGATGAGTCATGGGGGTATTAGCGGCAAAATGCAAGCCAAGGGAGGCGGAAAATATAGCATTCGCGCTAGATTTAGCATGGCAGGGCCTTGGCTACTTACAGTGACGGTAGACAAACAAGGATTGCCGCAAGGCATTAAAGAGATAGCGCTTAGCGTGAAGTAATAATTTGTTTAAACCTTATCTGTTTTGAAACATATAGCATATAGGTCTGCGTCCTTCCCCAAAAGATGTAATGTCTAAATCACCATATGACCTTTAGCTGCGTAGGCAAAGCTCACGCGACTAAAGGTCATATGGTGGTTTCGACGGAAATTTGTTTTGCCCGATTGGGATACAACTATGGTTCTCAAAAGAAATGAAAGAATCTATTTTTTTTATACTTAGCAGTGCATGTGTTTTGTTAATTGCATGTTCGCCAGCGCTAACGCCCATTGCGATTCGCAATGGGCCTGTGGTGCGGCCTACTACGTCGAGTGCAGATTTGGTGCGGGGTGAAACGTTGTTTAACGCCAATTGTGCCTCGTGTCATGGGCTAAAAGCCGTTGGCACGGCACAAGGCCCATCGTTTATCGATGTAATCTATGAACCCAATCATCATGCCGATGCTGCCTTTGTACTGGCGGTGCAGCGTGGGGTGGCGGCACATCACTGGAAATTTGGCGATATGCCGCCGCAACCCCAAGTGACGATTGATGAGGTGCGACTAATTACAGCCTATGTGCGTTCGTTGCAGCAAGCGGCTGGTATTCAATAAAAATGCAAATCTCATGTGAGTGGGTGTATACTTCTGTGGATTAATCCCCCTAGGGGGGATTGTGTGAAATTTTGAAGAGTGCATAAATCATGACAAAAACTTTTACCGTTCCAAATATCAGTTGCGACCATTGCGTGCGCAGTATCAAAAATGAGGTCAGCGAAGTCACCGGCGTGCAATCGGTGGTGGCCGACGCCGCTAGCAAAGTGGTTACCGTATCGTGGGATGCCCCGGCCGATTGGGATCAAATTAAATCACTATTGGTCGAAATTGACTACCCGCCGCAAGAATTGATTCAACTTTAATGGTTAATGGTTAATGGTTAATGGTTAATGGTTAATGGTTAATGGTTAATGGTTAATGGTTAATGGTTAAGTGTGTTCTTAGTTAACCACTAACCACTAACCACTAACCACTAACCACTGACCACTGACCACTAACCACTAACCACTGACCATTGACCACTAACCATTGACCACTGACCATTGATTTAACTATCATGCCTACCCTAGAACTGCCCATTACCGGAATGACCTGCACAAATTGTGCAAATACGATTGAGCGTACGTTAAAAAAGACGGCTGGGGTGGCGCAAGTGATGGTGAATTATGCCAGCGAGCGGGCCTTGGTGACATTTGACCCAGTGCAAACAAAACCAGCTGAGCTGATGGCGAATGCATTAGCGGCGGTGCGAAAAGCTGGCTATGATGTGACGATAGCCCATACCGAATTGCCATTGTTGGGTATGACGTGTGTCAATTGTGCTAACACCATCGAGCGCACCCTGCGCAAACAATTGGGTGTTGCCAGTGTTAGCGTTAATTATGCGAGCGAACGCGCCAGTGTGGATTATGTGCCGGGCGCGATTGGCATTGCCGATATGGTGGCGGCGGTGCGCAAGGCTGGCTATGATGTGCCGCAAGCCAGCAGTCAGCAGTCAATCGCCGGTAGCCAAGTTGACGCTGAACAAGTGGCGCGTGATGCCGATATTGCCGATCGCAAAAACCGCATGGTGTTTGGCTTGGCATTTGCATTGCCAGCATTGGTATTGAGCATGAGCAATGATTTTGGCTTGCTCATTCCGGCGGTGACTGCGTTTTTAGAGTGGGTGGGGGCATGGTGGTTGTTGGTTGGCTGGTTGCACATCACTGAGCATGGCGGGCACGAATTTCATCGCTATTTTGGCTGGCTGTTGCTGATGTTGACGACACCGGTCATGCTTTACACCGCCAAGCCTTATTTTGTGCATGGCTACAAAGCCATTCGAAATGGCGCAGCTAATATGGACGTGCTGGTGGCTTTGGGCAGCGGGGTGTCTTTTATTTATTCAGTGTTGGTATTGTTGGGTGTGTTTAGCGGTCATGTCTATTTTGAAACCGCCGCCATGATTGTGGCGCTCATCAGCATTGGCAAATACATTGAGGCACTTGCCAAAGGCCGCACCAGTGCCGCCATTAAAAGCCTGATGGCGTTGCGCCCTAAGACTGCAAATAAGGTGATGCAGGGGCAGGGGGTGGCAGGAGATAGGATGCAGGATGGAGGGCACAGGGGTCAGGGGATAGAGAGTGAGGCTGCTCCAACCCTGAACCCTGAACCTTCTATCTTCAAACCCCAAACCCCAAACCCCAAACCCCAAACCCTAATTCCTGACACAATCGAAATTGCCATCGACCAAATTCAAATTGGCGATGTGATTTTGGTTAAGCCGGGTGAGCGTATTGCTACCGATGGCATTGTGATCGAAGGCCGCAGCGCGGTTGATGAAAGCATGATTACGGGCGAGAGTATGCCGCGTGATAAAAAGCCGGGCGATGCCGTGATTGGTGCAACGGTGAACAAAGAGGGCGTGCTGAAATTTGAGGCCAACAAAATTGGCAAAGACACTGCTCTCGCCAATATTGTGCGGTTGGTTGAGCAAGCCCAGGGCAGCAAAGCGCCCATTCAGGCTTTGGCGGATAAAGTTTCGGCTATATTTGTGCCTGCGGTGTTGATCGTGGCTGCGCTCACGTTTTTGGGTTGGTTGTTGATTGGGCGTGCGCCCCTTGAAACGGCGTTAATCAATGCCATTGCCGTATTGGTGATCGCTTGCCCCTGTGCTTTGGGGCTTGCTACCCCAACAGCCATTATGGTGGGCATGGGCAAGGGGGCAGAAAATGGCATTCTGTTTAAAAATAGCGCTGCTCTTGAACGCGCCGCCGAGATTAAAACCGTTGTGCTTGACAAAACGGGTACCATCACCAATGGTGAGCCGGTTGTGACTGATATTTTGGATTTTGGATTTTGGATTTTGGATGCTAAGGATGAAAATGCAATCCCCAACCTTCTTCAGTTGAGCGCCTCTGCCGAAAAGCCGAGTGAACATCCGTTGGCGCAAGCGATTGTGCGGGCGGCTGAGGCAAAAGGTATGACATTGTTGCCAGTGAAAAGCTTTTTGGCCTTGCCGGGCAAAGGCATCACGGCTTATGTGTCAAATATGCAGTTGAGTATTGGTAATGCGCGGTTGATGCAGCAGCATGGCGTTGAGGTGACTGCCGCAGCCCAATTGCAGGTGGCGGCGTTGCAAGCGCAGGGCAAAACGGCCATGTTTGTGGCGATTAATAACCAGTTGGCTGGCCTCATTGCCATGAGTGACACAATTAAAGCCAGTAGCGCCGAAGCCGTAGCACAATTGCGGGCCGATGGTGTGCGCGTGTTGATGTTGACTGGCGATAATGCAGTGAGTGCCCAAGCCATTGCCGCCCAAGCCGGTGTTGATGGGGTGGTGGCCGATGTGTTGCCGAGTGAGAAAGCCGAACAAATTGAAAATGAAAAACTGAAAATGAAAAATTCCCGCCCTCCTTCAAATTTTAATTTTCAACTTTCAATTTTCAATCCCCCTCCTTCGGCGGTGGCGATGGTAGGCGATGGCATCAATGATGCGCCAGCGTTGGCGCAGGCCGATGTCGGCATTGCTATTGGTACTGGTACCGATGTGGCGATGGAAGCCGCAGATGTTACCTTGATTTCGGGCGATTTGCGCAAGGTCGGCCAAGCCATTCGCTTAAGCGCCCTAACCGTGCGGGGGATTCGTCAAAATCTCTTTTGGGCGTTTTTCTACAATGTCATTTTAATTCCTATTGCCATTGCAGGGGTCTTTGCCCAATATGGCCCCATCTTGGCGGCGGGTGCAATGGCATTTAGCTCGTTGTTTGTGGTGGGCAATTCGCTACGTTTGCGACGGGCAAAAATTGAATGATCAAGACTTACCACATCATCGGTATGGATTGCGCCAATTGTGCAAAGTCGATTGAAACTGGCGTGGCGAAGCTAGATGGTGTAACGACCTGCACATTGACGTATCACAGCGCAAAATTGAAGGTAGAAGGCGAGATTTCGCCAGAGATGATTGCGGCCCGTGTCAAACAATTGGGCTACACCGCGATTTTAGAGGATGATGTTGTTGCGCAAAAGCCTGCAATGGCAAATTACAGCGGCATTCGTGGTTTTGTCCGCTTTTTGCTGGCTCGGCGCGAAACAGCCTTGGCCTTGCTTGGTTTGTTGCTGGTGTTGCCGGGTTTGGTGTTGGATGAAATTTTGCCGATCATTGGGTTGCGGCTTGAATTGCCAATATTCACTGTGACCTCATTGGCGGCCTTGGGCGTGGCGGGGCTGCCTATTGCGCGAAATGCGTGGCGGCAATTGACCATTAATCACGAAATTAGCATTAATTTGCTCATGACGATCGCGGCGGTGGGGGCGGTGGTCATTGGCGCATACACTGAGGCTGGGCTGGTGATGGTGTTGTTTGCCATCGGTGAAGCGCTCGAAGGCTATACCGCTGTGCGCGCCAGAGGTGCCATTCAAAGCCTGATGGCGGTGGCGCCGAATGAGGCCATAGTGCTGCGCCCGTGTATGGATTGTCGGGAACATTTGGGGCAAGGCGGTTATGTTGGCGGGGCTTGCCCGTTTTGTGGCATTGAGGAGCAATGGGTGGCGGTGGGCCAAATTGTGATTGGGGATGTGGTGTTGGTGCGGCCGGGCGAAAAGGTGGCGATGGATGGGCAGGTGCGCAAGGGGACATCGCAATTAAACCAAGCGCCCATTACAGGCGAGAGTATGCCGGTTGAAAAACACATGGGTGATAGCGTTTTTGCGGGCAGCATTAATGGCGAAGGGGTGCTTGAGGTTGAGGTGACGCGGCTGGCGAAAGACAATACGCTGGCTCGCATCATCAAAATGGTGGAAGAGGCGCAAGAGAAACGCGCCCCGGCCCAAAAATTTGTTGACCGATTTGCAAAATATTACACGCCTGTGGTTGTGTTGGCGGCGATGTTGTTGGCGGCTGTGCCCCCGCTGGTATTGGGCTTGCCATTTTGGGGCGAACAAGGCTGGTTGTATCGCGCCTTAGAATTGTTGGTGGTGGCTTGCCCATGCGCTTTGGTGGTCAGTACGCCGGTGGCGTTTATTAGTGCCATTAGCAATGCTGCAAAACATGGGGTTTTGGTGAAGGGTGGCGCGGTTTTAGAAGCGCTGAATAAGACCAAGGCGATTGCGTTTGATAAAACTGGGACCTTGACGATGGGCAAGCCTCAAGTTGTGCGGGTGCAGTCGGTTGCTTGTTTATCGGCGGCCCAGCCCTGTGAATGGTGTGATGATTTGCTGGCATTGGCAACATCGGTTGAGCGCCGCAGTCAACACCCATTGGCTCAGGCAGTGGTTAAACAAGCTGAGGCGCGGCAGGTATTCAATCGTTATGCCGCCGCCGACAATGTGAGTGCCATTACGGGTAATGGCGTGTTGGGCGAGGTAGCTGGGCATAGCGTTATCATTGGCAGCCACGCCTATTTTGATCGGTTAGTCCCTCACGCTCGTGTGATCTGTGATGAAGTTGAGGCCGCTTCAAAATTGGGCCAAACCCCGCTGATGATGGGTGTAGATGGTCTGTTTGCTGGCTATATTACGGTGGCTGATACTGTGCGCCAAAGTAGCCGTGATGCATTGGCACAACTAAAAAAAGCGGGTAAATATTTGGTGATGTTGACGGGTGACAATGCTGGCACGGCCCGACATATTGCCCAGCAAGTGGGTGTTACCGACATTCGCGCCGAGTTGTTGCCCGAAGATAAAGTTGAAGCGATCAAGGCATTGTTGGGGCAGCATGGCAATGTGGCGATGGTGGGCGATGGGGTGAATGATGCTCCTGCGTTGGCGACGGCGACAGTGGGTATTGCGATGGGGGCAGGTGGCACTGCCCAAGCGATGGAGACCGCTGATGTGGTATTGATGCAAGATGACCTTCGTGCATTGCCATTTGTGTTTCGTTTGTCACAGGCAACCATGCGCACGATTATGTTTAATGTCGTTTTCGCCATTGGCATCAAGTTGGCATTTTTTATATGGGTGCTGATGGGGCTTGGCACAATGTGGCTTGCGGTGTTGGCTGATGTTGGGGCGTCGTTGCTGGTTACTTTAAATGGGATGCGGTTGTTGGGCACGAGGGGCGTAGTGAGTAATTAGTAGTTATAGAGCTTACGTCCATTAAAAATATTTCACCAAAAAGACGTATCTTCTCAATAATTCGAGGTAAACCCAAAAGGTGTAATGTCGAAATCACTATATGGC
>JAGWYZ010000353.1 GCA_018969115.1 Chloroflexota bacterium | reverse complement strand
GATTGCTTCGACTGTTTTGTATACTGCGGGGGGATGTTGTTCTTCTTTTTTTTCATACCCTCTGTTTTACTACAGGTTTGAACAACATCCCTACTTTTAGACTAAACTACCGTGCCCTTTTACTTGATAAAAAAGAATATTTGTTCCGTAATGCATCTATGTCAATACATACTCAAAAGGTGCATAGCCTACACCCTGAAATATTGCGGGCGCAAGTTGATTGATATCGCACCGTGATCTATGGGCGCTAGGCCATTACGCGGCCCGAACGCGAAATGATTAGCGTGGTGGTTTCGGCGATCAATCAATGCGAATATTGAGTAAAGCATCATGCGACTGGTCTGATCCGCCTTACCAAAAAACCACAATTGGCATGTAGCTTGATCGATGATTACACCTAAGCCGAGATTACCCCGCGACAACGCGCTATGCTTGATTATGTCGTAAAGCTGACCAAAACGTCGGGGGCGGTGTGCGAGGTTGATCTTGTTGCGTTACGTGCCCAACCATTGAACGACCGCGATATTCTCGACATCAACCAAGTGATGGTTTATTTTGCCTATGTTAACCGTGTCGCCGATGGGCTAGGGGTGCGCGTAGATGATTAGGCTGTAGAGCAGTTTGCGGCATTGTAATTATTTGTGGCAAACTGGTTTTCGCCGATTTCACCATCTCTGGTCAAGCTATGCTTGACCAGAGATGGTGAAATCGGCATGTCCTCGGCTTTGTATATCTTTATCTGCCTGTAATCAACTCACCACCATCAACCACGATAACTTGCCCGCTAATCCATTGAATTTCAGGATCACACAAGGCGCGGATGGTGACGGCGATATCATGGGGTGTGGTTAAGCGTTTGGCAGGGTTGCGTTCGCTTGCCAATTCCAAAATTTTATCGCTGCCGGGGATCTTGCGCATGGCGGCCGTGTTGGTGACACCAGCCATAATGCAATTGACCAATACCCCGTGTGGAGCCAACTCAAGCGCCAATTGGCGGGTATGTGATTCGAGTGTGCATTTGGCGGCTGAGACCGCGCCATAGCTTGCGAGCATTTGCACACTACCAGAGCTGGTCATGCTAAAAATGCGGCTGCCACGCCCCAACAATTTGGCGCGCCACAGGTCTTGTGTCCAATAAACCAAGCTGTTTGCCATGACATCCAATGTCATTTCTACTTGGGGTTGGGTCAGCGTGTTGCTCATGTCTTCGGTCACAAATGGCAACAACGAGCCAAAGGCCACTGAATGCATGAGCATGTGAATCTTTTGCTCACCTAGCATCTCTTTGGCTTTGGCAATGGCATCGGCGCGTTTTTCAGCGCTGGCGATATTCATATTGATGAAATGGGTTTTTACGCCATGTTCAGTTGCCAATTCAGCCGCCAAAGCCTTAGCACCCTCGAGCGCAGCGCCACGATCTAAATGCAAACCGATGATATTTACCCCATTTTTGGCTAGCTCGCGTGCTGTTGCCGCGCCAAAGCCCGACGATGCGCCCAAAATCAGCGCCCACTTTCCCTTTAAATCTGCTTGACTCATATCTTTATTGAAGGATAAAGAATAAAGGATGAAGGATGAAAGGGAAATGACAAACGATGAAGGATGATTTATTCATCTTTCGTCCTTCATCTCTCATCCTTTATTCTTCATTCTTCATCCTTGATTCCTTATCCTTTCCTCTCAGTGTGTTTATAACATTTTGCCCTAATTGCTCAATGTCATAGCCGCCCTCCATTATAAAGACGGTTGGCAGGTTTAGGGTGGCAATTATGCCCCCAATTTTGGCAAAAGCTGCTGGTGTAAGCGCAAAATCGCCCAATGGGTCGCCGCCAAACGTATCGACACCAAGCGATACCACCCAATAGTTGGGGGCAAATTGGTTGATTTGGGTACAGGCTTGTTTTAGCACCGCAAGGTAATTTGCGTCATCGATACCGGCTGGCAAGGGGTAATTGAGCGTATAGCCGAGGCCAGCCCCGCTGCCGCGCTCGGTGGCCGCCCCGGCAAATAGGGGTATTGGCGCTCGGGGACGGCATGCAGTGAGACAAAAAATACATCGCTACGCGCATAAAAAATGGCTTGGGTGCCATTGCCGTGATGAAAATCGACATCTAAAATGGCTACTTTGGCGTTTGTTTGCTTGCCATTTTGTGTGAGCCAATGTGCTGCAATGGCGGCATTGTTGAGCAAATAATACCCGCCGCATAAATCGGCATGGGCATGATGCCCGGGTGGGCGGCACAAGGCAAACGTGCTGCTGCTCCCATTCACCACAAGCTGAGCTGCTGTAAGGGCGCACTGAGCCGATTGATAGGCTGCTGCCCATGTGCCCGCTGTATGCACAGTGGTGGCATCGAGGCTGTAATAGCCGAGGGCGGTGCGGGCTTTTTGCGGGCGATGGGGCAGACTGCGCATGGCAAAGGTGTCGGCCACTGCGTCGGTGATTGTGCCACCGCTGTTCACCCAATCGGCATAAATGTATTGTAGCCAAGTCACATAATTGGCATCGTGTATTTGGAGAATGGGGTCTAGGCCAAAGTCACGCGGGGTGATGATATCGCTTAGCCCAGCGGTCTGGGCCGCTTGTAGTACTATCTCGGCGCGGCGCGGCGATTCTTAATATGGGATGAGTTTGCCATCTAAAAATTCATGCGCCGGGGCATGAGCATAATGAGCATCGCTATAGACAATGTGCATAGGTCTATTATCTTGCAACGATTCAACCTGAACAATAGCCGATTGCACTATATGCCCTAGCTTTGCTGGGGCATATAGTGCAATCGACGAAAAACATTGTTGGCTTTAGATTTGCAATGGCTGGTAATCTTGACAAAAACAAAGTGAGTTTGGCTGACCTATAATGCCTTTACTATGAGCGATGTTTTAAGTGGTTTAACTGCTTTGGCTGCCGAGGTGCGTAAATGTCAGTTGTGCCAGCTTGCAAAAGGGCGTATTAACGCGGTGCCGGGTGATGGCCCGCCGACTGCCGAAATAATGTTAATTGGTGAAGGACCGGGCATGAATGAAGATAAACA
>JAGWYZ010000352.1 GCA_018969115.1 Chloroflexota bacterium | reverse complement strand
AGGTTTGAATGATGGCATCGAGCGCATTTACCCCATCTTCAGGATTGGCAGCAGCATGGGCTGGTTTGCCGTGCATATGAATTTCAACCGTCGTTGCCGCAAGGCTTTCGGCGTGAATACCAGTACAATCAAGTGGATGAAACATCATCGCCGCCGAAACCTCATCAAACACCCCACGGTTGGTCAACAAAACTTTGCCACCGCCGCCTTCTTCGGCTGGACAACCAATTACCTGCACCCGTCCGGGCAAACGCTCCGACACTTCGCGCAAAGCCAAGCCCGCGCCCAGCGCGGCGGTACCGATCAAGTTATGCCCACAGGCATGGCCCAACCCAGCCAAGGCATCATATTCGGCTAAAATAGCAACGGTTGGTTGCCCAACACTTGCCTTGCTCGGCGCAGTTGCCACAAAGGCCGTTTCAATATCGGCAGCAGCACGGTCAACCTCAAAACCACGTCGCTCTAAATGCGATGTGAGCAACGCGACGGCTTTAAACTCTTTATATTGCAATTCAGGGTTTTGATGAATTTCGCGGCTAATGGCAATCAGCATTGGGCTATCACGGTCAACAGCGGCGATGACAGCGGCTTCGATTTCGGCGCGTTCGGCAGGGGTAATCAATGTTGTCATGTCGGAATTATAAATTTAGAATTTGCAACTACTTATATAGACGGGTGAATGGGTGAATGGGTGAATGGGTGACTCATAAGTCATGAGTCATCAATCAACCATTCACCCATTCAAAACGTTTTAGGCGATATTTTTGTATCATTTCAATAATTCGGGGGAAACCCCAAAGATATACTGCGTTTGGCAAAAAATAGTTTTATGTCCCCCGATTTTTTGAGATGATATTTTTAATTTAAATTTTTATAACGTATGACAACACACAAAACCTTCCCTAAGGCAGTCATCATTGGCGCTGGTATCGGCGGCTTAAGCGCCGCTATTCGCTTGGCCCAGCAAAAATGGCAGGTCACCATCATCGAGCAATTAGAGCGCCCGGGCGGCAAAATGGGCCAAGTGCAATCCGATGGCTATCGTTGGGACATCGGGCCATCGGTCATCACCATGCGGCATGTGTTCGAGCGTTTGTTTCACGAGGCCGGGCGGCGGCTCGAAGATTACCTCGATCTTGTGCCGCTCAACCCCATCACCCGTTATTTCTGGCGCGATGGCCTGACCCTAGATGCGACAGCCGACCGCGAAGCCATGTGCACCCAAATCGCCCAATTTAGCCCGCGTGATGTCGATGCTTATATACGTTTTATGGCTTATGTGCGCCGTTTATACGAGGTGATCGGCGACCCATTTTTATATCGCCAACGCCCGGGGCTGCGCGATCTACTGCGCCTGCCGTTGACCGATGTCTTTAAAATTGACGCGCTGCGCAGTATGCATACCGCCATTCGCGCCCATTTTCACGACCCACATCTGGTGCAATTGTTTGATCGTTTTGCTACTTACAATGGTTCATCACCTTATCTCGCCCCGGCCACGCTCAATGTTATTGCCTATGTCGAAATGGCGCTGGGGGCGTGGTACCCACGCGGCGGAGTCTATCAGTTGGCTTTGGCGCTCGAGCGACTGGCGCTTGAATTGGGGGTTGAAATACGTTACAACTGTGCCGCACAACGTATTTTATTGAATAGCAACCGCGCTGACGCGGTATTGTTGCATGATGGCCATACGCTGCCTGCCAAAGCTATCATTTGTAACGCCGATGTGACCCACGCCCGAAAAACGCTTTTTCCGTCATCATTTAGCGATCAACATCAGCACCAAACACTGGCCCCCAGTTGCAGCGGGCTGGCTTTGCTGGTCAAAGTGCCCGCCACCCAACCACAATTGGCACATCATAATATTTTTTTTGGCGATCCTGCCGACTATGGCCGTGAATTTGATGATATTTTTCACCGCCACCTGCCGCCTAATGACCCCACGCTTTATGTTTGTATCACCAGCAAAACCGACCCTGACCATGCCCCCATCGGCTGTGAAAATTGGTTTGTGCTTGCCAATATGCCCTATCTCGGCCCCAATTTTGATTGGCAAACCCAAGGCGCAGCCTACATAGAAAAATTTAAAATTGAGAATTTAAAATTGAAAATGCATCATCCTCAATTTTCAATTTTAAATTCTCAATTCTCAATTTTCAAAACAATGACCCCACAGTGGTTACAAAATACCTATGGCGGTAATTGTGGGGCCATTTATGGATTTTCGTCAAATTCACGCACAGCGGCATTCATGCGTCCGTCCAATCGTATACGTGGCTTGCACGGGGTGTATTTTGCAGGTGGCAGTGCCCATCCCGGGGGAGGGGTTCCGTTGGTTGCGTTGTCTGGCATCGCCGCCGCCGAATGTGCAGCCTCAGTATAAGATTCAGCAGCACCCGCAGCACCCTATTAGGCATCGCTCACCTTTGGGTTTTAAAATCGACCCAAAATCCAATGATTACATTTTCACGTCGCGCCATGCTTAAGCAATTGGGGGCATTATTGGGCGGAGCGGTCTTAACCGCGTGCGGGGCATTGGCCCCAAATAACCCAGCCGCCGATGCTGCTAAGCCCAAACCTACCGCGAACCCTAACGCACCGGCTATTACCCTCGACATCAGCGTTAAAGGCGAAGAACTAAAATTTGACAAAGAGCAACTCGAAGCCCCAGCTGGGTCACGCATTACTGTGCGTCTAAACAACACCTCAGCGGCTACGCCTCACAATTGGGTGCTGGTCACAACCGGCAGCGAGGAGGCCGTTGGCAACGATGGCATCAGCGCAGGCGACAAGAATAGCTATATTAAACCCAATGACCCGCGCGTATTAGCCTTTACAAAATTAGCTGGCCCACGTGCCACCGCAGATGTCACTTTTGACGCACCATCACCCGGCACTTACACCTATATTTGTACCTTCCCGGGGCATCATTTTTTGATGAAGGGCAAATTAATAATTAAATAAAAATCACCCAAAAGACTCAATGTTTAACCCACTATGACTTGGTGTTTGGGTTGGGCAATGTGCAACCCAAACA
>JAGWYZ010000351.1 GCA_018969115.1 Chloroflexota bacterium | reverse complement strand
CCCCCAAAAACACGAAGAAAAGAGTTACATCAAAAACACTTTTCTTATCTTTGTGTACTTTGTGGTGAAATATGTTTCAAGTACGCAAGTCCAAATCTATCTGGGATGCAAAAATTTAGCATCCCCATTGCCAAATGGGCCATCATTTGGGTGACGTTTGCCGGCATCGGCGCAAGCTACACCCTACAAACGCCCACCCCATCGGCCACCATCAGCGCATTTCCAACGCTGGTTCCTCTGACGCCAGCGCCCATCGCAAACATCGCCGCAACAAACACAGCCTTGCCCACGCCGGTTGTAAATGAGACGGTCACCGACCCGTCTCTAACAACCAGACCCAGTGGGCACACCCAAAACCGATGTGGCGGCCTATCTTCTCTGCCGAAACACCCGGCACATTCACCATGACCGACCTCGTGCGATTTGTGAATGACATTAATGACATTGTGAGTACACCCAAAACCAATTGGGCAGCAATAGCAATTAAACCCGTATCAAAAAATCAGCCGCACGCTCAGCGATCATTACGATCGGGGCATGGGTGTGCCCATTATTAATGATGGGCATCACCGAGGCATCGACCACACGCAATCCTGTAACACCATACACTCGTAGATGCGCATCAACCACCGCCATTGGGTCATTGCCCATTTTGCAAGTACCGACCGGGTGATACAGCGTCTCGCTACGACGGCGAATATAGTCAATCAGAGCCTCATCACCTTGCACCGCCGCGCCCGGCCAAAATTCATCACCACGATAAGGTGCAAATGCCTGTGTCATCGCCACCTGCCGTGCCAGTTTTACCCCAGCTAACAAGGTTTGCAAATCTTCATGCTCACTTAAATAATTAGCCACAATCATTGGGGCATCAGTTGGATTGGCACTGCGCAAATGCAACCAGCCGCGGCTGCGTGGCTGCAATAAAATTGCCCCAATCGTAAACCCATGCCCGGGTGGGTTTTCGGCCCCATGTGCCGCAAAGTACGTGGGGGCGCAAATTAGCTCAATATCGGGCGCTGGCAAATTGGGCTGCGTGCGAACAAACGCCACCCCTTCACCCACATTTGAAGTGAGCAAGCCTTTTTTAAACAGCAAGAAATTGAGCACACTGCCAATTTTCTCGGCCCCAGCCAAGGTGATAGGCTGAGTACAGGCATACATCACCCCACACGACAAATGGTCTTGCAAATTTTGCCCCACGCCCTGCAAATCGACAAGCGGCGTAATGCCCAACGATTGCAAATGCCCCGCTGGGCCAATGCCCGACAACATCAATAGTTGTGGCGAATTAATTGCTCCACCACACAAAATCACTTCGCGCTCGGCTCGCGCCTCATGTGTTGCACCTTCTTTAATATAGGCCACCCCAACGGCGCGGTTGCCATCAAACAACACGCGAGTGGCTTGAGCCTGAGTGATGACCATGAGGTTTGGGCGCTTTAAAATTGGGGTTAAATAAGCCACGGCGGCACTATGACGTTTGCCATCTTTCTGGTTCACTGGCGTAAGCCCAATGCCATCTTGCGATGCGCCGTTGCAGTTGGGGTTACGCGCCATGCCGGTCTCGACACCGGCCTCGATAAAGGCATGGGTCAATGGGTTCGTCGAGCGTTGAAACGACACATTGAGTGGCCCACCCACCCCATGCCATTCTGACGCGCCACCTTCATAGTTTTCTAGCTTTTTAAAATAGGGCAATACATCATCAAAACCCCATTCTTCATTGCCCGATTGCGCCCATTGATCATAAACATGCCGATGCCCGCGCACATACATCATGGCGTTCATCGAGCTACTGCCACCCAACACCTTGCCCCGCGGCCAATAGATCTGGCGGTTATGCAATTCGGGGCTGGGTTCGGTGTTGTAATTCCAGTCTTCGGGGCTTTTAAAAAGCTTAGAAAATGCCGCCGGAATATGAATTTCTTGGCGCTTGTCAGGGCCACCAGCCTCGATCAGCAAAACGCGATGTTGTGGGTTAGCGCTTAGGCGGTTGGCAAGCACACAACCAGCCGAGCCAGCCCCAATGATGATGTAGTCATACATACAGATAGCTATTATAAAGTATATAGCGGCATATTGATTGAAAGACAGCAATTTTGTAAGGGTGAGGATGATAGTGAAACCGGCATTTCCTCAATTTTTACCCTTAAGATAGAATCAGGAAGGTAGAATCGAGCCAGTGAACCCACAACGATTTTTAGTCGCCGCCGGATTCGGCTCGCGTCGCCAATGCGACAAAATAATTGCCTCTGGGCGGGTGCTGGTGAATGGCAAGCCATTAGGCTTTGGCATATCCATTAACGAGGGCGATGAGGTGCGCGTCGATGGCCGTCTGGTCTCGACCCAAAATGCCATGCAGCGCCAACATAATTATATTGCGCTCAACAAACCCAACGGCCTTATTTCGGATCGTGGCGAGGCTGATGGCGCGAGTGCACTCGATCTACCCGGCCTCCCGCGGGGGCTGTATGCCATTGGGCGGCTCGACAAAGATTCAACCGGTTTGTTGTTGCTTACTGATGATGGCGACTTAACCTATCGCCTCACCCATCCTTCGTTTGAACATGAAAAGGAATATCAGGTCGAAGTCGAAGGTGACCCATCGCTCGCCACACTAAACCTGTGGCGCAATGGGGTGATGTTGGACGGTGAACCCCTCATTACCGCGCCCTGCCGCGTTGAGCGTATGAGCCATGCCCCCAAACCCACCGCGCTGAAATATGCCACCACCACATGGCTGCGCATTATTATGCATGAAGGGCGCAAACGCCAAATTAAACGGGTGGCTAAAATTTTGGGTTGCCCCGTGTTGCAATTAGAGCGGGTGCGGATTGGCCCGCTACAACTGGGTCGGTTAGCGCTGGGTCAATGGCGCAACCTCAGCCCAAGTGAAATAGAAACACTAAAAAGCTATGCCGATCTAAAAGGCAAAAAATAAAGAAATGCCAACTTTGCTGTCTGTTCTCACGCTAGGCGTGAGAACGGACAGCAAAGTTGACAAAACCGCATTTTTATCTCTCAAATTACAATTGCA
>JAGWYZ010000350.1 GCA_018969115.1 Chloroflexota bacterium | reverse complement strand
TGGAAACAAATTTTGGATCGCGCCGATTATTCCTTTGTTTTTTGTGTTTTTAGCCTTGAGCGAATACATGTCACACCAATTTAAAACTCAGGGTTGGATGTGGCGCCTGTTTAACCGGCATTTGATCTTGCAACAAATTGGCCAGGGCCTAATCGTACGCCATCAAAATGTTCATCAGCCAATGAATTTGCAACAGATGGTTGAAACCATCGCAAAAGAATTTGCGCTAGACCGTTGTGCTGTTTGGGCATGGCATGAGATCGACCAAACCTTTGAGTTGTTGGGTGTAAAAAGTGTAAAAAGCATAAAAAATGAGGAAAATGAGGATACGACAACCACATTGGCGGCGTTGACGATGGCACAGGGTGCCGCTAGACAATCTTATTTAATTAAACGCAATCAACTGATCTTGCCAGATCGTTGGCAAACCGAGGCTTGGGTGCGTGAAGGTGGGCAAGTGCCTCCTTTAGATGGTCTAGATGGTCTAGATGGTCGTAGTGTGTTTGGGGTGTTTGCGTCAATGTCGGCTTATGTGCCATTGCAAACGAGCCACCGTTGCTTGGGTTTGCTCACTTTTGGCAAACGCCACGACGAACCTATTTTTTATGCCCAAGACTTGCATTTGTTAGACACGATTGCCAGCAATGTGGCGCTTATTTTGTTGGGAGATGAGCAAATGGATGCGCTGAAACGCTTGCCATTTCAGATTGCCCAAGCACAAGAACGTGAGCGTCAACACATTAGCAACGAATTGCATGACAGCACCCAGCAATTTTTGGGCCGCTTGCCCATTTATATGGCGACCTTGTTCGAAAGCACCCGACAAGGCGATGACGCGAGGGCCGAGCAGTTGCTGGCACAATATGAAGATGAGATTCGGCGCGAAGCGTTGTTTATGCGGCGCTTACGATCTAGGTTGTCGCCTATCATGATTGATTTCGATTTTGCCAATTTGTTACGTCTGCTTGAAAGCTGGGTGGCGGCTAGAGGTGGTTTGAGGGTGCGTGTGCATTGTGATGTTGAAGTTATGAATCACACCACTGCCCCACAGCGCGAGAGCCTTTATCGTATCATTCAACAAGCTTTTGATAACGTTATGCAACATGCGGGCGCGTCGATGTTGACGGCGTCGCTACGCATCAACCACGCTGCGCACCAAATTGAGTTTGAGATAGTCGATGATGGTTGCGGTATTGAGCCAGATCGCCTGACCCAAGCCCGTATCGAGGGGTGCTGTGGGTTGGCCATTATGCAAGATCGCGCCCAAAACAACGGTGGCGATTGTCATATCGATTCTACCCCCGGGCATGGCACGCGCATTTATGGTTGGCTGCCGATGATGTCGTCTGAATTGGCTGCTGCAGAAGTTTAAATTGCCTGATGGATGGGGCGTAGGCGTGGGCAACCCCCAAAATCACCACTAGCTTGTCTCAGCGACATCTGTGCTGTTGGCTAAGCCAGTGGTGCAGTGGTGGCGCTTGTGGTGCTGGGTGGTGGCTCGTTATTTCTGTTGGTGCTTATGCTCGTGCGGGTGGCAGCAAGCCAGTGGTGGCATTACGTTGATCACGAATTTAAACAATATAATCTACATCTTGGGGTGGTGTTATTATCGACAAAAGCACTTTGGTTGCTTTAGCGTAATCGAAACCTAGTTGTACCTAGTTGTACCTAGTTGTACCTAGTTGTACCTAGTTGTACCTAGTTGTACCTATGCGTAAATTTTTGCGAGTCAGTTTATTTGTTGCTGTGACGTTTGCGTCGTTGGTATATGGGCGTTTGGCGTATGATGTGGGTCAACCCTATCTTGGGGTCGTCTTGGGCAATTGGACAGCAGACCCCTATCACTATGAGGTTGACCCTGCAACGCCTTCGGTTTGGCAAAATGTGCAAATGTTGCCCCCCGGAACGTGGATTCTGGGGGTGGATGGTGAGCCAGTGGATGGCGTTTCTAATGTGGCTTTGAAGGCATGGCAGGCTGGGCGCACGGAAGTCACTGTTTCGTATGTGTTGCCAACTCAATCTAATACCGACGTGCGTAGCAGCGTTGTTCCCATCCAGCTATTTTCATGGTTTCGTTATATAGAGCTTGTTTTTCAGTTTGGGTTTGCACATGTGCTGTGCTTTTTGTTGGCCATCAGTCTATTAAACATGCGTCAAAATTTTGATTGGCGCGCTATTGCTGTTATTGTTACGTCCATTTTTTTTATGTTGCGGCAAGATGATCATGGTATGCCCATCTCGATCATCCATAACCATAGACCCGTGCTGCCCATAGACTATATGATTCAGATTGTTTCGCGTTTTGTTTATGGCGGTTATTGGTTTGCTGTCATTATTTTATTGCTGGCATTTCCTTACCCAAACCCAAAGATCGAACATTGGCTGCGTATGGCAGGTGTGTTTACAATCATGACCGCGACAATCTTGACTGTGCCTTACATGCTGTGGATCATGGGTCTGTACCCAGATATTGCAAAACAATGGGATCTAAATGCGTTGGCTGTTATACGAAAATGCTATGCAGTGGTGTTGCTGGGCTTTTTTATTTTGACGATAAGAACTTTGTATCAGCACCAAAAATACTCTTTTCAGCAACCAT
This sequence comes from Chloroflexota bacterium, assembly GCA_018969115.1. Classification (GTDB taxonomy): domain Bacteria; phylum Chloroflexota; class Anaerolineae; order J036; family Brachytrichaceae; genus AQU-03. Next base: position 446 of record JAGWYZ010000350.1, on the reverse strand, counting down.
TCACTTTTTTGCCTCTTCCTGTGATTGGTGTTTTGGGGGCGTTATATTGGTCATCACTTTACGAGCCGTCACAAGAAAATTTATTTTTACCGCAGGTTTCTAATTTTTTGTATCAATCACTACAGTACATACATTTTATTAAATATGATTTGCGCCCGTTTCACATGCTGGTAATGTTGATGATTACCAGTGCCATTTTGCGCTATCAAACTTTTCATGCACTTGATCCATTATTTTTGTTTACCACCCGTATGATCATTTCTTGTTGTTTGGCTGCTTTGGTCGATCTGGTGCTGCGTTTTTTAGCTGTTGGAAACAAATTTTGGATCGCGCCGATTATTCCTTTGTTTTTTGTGTTTTTAGCCTTGAGCGAATACATGTCACACCAATTTAAAACTCAGGGTTGGATGTGGCGCCTGTTTAACCGGCATTTGATCTTGCAACAA
>JAGWYZ010000076.1 GCA_018969115.1 Chloroflexota bacterium | reverse complement strand
TGCGCATGGTCAGCGAAATAGGTGCAAGTGTAATTGATTTGGGTGCATATCAAAAATTCGCAATAACTTGCGCGTGTCACTGTTGCTAACATACCCCACATTGTCCTCTATTTTGGCTCTTTTTGGTCGCCGTTTTTATCTCTCAGGTAGTATTCGCGTAAGTCCTAAGTTGACAATTAGGCATTGAGAATTAATAATGACCATAATCTCTCTACCGCTATTAGCCATTGACCACTAACCATTAACCATTAATAATAGAGAGCGCCCCAAGCGCGGTGGCATGGCCGGGGGTAGGTGGCACAACAATGGCGGTGCGGTAAAGCGCCCCTACCCCTTCAACGGTTTTACGAATACTGGGCACTTCGATAAGATGCCCGACCACCACGATGGGTGACAATTGCTCGGCGCGGGCAGCGTTTACCGCAATTAGCGCAATGGTTTGCGCCACAAGTGTCATCAGCCCTGCTGCAATATCTTTGCGCGAAGGCGGGATATCACTATGGGCCGCCCGCCCAAAATTAACCGCAGTCGCATTTTTCGGCAAATGGCTCATTTCACTACCGATGGCATCGGCAATCGATAAATCGACCCCGTTAGAATCGCCGCGACTGGCTAACGCCTCAATTTCATGAATATCGGTGGTGTTGAGCAACAACTGGCTAAGGCCAAGCAAGGTACCACCCCCAACGGCAGTGCCGCTAATATGCCGCACCTCTTTGCCCCGCGCCGCCACAACTGAAGTGCCGGTTCCGGCACTCATCACCACAGCTTCATTTAGCCCCGACAAATGTAAGCCACCGGCCCCCACTGAGGCAATTTCATTGACATGAATAATGGCCGTATTGCCAACATGATCGGGCAACAAGCGGTGTTTACCACCAGTCACGGCCACTTTTGCCAAGTTATGCAATGCGACACCAGCCAACTGTAACACCCGATGTAACTCGTCTACCGACATGGTTGGGTTACTTGGCACAGTCATCAATTTTGGATTGCCCGTCGCATCTAATACAACCACATCGGTGTTGGTGATGCCAAAATCAACAGCAGCAATATTTGTAGGGTTAAATTGATCCATAAATACAGTGGCGATTTTTACACATGTTTAATTACGCTTTAGCAAAGCGCTTGACCCAGTTTTAGATCCCAAAGTTTAACACCAGCTATCACTTCAAAAGAAATAAGCATACTATTCCCAGTTATTCAAAAGTTGCCTTGTTTTGCCTTGTCAGCGCTCTGAACTCTAATTAAGCTAGAGCCGATTCTGAGTTGATGAAAGGTTTTGCCGATTTCACTGTTTATTCCCCAAATCTATGCTTTGGGGAATAGATAGTGAAATCAACCCCTCATCTTTTAGGAATTTACATAACATTAAATTTAAGATATTTATCAATTTATAGAAGGAAAATGCAACATTAATGCGTTAAATATGCAATCAAACACTTAGAGATTAAGTATATCTTGGTAGATACTAAAATTACTCTATTCAAAACAACAAAGTTTGTCTATAATCTTATCTATGATTAATCTTCGTATTATTTTAGGCAAGATTTACAAATTATTTCATTGAGGTAATTAGTTGAAACCTAACTTGGGGTTTTGGTTTCAGTTAATAAAAATATAAATAAGTGAATTTATTAGAGAGGTAAAAATATAAAATGAGTCTATATACTACACAAAGTCCATTCGTATGGTTATTGTTGTTTTTATTAATTGCAGCAATAGGGGCTTTAATTCATTGGCTATTAGAAAAGCTTTTCTGGCGTAAACGTGTTAATTGTTGTGATGAAGTTGAAGCTAAATTGCGTGATCGCGAAGCTGAAATTTCAAACCTCAATGCACGAATTGTTAATATTGAAAATGGCACAAAATCGTTTACGACACGTGAATCAGATTTACTTGGGCAGGTCAAGTCAAAAGACATTGAGTTGGCGGCGGCGGTAGCCGGTGGCATTGCATTACAAAAGACAATTGACACACTGACCAATGACAAAAAACAGTCGGACAAAGAACTGGCTGATTTGCGTGCGCAAAATGCCAAATTGCAAGCTGATATGAAAGCAACCAGCGATGGCAAACAAAAAGCTGAAAGTGATTTGAAGTTACGTTTGGCTGAAATTGCAGCGGCTGCCGCTGGTGGCGCTACAATTCAAAAGACCGTTGATACTTTGTCGGGCGACAAGAAGAATTTAGAAGCTGAATTGTCGAATGCAAAGGCGCAAATTGCCCGTATGCAAGCCGACTTGAAGTTGGCCAATGACAATCGACTGCGTTTAGAGAATGACTTAAAACTGACCACCGATAGTCGCAATAAAGCCGAGGGCGACCTCAAAATTAAGTTGGGTGAAATTGCCGCCGCCGCTGCGGGTGGGGCGGTACTTAAGACAGCCATCGACAAGTTGACCGGTGAAAAAGGGGCTGTTGAAAAAGATTTGGCAAATGCCAATGCGCATATTGTAAGACTCGAAACCGATTTACGAGCAGTGGGTGATGAGAAAGTGCGCTATGAGACCGCTCTGAAGGCGGCTCACACCAACCAGACCCGTGTTGAAGGGGATCTGAAGTCAAAGTTAACTGAACTGGCTGCTACGACAGCAGGCGGGGTTGTGCTCAAGAGCACCATCGATGCACTTTCGGGTGATAAAGGCAAACTTGAAAAAGAATTGGCTGATACAAAGGCCCAAGTTGCAAAACTTCAGATGGAGACCAAGACCGCTATGGATGCATCGGCGCGATCTGAGGCGATGTTGCGGGCACGTGAAGCTGAGCTGATGAATGCGCAATCACAAATTGGCGCTTTGCGCAACGATTTAAGCACAGCCCGTGCCAATGTGAATGTTGGTGCAACAGACGCGAATAAGAGTGGGGGTGGTTTGTTAGGTAAGATTGGCGCGGCAGTGGCAGGCGCAGCCGCTGGTGCGGCGGTCACGGCTGCGGCCACAGGCTCGGCAGCCAAAGATAAAGGCCCAAGCAGGGTTGCCTCTTTTGCCGCTATTGGTGCTATTGGTAGCGCAACAAAAGACGCGGCAAATAAGAATTTGCCTGCTGGTATCTATGCCACGTCAACAGCTTGCCCTCAACCATTAGCTGATGTGCATGGGATTGGGAGTGTGTTATCGACTCGTTTATATGAGGCTGGTATCGGCACATTCTGGGAATTGGCACATGCATCTGATGATGATTTGAAAAAGGCATTACGAATTACAGAAGACACGTTACATCAACCCAATTATGCCGAAATTCGTGCAAGTGCGCTGCGATTAGCCAAAGAGACCAACTCGGTTGGACGCACTTGGAGCGGCAATCCACCTGATGATTTTGAACCATTGCAAGGTATTGGGAAGGCGTTTGAAAAACGTTTATATGATGCCGGTATCTGCACTTATGCCGATTTGGCGAATACGCCAATTGCACGCCTCAAAGAAATTATTATTGGCAATCGTAATATTGTCAATGAACCCGATTTCCAATCGTGGATTAACCAAGCAAAGAAGTTGATCTAACCATAGGAATAATCAATTATGAATTGTTGTAAAGAACCAAAATTTTTCCCGTTATGGGATCGTTTAAGTGGTTGTTTGCCGCTGATACTGGGGGCATTAGCATTGTTGTTACTTTCGACAATGTGCGCATCACGTGTGCCGCAATTTACACTTGGCAGCCCTAACACAATGATGCTTGAAGGGATTGCGGGGGCAAATGAGTGTATTGAAATTTATGAAGGCGACCAGAAAATTGGTGATGTCCAAACGGGAACTGACGGCAAATTTAGCTTCAAATTACCGGCTGGTTTAGCCGCTGGTGCTCACACATTCTCTGGCAAAGTAACCTGTGGCCCCGGTTTGCGCTTGGGTTCAGTAGCCCTTGCCCCCTTAACCCTGACCGTGCCAGCCGCGGCAACCCCAGCTCCAACAGCGGCGGCTCCTGCGCCAACCGCCGTGCCGCCTACGGCTGTGCCGCCGACCGCTGTCCCAACCTTAGCACCAACTGTTGCGCCAACGGCAGTCCCAACAACAGTGCCAGCCACTGCACCCACAACCATAGATGCGATAGAAGCAGCTGGTTTGGTTGCTGGTGGTCAGATTACGGGTAAAGCTGAAAAGAATTGTGAACTGACCATTTTTAATGGCAGCACTGAATTGGGCAAAGCCACTGCCGATGCGACAGGCATTTGGAAGTTTATTTTGCCTGCAACCCTTAAAGCCGGTGACTATAACTTAAAGGCAGCTTGTGCCAAGAGCGAGTCATCTGTTTTGTCGGTGAAAGTGAGTGAGCCAACCCCAGCCGTTGCCACAACAATTGACCCAGTGACGGGTAATGCCATCGTGTTTGGTGGCAAGTTGACCGGTAAATCGGCCAAAGATTGTGATGTGGCGATTTTGGATGGTAGCACCGAGATTGGGAAGGCGAAGTCAGACACCGCAGGTGTGTGGTCATTTACATTGCCCACCACCTTGAGCGCAGGCGAGCATAGCTTTAAGGCGATTTGCAAACCAAGCGAATCGGCGGCGGCTGTGTTGCGTGTGGTCGCTTTGTTGCCAGTAACAGGCGATAGTGAGTAATTGTTATCTTTGACAAAACGTAATAAGAGATTTTCGCCAAAACCACCATCCATTTATCCCCTACGGGGATAAACGGATGGTGGTTTTGGCATTACGTCTTTTTAAATTGCCATTTTTTATTGAGAATATAGACAATCGCTTACAAACGCACAAGCTGTTTGCCTAAATTTGCACCCTTTAACATGCCGATAAACGCCGTTGGCGCGTTTTCTAACCCTTCGGCGATGGTTTCATGAGTCTTGATGCGCCCAGCCAAGATGTGCCCAGCCAACGTTTGCACAGCTTGCGCCCAAATCGACATAAAGTCGGTGACAATAAAGCCTTGAATCTTGATGCGTTTGCTTAAAATAGCGACAAAATTACGCACCCCATAAGGTTCGGTGGCATTGTAATCTGAAATAAGGCCGCACACGGGCATCCGCGAGAAATTATTCATGCGGGTTAACACAGCATCTAAGATTGCCCCACCTACGTTTTCAAAATAGACATCGACCCCGTTTGGGGTGGCGGCTTTGAGTTGAGCGCGAAATTCGGGTGATTTGTAATCGACGCACGCATCGAAGCCCAATTTCTCACATACATAGGCGCATTTTTCTGGCCCACCAGCAATGCCAACGGCACGGCAACCATGCAATTTTGCCAATTGCCCCACCACGCTGCCGACTGCACCGGCGGCGGCCGACACCAGCACAGTCTCTCCAGCTTTGGGTTGCCCAATTTCAAATAAACCAGCATAAGCTGTTACCCCGGGCATCCCAGCTGCCCCCAACCATACGCTGAGCGGAATGGGGCTAGGATTAGATTTACTGCCGACTTTTTGTAAGCCGCGCCCATCGGATAGGCCATAGGTCTGCCAACCTAACATGCCGACAACTTGATCACCAATGGCAAATTTAGAGTGCTGTGATTCAATCACCTCACCCACTGTGCCACCAACCATGACTTCACCTAACTTGGCAGGCTCGGCATATGATTTTGCATCATTCATACGCCCACGCATGTAGGGGTCGAGCGACAAAAACTGATTTTTGATTAACACCTGCCCCGTTGCGACAGTAGGCATGGGGGTTTGAACCAGTTCAAAATCATCGGGAGTAACCCATCCTGTGGGTCGTCGTTTGAGAAGGATTTGATTGTTGTTAAAACTTAACATGAAATTCACGTTCATTTTACAGCTACAAGGTAGGCTAGCAACCATGAATGACGCAACAAAATCACCTCAAATTAAAAGCAAGTCAAATATAAAAAATCGTATTGCTTTGGCAAAAACCAGTTTAACCGTTGGGTCAATATTGGCCTTATTGGGTGGGTGGGTAGCGCTCGCAAAAGCAGAGCCGTCAGTGATTGCCCCCGCCGCTGAAGCCACAGCAAACCAGCCAAATACGGCCGTGAAACTCCAATCCAATATACGTAATCGTCTGGGAGCGCCACAAGCGCCAGCAGATCAGGGATTGCCGCCCCGCCCTTCTGTGAGCAATAGCCAAACCAATACCCAGATTGAGACTGCGCGTAGCAGTGTGGTGGCGACACCAGTGCCTCAAGCCACCCAAGCTGCACGACCAACCGCAGTCGTGCCTACGGCTACGCCTCGTGCGGCTGTCGCGACACAGCCCGCGCCACAAGCACGAGCGCAATCAAGCCAACGCCCTGCCCCATCGACGCGCACACGCTCGTCACGCTAAATCATGCCTAAATGTTATTTTCGCGCCATGAATTGCGAAATGCTGGCTCTCTTGGAAGCCCAAACTGATGCTCAAAACGTCGCACCGCATGCCCCTAATCGGGTGTTGAGTGACGTGCCGGTCTGGTTTGAAGCTTGGGAACAAACACTCAGTCGATTTCGACCAGAGAGCGAATTGCGGCGTTTGAACACACACACTCAGGGCAATATGATGCCCGTCAGTGACACATTGTGCGAGGTATTGGCAGCGGCGTTAGATGCAGCGGTGGATACCGATGGGATTGTGACACCCACTGTGATCGACGCGCTGGAATACGCTGGCTATACCAATAGTTTCGAGACCATTCACCTAGAATCAGCTTCGATGCCAACGATGTCGATATGGGCCGATGCACCCAAAATGCCGCAACGTTGGCGCGAAATTATATTAAACCGTGTTGAACGGTGCGTGTGTTTGCCAAAAGGGGTTCGGCTTGATGTGGGTGGTGTGGCCAAAGGCTGGGCTGCCGATCAAGCCGCACAACGATTATGCGCCTATGGCGCGGCGTTGGTGGATGCCGGAGGCGATGTTGCTGTGCGTCAATGTGACGATGGCACTCGCCGCGATCATGCTGCGCCGCACCCTTTTGCAATCGGCATTGCCAATCCCTTTGACCCAACAAATGACCTTGAGTTATTGCGGTTGACCGAAGGCGGGGTTGCAACTTCGGGGCGCGATTATCGGCGTTGGCAACGCAATGGTCAATTGATGCATCATCTCATCGACCCACGCACCGACACACCGGCTCAAACTGATATTTTAAGTGCCACCGTGATTGCCCCAAGTACGCAACAGGCCGATATTGCCGCCAAGGTTTGGCTTATTTTGGGCAGTGCAAACGGCACACAATGGCTTGAGTCTCAGCCACAATTGGCCGGTTTGGCAGTCTTAGAAGACGGCACAATCGTGCGGTCATCTCAATTTAATCAATATGTTTGGCCGTAACCCAAATACAACACAACCATGAATATTACATCTGAAAAAATAATTGTTGCCGATTTAAAACCTGCTATTTCTTTACGATGGGTGGCCATTAGCATTATGACGCTGATTACGCTGATCTTATTTGCGACCTCTCTGCCTATTATCAGCAAAACCTTAGTGGGCACACAACCCAAAGCCTATTGGTATTTATCACGCGCCAGTTCGTTTGTAGGTTTTGGGTTAATTACATTGTCGATGTTTTTTGGCTTGTCGATTAGCAGCAAGGTCAAGGGCATAGAGGGAATAGGGCGGATGGGTTGGTTTGAATTACATCAACACAGCAGCTTGCTTGGGTTGGCCTTTATTGTTATGCATGTGCTCATTTTATTGGGCGATCAATATTTGAATTTTACGTTGGCCCAATTATTTGTGCCCTTTGCTAGCCTAAACTACGAGCCATTTTGGGTGGGGGTGGGGCAAATTGGGTTTTATGTGTTACTACTGGTCACGCTTAGCTTTTATGCCCGCCCACGCATTAGGCATGGCACTTGGCGAATTATTCATTACGCCAGCTTTGGGCTATATTGGCTTATTGTGTTGCATGCGCTGATGAGTGGCAGCGACAGCAAAACCCTAATTGCCAGCGCCGTGCTTGCCCTTAGCAGTTTTGGGGTGGTTGGGTTTACGATCTATCGAGTGTTAGCATCGCTGTCCGCAAAACCTAAAGCTGTTTAGAAAAGATAAACTTCCGATTTTTCACCATCTTCGCTTCTCCACAATCCAAATTCCATGAATCATGGAGAAGCAAAGATGGTAGCAAATTAGATTCTGTTTAGCTTAAATAACATCGATTACGGCTTGCATATCGGACGGGATTACGGCTTGATAAGTAACGATTTGGCCGCTGCTAGGTAGGCGAAAAGACAATTGGTAGGCATGTAATAAGTGGCGCGGGGTCAATTTTTTGCTGAGTGGGTGGTTTTTGATGGCGCTGCCGCCATAAACGGCATCACCCACAATTGGAAAACCCATTGACGCAAAATGCACCCGCAATTGATGAGTGCGCCCCGTACGCGGGTATGCCTCAACCAGCGACATGCTTGGGGTTACGCTTGCCTTTAGGGCAGTGATGACGCGATATTCGGTCATGGCTTCGCGGCCATCGGGCACAATTGCCATACGTTGGCGGTGATGTGGGTCGCGCCCAATGGGTTTGTTGATGAGGCCACGCGGCGGCTGAATATTGCCAAGCAGGACAGCAATATAGGTTTTATGCACTTCGCGGGCCTTAAATTGGGCTTGCAATGTGCTTTGGGCTTGAGGATTTTTGGCTATCATCATCACGCCGCTGGTTTCTTTGTCTAGCCGATGCACAATACCCGGGCGCTCGGCATCACCGATATCGGCAATGTCGGGCACATGGGCCAAAACAGCGTTGACCAAAGTACCGCTGGTGTTGCCAACCCCCGGGTGCACCACCATGCCCGCCGCTTTGTTGATGATCAAGACATCCTCATCTTCATATAAAATGTCGAGTGGGATGGCCTCCGGCATTGGCTGCGGGTCGGGTTGACTGGGAAGGTGGCTAAGGGTGATAGTGTCGCCAACGGCAACGACATACTTTGCAGGGCGTACCACCCCATTCACCGACACCGCACCTTGCTCAATGAGTTTTTGGGCAGCGTTGCGACTAAGGTCGGGCACAAACGCCACCACAACCCGGTCGAGCCGATCGGCAATAGGGCTGCGATACATCATCGGGTGACTAGACGCTCCATCTCACTCAGATTGGCTTCAATCGCTCGCACCAATGCAAATTGATTACAGGTGCGGTCTAAATTATGCTGGGCATAGCGAGTTTTGTAATAGCTATCGCCTTGCAAATAATCGGTCAAAAAGCGAATACCTTGTTCAAGCGTGATAAGTTTGCCGCCAAAGGCTAAACTGTGCTTTTCGGCATCGCTCAGGCTATCGCCAGCGCTTGCTAAATAACCTTGAGCCAAAGCTTTAAACAAATCCATGCGGATATCAACACGCCTGATATCGACCTCGTCTTCGATGGCGGTGGTGGCGGCAGTCCGAACCATGTCGCCAAAATCATAAGCCACCAAACCGGGCATCACTGTATCTAAATCAACCACACATAATGGCTGGCCTGTTGACACATCAAACAACACATTGTTAATTTTGGTGTCATTGTGGGTTACGCGCAGCGGCAAACGGCCTAACGCTTGCAGATCGAGCAACAAGCCGGTGTCGGCTTCGTGTGCCAGTGCAAATTCAATTTCGGGCCGCACCGCATCAACCCGCGCATGGCTGTCAGCATCAATAGCACGAATGAGGGCTTGAAACCGGTTGCGGGTGTGATGAAAACCCGGGATGGTCTCGGCCAATTGTTGGGCGGGCAAAGCTGCCAAATGTTGCTGAAATTGCCCAAAGGCTTTGGCTGCTAAATAAGCTTGTTGCGGGGTTTCGATAACATCGACCGTGTAGGTGTCATCGATAAAATGAAACATGCGCCACACATTACCATCTTGATCGATGGCATACGCTTTTCCATCGCAGGTAGACAAAAGTTGGGGGCATTTACGGGCCAATTGGGTTGCGCCTTGGGCTTGTAACACCCCCCACCAATGACTTAATACATGCTCGATATTTGACATCACCGCCAACGGCTGTTTAAACACATGATGGTTAATACGTTGCAAAATATAGGCTGGCTGTGTTTGCGCATGTGAATTGACCGTAGCACAGCGAATGAGAAATGTATCGTTGATATGCCCATTGCCATAAGGCTGAAAAGTATTTATTTTGTCTTGCAAGGCAAACAAACGACAAATTGAAAGAATGTCAAAGTTGTTGGTCGACTGTGTCATGGCTTCATTGGTTGATTGGTTTACGAGTTAATTGGTTGATTAGTGACTCGCAAATCAACCTATCAACTAATAAACCAATCAACCAAAAATTAGCGGTTTGCGCGTAAAACAACAGGCAAAAATACCCGTTGCACGCGGGTGCCAATCATGGCATAGTCATTTTGTGTGCCACCTAATTCAATTTCACGTAACCAATATGTATAGGTTTTGTTCGCTTCTGCACTACTATCTAGCACTTCGTAATTGCCGCCATTCGGCCCTTTTGCTACAACCAATTGTGGGGTGATACGGGTAGCATTTCCGGGAATAACCGGGGCATTTGATCTTCCCTCGACCCGATAGACATAAAAACCACTGGTGTCGTCTTCACGTACGGTGGTCCACTTGATCAACATACCGGCATTGGTGCGCTCAGCGCTGAAGCCAGACAATTGCACAACGGTAGGCGCACCCTGCACTTGCACCACTGCGCTGTTCGAGGCTACCGCCGGAAATTCTACGCCCGATTCTGTGATTGAACCGACCCATGTTGCATTGTTAATAACTGGAGCATTCGCCACATACATTTCGTGGGTCAGTGACACGGTTTCGCCCGGTCTCAGGATGTAATTAAAATCAACCAATAGCGGGCCATGAATATCATCGCTGACATTATGAAAGTTGAGGGTATTCGTACCGATATTGGTAGCGGTATAACAAAAGTAGACAATCGCCCTTTGTGACACGGTAATTTCATCACTGGCCCCACACGCATTTTCATCAGCATTAGTGCCAACAGTTACCCGCAATGTAATGACCGAATTATGAGGTGCACTTGCAACACTTGGGTGCGATATATTTTTGTTTGGGAACTTTACGAGGGCCTGCACCGAAGCACTGTTCGATAAGATCAAGCCGGAACTAACCATAAGGGATGAGGCAAACCGAACCCAATCCCTCATTGGGCGTATTTTGCTGTATAGCATACTGCAATGTCTCCTTTATTATATATATTATGTGTGTTATGTATTGTGTAACGTTTTATATGCGCGTTAGATTAATTCTTAATGATTTGAAGATATATAACGTTTATTAGATAATCATTAAAGTTGACTCTAAGTATATCAAACAGTTGCATGGATTCGTGTGTGATTGTGTGATTGGTATAATTTTATTCTAAGTAAGTAGATGTATAATTTGGCCGAAAGATAAATATTGGGGAGTCTATAGAATTAGGCTGAGAGGGTGCTATTTGTGCGCCGACCCAGCACTCATTATATGAGTGCATACCTGATCTGGATCATGCCAGCGTAGGGAAACAGCGAAAACAGTGTAAAAAGTCGCCTATCCTTGCGTAAGCGATTTTTTATATGAAAATAGAACAAAGTAGTCTCGTAATTTTTAGTTCGTTTCTCGTTGCTTGTAGCGCTACCATACCCGCGCCAAACCCAACCTCAGTTGTTACGTCTGCGCCGTCACCGACATCAACAGCGCCTCGCCCAGCATCTGCCACTGTCGTTATTCCCGCCGTGTCATCAAACGCGTCGCCTATTGCGCCACCCGATGTTGCATCTGCACTTGCATCCCCATTATTACCAACTGTGGCGGCTAATTTGCCTGCCCCACCTCAATTTAGCGGCAAAACGCTTACCGTTGTCACGCATGATAGCTTTAGCCTAAACCGAAAACTGATTGCAGGTTTTGAACGTCAAACAGGGGCCAAGGTCAACATCCTTAAATCAGGTGATGCCGGCGCAATGCTCAACAAAGTTATTTTAAGCAAAGGCAGCCCATTAGGCGATGTGGTTTTTGGCATTGACAACACATTTTTTAGCCGTGCCATTGATGCCAATATTTTTGAGGCATATACGCCCAAGGGTGTGGAGGGCATCTCGACTGACTTACGCCTTGATAAAGACAATCGTCTTATTCCTATCGACTTTGGCTATGTCAATATTAACTATGACTTGCAATTTTTCAAAACCAAAGGGTTAGCATTGCCCCAGTCATTACGCGACCTCACCAAACCCGAATATAAAGGCAAATTGGTGGTGCAAAACCCAGCCACATCATCACCCGGCCTGGCATTTGTCATCGCTACTATCGCCACTTTTGGCGAAAGCGGCAATTACACATGGAAAGATTTTTGGCGTGATCTGCGCAAAAATGAAGTGATTGTGACCAGTGGTTGGGAACAAGCATATTATGAACGGTTTAGTGGGAGCAGCGGCAAAGGGGATGCCCCGATGGTGGTGAGTTATTCAACCAGCCCTGCCGCCGAAGTGTTTTATAGCGAAGGCGCAATTAAAGAGCCACCCACTGACAATATTTTGCCAGCCAAGGGGGTTTTTCGGCAAATTGAATTTGCCGGCGTGGTAAAGGGTGCGAAAGAATCGGCCTTGGCCAAGGTCTGGATGGATTATTTGTTGACTTCAGTGGTGCAAGAAGACTTGGCCCCAAGCATGGCGGTTTACCCTGCCGTTAATGCGGCGAAATTGGACGAGGTCTTTGCGAAATATGCCCCAAACGTGAAAGAACCAGCCGATGTTGCCCCAGATGTCATTGCCAAAAATCGCGAAAAATGGATTCAGGAATGGACGCAAGTGATGTTGCGTTAAGCTGTGAGGCTGACTATAGGCTATCAAGCCTATAGTTAGCCTCACAATTTTGTTTTCAGCTTCTCGATAAATAGTGGAAATTAAAACAAATTTTCGCCAAACTCACCATCACTTTGTGTTTGGATCGGGCTTGTCCCACTCTAAACACGAAGTGATGGTGAGTTCAGCATGACGTCTTTTGGAAATGCCCCCAATTATTGCGGAGATACCATTTCGACGAAAACATTTTTATTTGCCACGTTTTTTGAGATGATACCTGTGTTACGTTTATTTGTGCGTATTCTCCCCTTGGCTTATTTGGGATTATTTTATTTTTACCCACTGTTTATTATTTTTCGCCTCAGTTTTGCCCCAAACGATGTGATTGACCTTTCGGCCTTTGCCGAACTTGTGACCGATGATTATTATCGGCGCATACTATGGTTTAGCACATGGCAAGCAGCGGTATCGACCATTTTGACGCTGTTGATTGCGTTACCCGCAGCCTATCTATTTGCCCGCTATCATTTTCGCGGCAAAACGTTATTACGCACGATTGCAAGTGTGCCATTTGTGTTACCGGCCTTGGTGGTTGCCAGTGCCTTTAGCGCCTTGTTTGGCCCACGCAGCCAAGGCTTATGGTTAATGTTGTTGGCGCATGTGTTTTACAACTATACGCTGGTGTTGCGCATCGTAAGCGGTTTTTGGGCCAACCTCGACCCACAATTAACCCAAGCCGCCGCGGTATTAGGCGCAAATGGGCGGCGCACATGGCGCGAAATCACCTTGCCGTTATTGATGCCATCGATTGGCGCAGCAGCCTTGCTGGTGTTTACATTTTGTTTTGGGGCATTTGGCAGCGTGCTTTTATTGGCTGGCCCGCGTTATGCCACCCTCGAAGTTGAAATTTATACCCAGGCCACGAGTTTTCTCAATTTGCCGATTGCGGCGGCCTTGTCATTGTTACAAATGAGCGCCACCTTGTTGCTGACGATACTTTACAACCGAGTTCAAACTCGCACCGCCGCGCTCAATTTGCGGGCCGCCCATCGTATTCAACAACCAGTGCGTGGCTGGGTGCGTTGGCTGTGGCTTGGGGTAATTACAAGTCTTGCCCTATTAATTGTGTCACCCTTGTTTGCATTGGTTTTACGTGCCATTGATGCCGCTAGTGTTTTGGGATGGGGGGCCTATGGCGCTTTGTTTAATCAATCCAGCAGTGCCTTGTTTGGGGTTGCGCCGATCGAAGCGGTGCAAAATTCGGTGCTTTATGGGCTTGCGACAGTTATTTTGGCATTGGGAGTAGGCATCCCAGCCGCGTATTTGCTAAATGACAAAACAAACACACGCGCTATTTTTACAATTTTAGATACTATTTTTATGTTACCGCTAGGCACATCGGCGGTGACTTTGGGGTTTGGCTATATTGTGGCCTTTGCCTCCCCACCCTTGGCATGGCGTGCCGAACCATGGCTGCTGCCCTTTGCTCATGCCTTATTAGCATTGCCATTTGTGGTGCGCACCCTATCACCCACTTTGCGCAGCATCGATTCGCGGCTGCGTGACGCGGCCCAAGTGATGGGTGCATCACCCCTACGAGCTTGGCGCGAGATCGATTGGCCGATTTTGGCACGTGGCATTGCCGTTGCCGCCATTTTTGCCTTTACCATCTCAATTGGCGAATTTGGGGCAACGCTATTGCTCGGCCAGCCAAACTACCCAACCATTCCGGTTGTTATTTTTAGGTTTATGGGCTTGCCCGGCATTCGCAATTATGCGTTATCGCTGGCAATGGGTTGTATTCTGATGTTAGTCACCGCCATATCGTTTATGGTTATCGAGCGTCTACGCATCAGCGATAGCGAATTTTGATTCACATGCTTCAAATTCAACATCTCTCCAAAACTTATGCCACTACACCGGTGTTAAATGACGTGAGCTTTGACGTACCGAGCGGCAGCATCGTATGCTTGCTTGGCCCGTCTGGCAGCGGCAAATCGACCTTGTTGCGCATCATTGCGGGGCTAGAGGTGCAAAACAGCGGTCATGTTTTGCTGGATGGCAATGTGATCGATGCAATTCCAACCCACCAACGCGGTTTTGGCTTCATGTTTCAAGAATTTGCCTTGTTCCCACATCGCACCGTTGCCCAAAATGTGGCCTTTGGCCTGCGTATGCAACATCGCCCACAGGCCGAGATTAAGCGCGGTGTCGATGAACAATTAGCGTTAGTGGGACTTGACCCAGCCAGATTTAGTGAACGTGCCATCGACCAATTGTCGGGCGGTGAACGCCAACGGGTGGCCTTGGCCCGCAGCCTCGCGCCACAACCGCGATTGCTCATGCTGGATGAGCCGCTCGGCTCGCTTGATCGTATTTTGCGTGAACAACTCATTGGCGAATTGCGCCAATTGATTAAACGCCTTGGCCTGACTGCCATTTATGTCACCCACGACCAAGCCGAAGCGTTTGTGCTTGCCGATCAAATTGTCTTGATGCAAGCCGGGCGGATTGCCCAAATAGGCACACCCGCCCAGTTATATCGCAGCCCAAACAGCATTTTTACAGCGCAGTTTTTGGGGTTGAATAACATTGTCACTGGGCAGGTTGTGGCGTTTGAAGGTGATTTGGTGGGCGTTGAGACTGTGCTTGGGCGGCTTTGGGTTTTGGCTCGGCATGAGGCAATACCTGCTATTCATACCGCCATCAATATCGTCATTCGCCCCGAAGCAGCACAATGCCCTGATCCCAACCGACCGATGCGCAACCACATAACGGGTGAGGTCATCAACCGCAGTTTTCGCGGTGCCAGCCAGCGTATTCATCTACGGCACATCAGTGGGCATGTGTTTGCGTTCGATTGGGTTGATGATGGTTTACCCTCACCCTTATCCATTCAATTGCTGCCCGAGGCGATGAGTCTGATTGGATAATGGAGGAATCGTTTCCCCAGCAGAAACACCCATCTCTTTACACACGGCTTATATCATATCAAAATAAGCCTCATCTATGAGAACGTATGAACGGTCAAAGGCCCTATTTGAACGGGCCAAGGGTTCACTGGCAGGTGGGGTCTCCAGCGAATTTCGCAAATTTAACCAACCTCACGCATTGTTTTACACCCACGCCCAAGGCGCACGCATTGTCGATGCTGACGAAAATGAATTTCTCGACTTTACCCTCAGCCAAGGCCCGTTGATCTTGGGGCATAGCCACCCCGAAGTGCTGGAAAAAGTGCATCAGGCATCGTTAGAAGGGCAACTATATGCCGCCATTCACCTGCGTGAAGTTGAATTGGCCGAGCGGGTACAACGTATTGTGCCGTGCGCCGAATTGGTGCGCTTTAGTTTGTCTGGCTCAGAGGCTGATCACGCCGCGTTGCGGGTGGCGCGTTATGTCACCGGCAAGCAAAAATTTATTCGCTTTGAGGGGCATTATCACGGCTGGTTTGACAATGTGGCTTGGGGCGTTGGTGCCCCCTCGCTCGAGGCGATGGGCGCGCGTGATAACCCAATTGCCCTGCCTTGGACTGGCGGCTTGCCCGATCATTCGCGTGATGAATCGATTTTGTTGCCATGGAACGATTTGGCTTTGGTCGAGAAAACCTTAGCTGCACGTGCGAATGAGGTCTGTGCCATCATCACCGAGCCGGTGATGTGCAACAGTGGCTGTATCGAACCTGTGCCCGGCTTTTTGCAAGGGCTGCGCGATTTGTGTACGAAATACGACATTGCGCTAATTTTTGATGAGGTGATCACTGGTTTTCGGCTTAGCCTTGGCGGGGCACAAGCCCATTATGGCATCACGCCCGATCTCGCGGTGTTTGCCAAAGCGATGGCCAACGGCTACCCCATCAGCGCATTGGTGGGCACGAAACGCTGGATGCAACCAATCGCCGAAGGCAAAGTGGTTCATGCCGGAACGGTAAACGCCGGCAACCCTAGCGTTGCAGCGGCAATGGCAACCCTCGACGTGTTAGAGCGCGATCAAGTGCATGTGCGGTTACATGCGTTAGGCAATCGCCTCAAACAAGGCTTAATAGCGGCGGCCCAAGCCGCCGGGCAACAAGTGCTTGTGCAAAGCCCCGGCCCCATGTTACATTTGGCATTTACCGATCTGCCCTATGCTCGCGATTTCCGCGATACGCTGAAATTTGACAAAGCCAAAAATGCCAAATTTATTTACGAAATGCAAGAGCGTGGGGTGCGCATCATCGGACGCGGGTTGTGGTATATCAGCGCCGCCCATACCGAGGCCGATATTGACCACGCGGTGGCGGTGGCGGCAAAGGTGTTAAAACAATTATGATTTGCGATTAATATACCGCACACAGACAACAATTGAAGGAATGCCGATTTCACTATGCTCACCAAGCTATGCTTGGTAGTGGCATGGTGAAATCGGCAATAAAGTCTAAAACCTAAAACCCAACATGCGAATTGCAATTGCCCAAATTATTCACGAATCGAACACATTTGCACCACATACCACGCCCTTGAGTGATTTTCGGATTCGGCGCGGTGCTGAAATTGTGCAGTTTTACAGCGGTGCGCATAACGAAGTGACCGGCTTTTTAGAAGGCGCAACCAAATATGGCTTTGAGGCTGTGCCGACTTTTTGCGCCAATGCCACGCCATCAGGCACGGTACAGGCAGCAGCGTTTGACTGGTTGGCCGATGAATTGGTGAATCAGCTCAAAGCCGCGGGGGACATCGACGGTATTTTGCTTTCGTTGCATGGAGCATTTGTGGCCGAAAATTTTGCCAATGCTGATGCCGAATTTGCCCGCCGTGTGCGCGTGGCATTTGGCCCCAAAATGCCGATTGTGCTGACACACGACCCGCATAGCAGTGTGGGCGAAGCGGTGGTACAAAATGTCGATGCGCTGGTCATTTACAAGACCAATCCTCACATCGACCAACGTGAGCGTGGGCTGCAAGCCGCCAGCATTTTGAGCGGCATGTTACGCGGCGAAGTCAAGCCAACCATGGCTTATCGCGCCTTGCCGATGATGATCAATATCGTGCATCAACACACCAGTTCGCCGCCGCTGCGCGACCTGTGGCGCGAATTGACCACGCTAGAGCAACAACCCGGCGTATTGGCGACGAGCATGTCGTTATGTTATCAATATTCAGATGTGCCAACAATGGGCAATGTCGTTGTGGTAGTGACCAACAATAACCAAGCCCAAGCCGATGCCATTGCCGATGATCTCGCGGCCAAATTGTGGGGGCTGCGCGAAGAATTAGCCGTGCATATACCCGACGTAGCGGGCGCGGTGACAACAGCAATGAATGCCCCCGCTGGGCCATTTGTCATCGTGGATATTGGCGACAACGTGGGTGGTGGTTCGGCTGCCGATAGCACCTTTTTGTTAGCAGAACTGTTGCGGCAAAACGCCGATGGCTGGGTAGTGACATTGGCTGACCCCGCCAGTGTACAAGCCTGCGCCAGCGCCGGTATTGGCGCAACCTTGACGCTGCAAGTGGGTGGTAAAACCGACGATATGCATGGGGTTCCCATCACCGTGACCGGCAAAGTAAAATGCTTGCACGACGGCAAATTTGAAGAACGGGCCGCACGACATGGCGGGGTGCGTTGGGGCGATCAAGGGTTGAGTGCATTATTAGAATTACAGCCCAACCTTGGTAAACAAGCCAGCTATATTTTGCTCACCACCCATCGCGCCGCGCCGATGAGTTTGCATCAGTTGCAAAGTGTCGGGATTGAGCCGACCTACATGAAAATTTTGACCGTTAAGGCCGCGATTGCATGGAAAGCCGCCTATGAGCCGATTATGAGCGGCTTTGTCATCGCCGATACCGCTGGTGCAACCCAAGTAAACCCACGTCGATGGGTGTATCGGCATACACGCAAGGGTTTGTGGGGATTGGAGGGATGGTAATATTGTTATTTAGTTACTACTCAGGGCATAGAAACAGCTGAGTGAATAAGTGAAAAAATATAACACACAGGGATGAAACAGGCAGAAGAATTTACGGCAATATATCGGAGCGGGG
>JAGWYZ010000075.1 GCA_018969115.1 Chloroflexota bacterium | reverse complement strand
CTTCTTTTTTTTTCATACCCTCTGTTTTACTACAGATTTGAACAACATCCCTACTTTTAGACTAAACTACCGTAAATTAGAATTTGGCAATAGATTTCATAGAATTTGGCAAAACTGTCAAATCAATATATAAAATTATTTGTAAATTTCCCCTGCTCGACGCATTTCATCGGCAATCTCTGCTCGCAAATTTAGTGGCTGCAAAACTTCGCAGTCTGTCCCCCATTGCCTAATCCAAGGTTTCATCTCTAGCGTGCTGCCAACGGTGATGTGCAATACACATCCGCCATCGGGCAAGTCTTCGATGCGTTGCGTTTCATGCCAATTGGTTTCACGTACCCGATCGGCGGCCCGCCCTTTGACAAAACGCAGGCTGACATCGGTTGTTTCGCCCGTTTTGCCCCAATTCACCCCCCACGCCCCGGCCAATTTGCGATATGGGTCAAAAGTTGGCGGAATCGTAAAAGAATCTCTGGTCGGCAACACGCGATGTAAGCGCTCAATTTTGAAGGTGCGCTCATCATGTCGATAGTGGTCATAGCCAATGACATAGCTGGCGTAGCCAACGGCACTGGGTTCGATGAAATAGGGTTCAAATAACCGCTCAATCATCGGTTCTTCACGGGTATACAAGATCACCCGTGTGCCCTCGGCCCATGCGCGGGTCAGCACTTCTAGCGACCGCAGATGGGCTTGGGCACTTTCATTCATGGCACGGTCAAGCCGCTCCGAGGATCGGGCAATGTGTTCAGCAATTCGTGGCGTGATCTTTTGCATGGCTAAACTTAACCCGCGTAAGGCTTTAACGGCATGTGGGTTGGGTTTGTCTGAATAGCGTGCCAATAAACGCGCCGCTAAAAATATCGCCATCACCTCATCTAAACGCAATTTGATGCTAAACCGATAGTTATCGGGCCGAATCCAGACTTTGCCATCTTCTTCGCGCTCAATGGGGGTTTCCAATTCGCCCTCAATTTCAGTGAGCATACGGTAAACTGTGCTGCGATGCAGCCCATAATGATCAACCAACTCTTTGATTTTTACCGGCTGCCGTCGGTTTACCAAATATTCGGCCAAATCGATTAAACGGGTCGATCTTTTCTTCTCGCGATCCATGTCTTTGATATTACAACAGAGGTGTCGAAAAAATGGCTACAAATTTTTCCAATTTTTGACAATTTCAGCATTTTCTTTTGGTGTTCCCATACCAAAATTGGAGTAGGCTAAATTTGCCCTTGTTTTCACAAATAATGCCTTCTTGTTTGTCGATTGCGTCGATATCATCTAAAATCGCATGACGACTTACGCCTAATTCACGCGCAAGCTCGGTTGCGCCCAATTCGCGCTGCGCCAAAATCGCTTTTAAGCGGGCGAGGCGCTCTTTTTTTACATTTTTGTCACCAAACATGATCAGATTCCTTGGGTCATCGCTGATTTGACTATTAGGTTGCGTGACCTGTATTGACGGTAGCGCTCACCTGTCGCAAAACCCGCGACATTGCGTAAATGCTCATGGCTCAAAGCTCACGGCTCACAAACGGTAAAATACCCCGCAATGAAACACCTAATCACCGAACTGTGCTGGCAAAACGGCATACAAATACTTAGCGATGTTGCGCCGACGCTCTATGACGACAGCCTGTTTAAAGACCGCCCGCGTCTTTTTGATCTGTTGCACGATTGCGAGGCGTTGGTGGTGCGCAACCAAACCCAAGTGAATGCTGAATTGTTGGCCCATGCCCCAGCCTTGCGTGTGGTGGGGCGGCTGGGGGTTGGCCTCGATAATCTTGATCTGAATGCATTGCGCGAGCGCGGCATTAAGGTGGTGACGGGCGGCAATGCCAATGCCATTTCGGTGGCCGAATACACGCTAGGGGCGATGTTGACACTGGCTCGCAAATTGACTGGGGCCGATGCCAGCACCAAAGCCGGCAAATGGGAACGCGCCAAGTTCACCGGTTTCGAGCTATTTGGCAAAACCTTGGGTCTGATCGGCATGGGCGATATTGGGGCGCGGGTGGCAAAACGCGCCGAGGCCTTTGGCATGAGATTGATCGCGCATGATCCGGTGCTTACGCCCACCCATTTTGCCCCCGCTGAGTTCGGCGCAACCCTGTTGCCGCTCGATGAGGTGTTGCGGCAGGCCGATTTTGTCTCAATTCACGTGCCGCTGTTGCCCTCTACCCGCAACCTCATCAACGCCGAGCGTTTGGCGCTGATGAAGCCGACGGCGATTGTGTTGAATAGCAGTCGCGGTGGGATTGTTGACGAAGCTGCGCTGGCCGCCGCGCTGGCTGCCAAACGCATCGGCGGGGCGGTGCTCGATGTGCGCATCAACGAGCCGCCGGGCAGCGATGACCCACTCGCAAAATTCGACAATGTGTTGCTCACGCCGCACGTGGCGGGTATCACCGAAGAAGCCCAAGACCGCATCTGTATCGCCGTTGCCCAAGATATTTTGCGCGTGTTACGCGGCGAACGCCCCGTGTTTGCCGTTGGCTAAGAAATGACAACAGCATTAATTACTGGTGCCAGCGGCTTTGTGGGCGCAAATTTGGTCGAGGCCGTGACGGCGCATGGCTGGACGGCCCGTGCCTTGCATCGTAAAAGCTCATCACTCAAGGCCTTGGCGGGGTTGCAATACCAATCTGCCATCGGCGACATTCTCGACTCGGCCTCGTTGCAGATAGCCATGCAAGGGGTGGATGTGGTTTTTCACGTCGCCGCCGTCGCCGATTATTGGCGTTCATCAAAAGACAAGATGATGGCGGCGAATGTAGACGGCACGCGCCATGTGTTGGCGGTGGCGCAGGCCAATGGCGTGCAGCGGGTGGTGTTTACCAGCAGTGTGGCGGCGCTTGGCCAGCCAGCGTTTGGTCAGGCCATCGATGAAACCACCCAATTTAACTTGCATCCCACCCAATTTATTTATGGCTATAGCAAGGTGCTGGCCGAGCAAGTGGTGGCCGAATTTGTGGCGAATGGGCTAGAAGTTGTTACAGTTAATCCGGCGGTTGTGACAGGCCCGCGTGATGTTAACCTTGGCAGCGGTTCGCTGGTGTTGCAAATGCACAAGACTGGCATCCCTATTTGCCCGCAGGGTGGTGTGTGTGTGGTCGATGTGGCCGATGTGTGCGCGGCCCATATTGCCGCCGCCGAGCGTGGGCGGGTGGGGCAGCGTTATATTTTGGGGGGCGAGAATTTGTGGTATCGCGATTTGTTAGCCACTTTGGCGAATGTGCTTGGGCGCAGGCCGCCGCTGTTGTCTGTGTCTGCGACGCTCATGCATGGACTTGCTGGTTTGGTTGATGTGGCGCGTGACCGGCTGAAGTTAGCCCTGCCCGTGAGTGGCGACCAATTGCGTTATACCAACCAAACTTTTTGGTTCGACTCAAGCAAGGCTCAGCGCGAGCTTGGCCTCACCATTCGCCCTTACGCCGAGTCGGCCCAACGCACACTCGATTGGTATCGAGATAATAACTTTATTTAGTTTATGTGGTATTTACTCTATGGCCCCGATGCACTGGCGCGTGATGACGAAGTGACGCGCATGAAACACGGCTTGGGCGACGGTGACGCGCAGTTGAATGTGACGGTGTTTGACTCGACAGCCTTGCTCAAAGAAATACAGGCCGCGTGTGATGCAGTGGGCTTTTTTGTCGAAAAACGCCTTGTGATTGTGAAGCATTGGCTGAGCAAATCAGACCTGCCTAAGCGTAACAAAGGCAAGGCCGATGAGGATGTCATCGCCAAATTGATCAAATGGTTGCCGGATTTGTCTGAGGCTACCGAATTGGTGTTTGTCGAAGATGATGCGCTGGCCGAATCGCACCCACTGATGAAATTGAGCAAAGCCAAAGTTGGTAGCGGGCAGGTGCAATTTTTTGACATGCCCGAAAACCCTGTGAATTGGATTATGGCGCGGGTGAAATTGCGCAAGGGCCAAATGCTGCCGCAAGCGGCGCAGGTATTGGCCAACCGCATTCATCGCGGCAACAAATATGACCGCGATCATTTTGCCGAAGACAGCCGCCTATATTTGCGCAAGCTCGACAATGAGATCGAGAAGCTGACGGCCTATGCCAATGGGCGCCCCATCACCCCCGATGATGTGGCGGCGTTAGTGGCCGAAGAAGATGTGGCTGATATGTTTGGCCTGATGGATGCCATCAGCCAGCGGCGTTTGGCCGATGCCTATGCCCTGATGCGTGGGGTGTTGGTGCGGGGCGAGGCCCCGCAGGTGGTATTGACCATGCTCTCGCGCCAAACCCGTATGTTATTAATTGCTAAAGAGAATGAGCGTGCCCCCAATTTGGCCGATTTACTCGGTGTTAAACCCTTTGCGGTGAGCAAATTGCTCGACCAAGCACGGCGTTTTAGTTTGGCTGATCTTGAGCAAGCCCATCGCGCTGCCTTGGCCGCCGATGTGGCTATTAAGACCGGGCAGATGGAGGAAGTGGTGGCGCTGGATGTGCTTTTGGCTGAGATTGGCGGGGCCGACAGGTAGAGACGCGCCACCGGCGCATCTTTTAATGTATATTTCATCAGAAGACGTGCCACTGGCACGTCTCTACATTAATTTTCCCATTTTATAAAAATGAACCTCCTCTACACTCTCACCTCATACCCGCCCTCGACCGGCGGTGCGCAGACTTTGGCGCATCAGTTGGCGTGCCAAATGAGGCAGCACCATGCGGTGCAGGTGGTGAGTCATTGGGACAGCAGCCGCACCGATTGGCTGATGGGCACGACGTTAAACGCGCCATCCACCCCGCGTGATTATGAGGTGGATGGTGTGCCGGTGCATCGGATGGGGTTTGGCTGGGCTGAGCGTTTGCAAATGGCGGCGCTGACCCCGTTTTATTACCCATTCATGGCGGCGGGCTTGCCATCGGTAGCGCAAGGCTTTGCGCAGGTGATCGAGCGGCATCTTGCGCCGTTTGTGGCGTGGGCCGATCTTATTCACAATACCCGTATTGGGCGCGAGGGCTTGAGTTTAGCTTCGTTTAAGGCGGCGCGTCAACGTGGGGTGCCGTTTGTGCTCACGCCGGTGCATCACCCACGTTGGGTGGGGTGGCGTTACCGCGATTATTTGCGGCTTTATCAGCAGGCTGATGCGCTGATTGCCCTGACTGCTGCCGAGAAGCAAATTTTGTTGGGGCTGGGGGTGCGTGATGAGCGGGTGTTTGTAAGTGGGATGGGCCCGACCTTGGCGGCGACGGCGAATGCGGCCCAGTTTCGCCAGCGCTTTGCCGTTGGCGGGCCGATGGTATTATTTTTGGGGCAACATTACCCCTATAAAGGCTATAAACAATTGTTGCAGGCGGCGACGTTGGTATGGCAACGGGTTCCAGAGGCCGAGTTTGTGTTTGTTGGCCCACAACATGGCGAGGCAGGGCAGATTTTGGCGGCTCATGCCGACCGGCGTATTCATGCCTTGGGCGCGGTGGATGTGCAAACCAAAACTGATGGCTTGGCAGCTTGTGACTTATTGTGTGTGCCATCGACCCAAGAGAGTTTTGGCGGCATTTATACCGAGGCTTGGCATTTTGCCAAGCCCGTCATCGGCTGCCCCATTCCGGCGGTGGCCGAGGTGATTAGTGAGGGTGAAGATGGCTATTTGGTGGCGCAGCAACCGGCCGAGATTGCCGAACGGGTTTGTGATTTGTTGCTCAACCAAACGCGGGCGGCTGAGATGGGGCGGCGTGGGCAATTGAAAACAGCAGCAAATTTTACTTGGGCGCATATTGCAGAACGCACTCAGACCGCGTATAATTTCGCTACTGGGTTGGCTGGCTAATAGCTTTGTTGCTATGTTTGAAGGTATTATGAGGCGCATACCAGATCGCATACCAGATAAGGTACGTAAAAAGCAGTATGTTGTTACAGTGTAAACCTTAGCGGTTTTTTGGGCATCGACAGTGACAAAATGAAGTGTGACAGAAAAAGTGGTATTTATTACAGTGTATGTCGAATCATAATAAGAATAACCTTTTGATCTGTGATGCATGTGCTGCGCAAACTGCACAATTAAAGTTCATGACACGCAGTTATGGCCGGGGAATTGACTTGCTCATCATTGAAGATGTTCCTGTGATTGTGTGTCAGCACTGTGGTGAAAGTTATATGACTGCTGAAACAATGCATGAAATTGCTTATAAAATACACTACAAGTCTTTAGCAATCCCAAAACTAGTCGCAGTTGCGGCTTTTGCCTAGACTTTGTAGATCAGCGAATCTGTTTTGGCATGAGTTTCCCTCGAATTAACGTCCTTGGTGTTGGTATTAGCGCAATTACATTTGACGCTGCGGTGCAAAGCATTTTGCAATGGGTGGCACAGCACGAGCGTCATTATGTCAACCTTTGCACCACCCATACCGTTTTAGAATGCACGTATGCCCCATCCTTGAATGACATCGTCAATAACGGCAGCCTGACTTTCCCAGATGGTATGCCGTTGGCTTGGTTGGGCCGCGCCAAGGGTTTTAAGGCCGAGCGGGTGTATGGCCCCGATTTGATGTTGGCAGTGTGCGACCAAGGCCAAGCAGCTGGGGTGCGGCATTTTTTTTATGGCGGTGGGCCGGGTGTACCCGAATTATTGGCCGATAAATTACGAGCGCGCTATCCGAAATTGCAGGTGGTCGGCACGTATTCACCGCCGTTTCGCCCGTTGACGGCTGACGAGCAACATGAGGTGGTGGCGATGTTAAACGCCAGCCACGCCGACATTGTATGGGTGGGTATCGGCACGCCGCGCCAAGATTATTGGGTTGGGCAATATCGACCTTTGCTGACTGCGGCGGTGTTGATACCGGTTGGGGCAGCCTTTGATTTTCATGCTGGGCTGAAAAAGCAAGCCCCACGCTGGATGATGCGTCTTAGCCTCGAATGGCTCTTTCGCATGTTATCTGAGCCGCGCCGTCTGGGAATGCGTTATCTGATTAGCAACCCGACATTTATCTGGAAGGTATTGATGCAGACTTTGGGTTTGAAACGTTATGATTTAGGGATTAGGGATTAGGGATTGGGGTGTAGGGGTTAGAGATTTTATGATGTTTGACTTGCTTGGGTACTCAACTGCAAATCTCCACACCCCACACCTCACACCTTGCACCTCACACCCTGACCCCCACACCCAAATCTCCAATCTCCGATCCATAGCTGTCGTGGGTGCGGGGGGCAAAACGACTTTGTGTTGGCAATTGGTGCAGAGGGCGTTGGCGCGGGGGCAACGGGTTATTTTTACCACCACCACCAAAATCTGGCAACCGGCCCCGCAGGCTTTTGATGTGATGTTGCTTGCGCCTGATTTAACACAAGCACTGCTGCAATTGCAAGCGCGCACCGATTGGCGTAGCGCTTGTGTGGTGGCTGGGGCTGACCCCGCCGCTGCCGAAATCGGGGTTCTGGCAGAAACCCGATTTCTGGAACGAGATTCTGTGAATCATATGCCGGTGCTGCCGCATAAAATGCTGGGGTATGCGCCCGATGCGATTTGCACGGCCTTGGCTTATTCCCCATCTCATTGCCAATGGGTGATTGAGGCCGATGGCGCGCGGGGGGCGCTATTGAAGGCCCCAGATGCTCATGAGCCGATGATTCCGGCTTGTGTCGATGGGGTGGTGGTGGTGGCGAACCGCGATGTGATTGGGCAGCCTTTGGCGAGGCCAAGGGTGCATCGCCCCGAAATTGTGGCGCGGCTGGCCGGGCTGGCCTTGGGTGAGGTGATGACGCCACAAGCCTTTATGCGCGTCATCACACATCCACAAGGTGGGTTAAAGAGCCTGCCGCCTAATGCGGTGCGGGGGCTGCTGCTCACTGGGTCGCCGTGTGATGTGCCGATGGTGGCTGGGGTGTTTGATTGGGTGATGACGGTGGACGATTAGGCTAAACAGAGGTCGTAAAAGGGCGGTTTCGCAAATCGCAGGTTGAGCGTTTTGATATGACCCCCTAAAAGTTGAGTCACATCAATGTATCTGTGCCCCAGAATTGATTTGTTGGTGGACACTTGAATACCGCACCTGTAGGGCATTAACTCAGCATAGAGTGATACGATAGGGTTATGGCACAACCGATTTTTGACCGACAAGACCAACTCGACAAAATTGCCTCTGCTCTGATTCCAAACGAAGTAATTGAGGCGGTATTTGACCTAAAAGGTAGTGGTACAGGCTTTATTGGCATCACCAACAAACGGATTGTGGTGTATGACAAAGCTTTTTTGCGTCGAATGAAGGCGATGGTGTCTATCCCTTATTCGCGTATTCACAGCATTGCGACCCAAGATGAAAGTGGCTTGTTGACTGGGCGCGGTTTTTTTGCTAGCAGCACCTTGGCCATTTGCACCAGTCATGGCGACTACGATTTTGAATTTCGTGGCGCTGATAAAGCCCATATTGCCCATTTGCTCATTTTGGGGCATATGGTATAAACTTGACAATGTCACATTAAAAAAGACGTATACCAATTTAACTAATCTGCCCCTGCCGTCAGCAGGGGCAGATTAGTTAAATTGGCAAAAGCTTGTTTGTAGTTGCTAATAAGGCTATTTGATTGGCTCAAACAGCCCTTGCACCGCCTCTTGCAACTGGCGAGCCAACACCTTACGGTTTTCGGCTTGAATGGGGCTTGTGCCATAACGCACCCGCAGATAAATACGTGGGGTGCGCAAAAAATCCCAAGCATGGCTGGCAAAGGTGGTGTCGCGCCACCAAGTAACGACATCCGTGGCTGGGGCTTCGCCGTCAGCGGTTTCATAATAACAACAGGCATAATACACCGGCACGCCCAGCCGAATGGCTGGCTCGAATAATGGTGGCTTAAAGGGTAACAGCACATCGCCCTTGCCCGTGGTAGCCTCTGGGAACATGACGACTGAATAGCCCTTTTGTATGGCCTGCGCCATTTTGTCGGCCACAATCGGCATCGCGTCGAAGCGTGAACGGTCAACAAAAATCGTATCGATCCCGCTCGAAATGGTGCCGATGACAGGCCAGCTTTCGACATCGTGACGGGCTACCACGATCGGGTTTTCTACCGTCATTAATAACATCACGGCATCGAGCGAGCTAACATGATTACAGATCCAAAAACACGGGCTGGGCGGCTGCGGCCCTTCATGCTGCACCGTTATGCCCAAAATATTGGCAAAGGTGTGCCCAGCGGTACGCAACATGCGTGTGCGAAATTGCATACGCTTGGTATTATTTTTAATCAAGGTGCGGACAACAACCCACGACAAATAGAACCCGATGAGCGTAACGGTGATGCAAATGCTGCGCCAGAGCCCATACATGTTTCGAAACATGGCTGAATTATACGAAGAATCTCATACGTTATAATTCAGAAGGTGGGGCATCACTGCGGTGGGCTTTTTCTTGGCCTTAATTATCGATTCATTCTCTACATCTACATCGACGATTGTTTTTGCTTCAATGTTACACATGCTGCGCCTTATCAAAAGGAGGGTTTTCGCCGTTGATGTCCCGTATTTACGGTTTAGTTAGATACTTTTTGACAGATAAACATCGCCTCACCCAAGTTTCATTGCTGATCACACTGGTACTAGTGGTATTCAAGGTCATCGCCGCCATCACCAGTGGTTCTATCAGCATTACCGCCGAAGCTATCAATAACGCCAGCGATATTTTTACCTCGCTTATTGCCATGTTGGCAGTGCGCTTAAGCGACAAACCCGCCGACGACAATCATCCGTATGGGCACGGCAAAATTGAAAGTTTGGGTGCATTGGTGACAGTTGGTTTTTTGGGTGCGACCTACATCGGGGTTATTTATCGGGCGGTTGGGCGGCTAGCAGTCCCCGAACCTCTTGACAATGCGATTTTGCCATTGGCAGCAGTAAGCTTGAGCATTGGGATCAATATTTTTCGGCAATGGTGGTTTACACGGGCGGCACGGCAATATCGTAGCCAAGCCCTTGCCGCCGAGGCGCTTAATTTTCGTATGGATTTGATATCGTCTGGGGTGACGATGGTGGCGCTGTTGGTAGCGGGGCAGGGCAGTGGTTTGTTGGGGGGGGGGAATGGCTGGCGCGTGGGCAGTAATATTGCCCAATTGGCTGACCCGCTTGGTGCGATATTGGTCTCACTCATCGCCTTAATTTTTGCGGCGCATTTGGTCAAACATGCTGTTGATGTGTTGCTCGATCGTGCCCCGCTTGAGCTAACTGAGAAAATTGCGTACATGGTCACCTCTACTCCAAATGTGGCTGGGCTGGGCAATGTGCGGGTGCGTGAGGTGGGCACCCGTGCTTTTATCGATTTGACAGTGGCGGTACCGCGCACCCTGTCGCTAGAGGCCTCGCACGATGTGGCGACCCTGATTGAGCATCGCGCTCACGAAATTGTGCCTGAGGCCGATGTGCTGGTGCACGTTGAGCCGGTGGCGGACATCAACGAAACCTTGGTTGACCGCATTCGCACGGCCTCGTTGCGCACTGGCAAGGCCGTGCATAACGTCAATGTATATACGATTGGTGATGTGGCGTTTGCTCAACTCGATTTAGAGGTTAGCCCTGAGCTAAATTTGCAATCGGCACATTTGTTGGCGCACGATTTAGAGGTGATGTTGCGACACGAGTTTGCACTGGCGCATGTCTCGATTCATATTGAACCCATTCAACCGATCAGTGTTGCCATGAGGGCGGCGCATGTGCATGATAAAGATCATTTGTTGCGTGAGGTGAAGCATTTGGCATACACCAACCGCGATGTGCGGCGTATTCATAATTTGGTGCTCGATCAAGTGGATAATGTGCTTAATTTGGCGCTCGATTTTGAGCTTAGCCCCCATATGCCTTTGGCGATGGCACACGCCATTGCCGAAAAATTTGAGCATGATTTACGGACCAAATTGCCAAAATTGGGCCGTGTTTCCATTCACACTGAGCCACACGGGGCCGAAGATGTGAAGGTGATTTTGTAAACCGCAAGATTTATCGCTCACGAAGGGCACAAAGAATACAAAGAAAAAATTTTTGTAAGGGTCAAGGATGATCGTGGAAGCGTAAAGTTGTCATTTTTTTGTCTAAAAATGACACTTTCTAATTAATCTTTGTGTTCTTTGTGCCCTTCGCGAGCGTTTTTTTGTCTTTACCCACCTGCCACTGCCCCAATAACCATAAAAGGCTCATTGCCCGCCACAACCTCGGTAGGCAATGGCATGGGTTGGCTCGTGCGACCAATCTTCGCCACATACAAAGAAGCGAATGAAAGGCTGTCGTTGTTGGGTGTGGTGATCTCGAATGGTGCCGCGCAACATTGGGTATTGGCGTTCGAGCGCATCGAGCACGGTCTGCTAAGTTACTGTGCCATTAATCACCAAGGTTAGCTCGCGGTCTACACCGGCGAGGGTGCGCAAATGTTGTGGCAATATCACTCGAATCATCACAAGGTTTGCATTTTGACCGAGACCACAGCGGGGAGGTCACGCACGATGGATTGCCACATGTTGCCAGAATCGGCTGAGGCATATACTTGCCCGCCAGTAGTGCCAAAATAGATGCCGCATGAGTCGAGTGTGTCTACGGCCATCGTATCACGCAATACATTTACATAACAATCATTTTGTGGTAAGCCATTGGTCAGCACCTCCCATTCATTGCCGCCGCTGTGGCTGCGATAAACTCGTAGTTTGCATCCGTTAGTGATGGCTCAAGATGCCACACCCGCTTAAATTCCCACGGGTGTTGGGTTCCGTCATACCATTGATGGGTGCCAATTTCGCTTTCGTATTTAAATTCGTTGCTGATGGGTTGCTAGGTTTGGCCGCCGTCATCCGAGCGTTGAATGAGTTGGCCGAACCAACCGGTCGATTGAGAAGCATAAATGCGATTGGGGTTGACGGGCGAGCCTTTGGGGTGACACATTTCCCAACTTGGGAAATGTGGGACGCTTATGTCCCATTTTTTACACTTTTCATCTGATGTCAAAATAAATGCGCCTTTGCGTGTGCCGACCAATACTCTTATACCACTCATTTTTTTCCTTATAGTTTGTTGTGCATCACCTGATGCACATTTGGGCTTTTACAAAATGCGTGTCAGGTGACGCGTATTAACAACGTTTACTTTTCTTTCTTAAGCATGGCAATCGCTTTTATAATGCGCTTTTGGCGGGTTTCGGGTGTTTTTGCGTTTTCGATTGCCAACACATGCTGTAGTTTGTGGCTATAGGCCAATGTATTAAATTTTTGTTGAGCAATAGAATCGGCGGCAAGGACATCGGCGAAATCGGTTGGCACAGTTACTACACGCGGTTCGGTATCGAGAGCAAGGCTCACTTCGATCTCATCGCCGGCCACAATGCCAGCGCCAGTACGATGCTCGGCGCTGACGGGCAGCATAAATTCACCACCCATACTTGTCACTGTGCTGCGATAGGTGTAGCTGTTGATAGTGACTACGACAGCAGGTTTTTTGCTTCTCCCTAGGCTGGCCACCACTTCGGGTGGTACGTGAATGCCGGTGGCGGTTTTGCCACTGAGCAATAATTTGGCGCGAAATTTCATGTTGTTTGTGTTTTATTTAACCAATATAAAATTCTGGGCATCACCCCAACAAATACAAGTTTTGTGCTTAGGCCACCCCATCGATATTGATTTAAGTTATGCCAATTGTAGAACACAAGTTCTATTCCGAAGTAAATTTTTAAGAGCCATAACCAGAATTTAAGCTAGTCATTTGACGAATACTTGCTTTTGTTTGTAATGCAAGCACACCACCCTTACGAAAAAGCATGACTCAGCTCTAGCGATCAAGTTATTTTGTCTACTGGCCCAGCCACAAAATTATCAAGCGATACTTGCATAAACAGAATAACACTTTTTATAACAATATCTTCGCCATCTCGTCCCTGAAAT
Source organism: Chloroflexota bacterium (assembly GCA_018969115.1). Lineage (GTDB taxonomy): Bacteria > Chloroflexota > Anaerolineae > J036 > Brachytrichaceae > AQU-03. The sequence continues at coordinate 5,841 of JAGWYZ010000075.1, read as the reverse complement.
TCACGGGCAGGCAATCATAAATTGGTTAAATTCCCAAAATATGTGGCCTCTATTTCAGCAAGAAATAGAGGCCACATATTTTGAACAAAAATGTTGTTAGATTGAACAGTGTTTGTTGTTTAATTTTTACCCGCGATTGAGCGCCATTGCCATGAGGCGTTGAATACGCGGCAACATGTCGGCAGGGTTGGGGTGTAGACCTTCTTGCACCAAGGCGCTGTCATACATCTGCTCGATGCTCAGGTCGACCAATTCGCTGCCGAGTGGTTTATTGAGCGTTTTGGCGAGGTCGGTAATGATCGGGTGGGTGCGGTTAATTTCGACCAGCTTTTTCGGCACCTTATATTCACGGTCAAAAAAGCGATTCAAGCGCCCACGTTCGCGATCCATATCATCTTTGGGCGAAACCAAACGGATTGGGCTGTCTTTTAACACCTTCGAGGCTTTTACATCGACGATGCGATCACCCAAAATTTGCTTGATGCGCGAGATCAAAATGCCAAAATCGGCATCTGTCACTGAATCATTCTCCTTCGTTTCTGGCTCATTTTTATCGGCGATGGAGGGCAGCTCTAGCTCGGGGTCATCGATGTTGCGGAATTTTTTGCCCTGATATTCATTTAATATCGGGGCAATATAGGCATCAAGTGGGTCAACCCAATACAGCACTTGTAAATCACGGGCTTTGAATGGGTCGAGGTGAGGGCTATGCGCCACCGATTTGAGGTCATCACCCAGCACATAATAAAGCTCGTTTTGGCCCTCGGCCATTTGTTTAACATAATCTTCGAGCGAGAGCAATTTGCCATCTGATTTTGAGGTGGCATAGCGCAGCAACGGCATGGTCTCATCTTTGGCTTCGTGATCAATGGCAATGCCCTCACGAATAGCACGCCCATATTCGTTCCAAAAAGCCGTATATTTGTCGGCATCTTTTTCGGCCATGCTCTTTAATTCGCGCAGCACACGTGCACGAATGGTCTTGGCCAGTTGTTTCATCACACGGTTGTTTTGCACCGTTTCGCGGCTAACATTCAGCGGCAAATCTTCCGAATCAACTACGCCATCGACAAAATTTAGCCATTTTGGCAGCAGGTCGGTGCAATATTCTTGAATGAGCACATTGTGCGAATAGAGCATGACCCCCGGCTCTTTGCGGGCCGACATCATGGTTTTCTCACGTTTGTTTGAAATAAATAGTAAGGCCCGTACGTTTACCGGTGCATCTGACGAGAAATGAATCTTGGTCAGTGGCTCTTCAAAATCATAGGTGAGTTGTTGATAAAACTTTTGGTAGTCATCTGCCGACACCTCGCTGGCGTTTTTGCGCCACAATGAGGTTTGCTGGTTGGCCTGTTCATCGCCAATAAAAATGGGGAAGCGCACAAAATCAGAATGTTTTTTGATGATTTGGCGCAATTTCCATGCTTGAGCATATTCTTCTGCATCTTTTTTTAGCGTAATATGAATTTCGGTGCCGCGTTCGGCTTTTGTGGCTGGCTCGATGCGAAATTGGTCGCTGCCATCGGAGATCCATGCATAGGCGTTGCTTTCGTTGAGATGGTGGCTGCGTGAGATCACACGTACTTCTTCGGCTACCATAAACACCGAGTAAAAACCAACGCCAAATTGCCCGATCATGTCACCGGGTTCAATTTTGCCGGTTTCTAATTTTGATAAGAAATCACGAGCGCCTGATTGAGCGATGGTGCCGAGGTTGCGCTCTAAATCAGCGCGAGTCATGCCAATGCCGCTGTCGCGGATGATCAGGACCTTGGGGGCATTTTTGGCATCGTCATTTGACGCATCGGCGTCATCTTCTTTGTTGTTGGGTGTTTCAATACGAATTGCTAACTCGGCATCGGCATCTAAAACCTCACGGTTGGTCAGCATTTCAAATTGAATGCGTGTCAGTGCATCCGATGCATTCGAAATCAGCTCGCGCAAAAAAATATCACGTTCTTTGTATAAAGAGTGTGCCAAAATCGTCAAAAGTTGCTTTACTTCGGCCTTAAATGTATAAGAATTAGCAGTTGTCGCTTCCATTTTTGTCAAACCTTTTAATAAATGGGTGAATTAGGAGGTTAAATTATACCTGTCTAGTATTTTCTCAATAGCGTAAGTTCCTAAATGATGATTTCGGTGTATATATTCATGAGCCACCTTGCTGAGGTTTTGGCTAAAACACCGGCGGCGTAATAATAAAAATAACTGATGTTTCTTGGTTGCCGATACAGGCAAACCTCGTGACGTTCATGCCGTCAAAATACATCGAGTCACCGGCGTTAAGCTCATAGCGATTGTCGATCAATTCAACCAGTAACGAACCGTTTAAAACATATACAAATTGTTCGGTTGGCTCTGGCAAAGGTCGGGCTGGTATATTGGTGCCGGGGGCAAGTTTGCTTAAAAATGCCTCGACCTTATAAGCACGACTCGATGTTAATAATTCATAGGTAACGCCTGAATCGGGAAAATGCAGGGTGGGGCGATTATTGGCACGAATCACCGGTGAAAATGGCTGAGATGACTCATTAAAGGTACTGGTGGCGGGCGGCAGTTGTTGTCGTGCAACAAGGGATGCTACGGGTTCTATCTCACTTACTGGCGAAGGTATCTCTTCTAACAATTCCACCAGTGAAATATTTAAACTATTGGTGATGCGGCGTAGTGAATCGATAGAGGTATTGACCATACCACGTTCAACTTGGCTGAGAAATGAGGCCGTGAGACCTGACTTTTCAGCCATATCACGCAAACTTAAATTATGTTTTCTACGTAATGCGTTAATCCGCAAACCAATGGAGACTGTGCTTGAATCTATGCTCATGAATCGAGGTTGTATCTATTTACTACACAAATTGTAAAGTAAAATGGTATGATACAGTATAATGAACTTTGTATATTGTTGCGGTTGTTTTTTTTAAGGCTATTCTGTATTTTTTCAATAATGTAATGCCAAAATCATTGGCTCTTTATCCTGTACGGGATAGTAATAGTACAGGATAAAAAGCTAATGATTTTGGCTAAAACCCATTGACAATAAAATTCATATTACATGATTTTAGCAAACAGACACATACTTTATTTGTGCCCATTGGGCAAACAACAGCGTGCGTGGCGGCTCGAAGCCATGCCGGATAATTGCAGCATTACCATGTTGCGGACCAGTGAAGTAACACGGAGCGAATTGTTGTCTTATATTGCCGTTGCCGATGCATTGATTACTGAGCGAGTGGGCGTGGTTGATCGTGAATTGATTCAGGCTGGCAAAAACCTCAAGATCATTCAGCGAATTGGTTCATTATCTTATGATATCGATTTAGATGCTGCACGTGAGTTGGGTGTGCCAGTGTGTCTGCAGCCTATGGTTGGGGTGTTGGCCGTGGCCGAGCAAATGATGATGCAGATATTGGTCTTGTTGCGGGCGGCGATGCCATTGCAAAATATATTGCAACAATTGCCTGATACATTTGGCAAAGTAGCCCAGCGCACCACCGAAGATATATTTTCGTTTAACTGGAGTCAGACGCGGCGTGTGCGTTTGCTGACCGGCAAAACTGTAGGGATTTTGGGTTTTGGTGAAATTGCCACCGAATTAGTAAAACTTTTACAACCTTGGGGCTGTCATGTGTTATATTCTAAACGTCAACAGTATCCTGCCGATCTTGAGCAGCAGCTAAAGATTTCGTATCGCAGCCCTGACGCTGTTTTAGCAGAAAGTGATATTGTGGTTTCATTATTGCCTTATGCGACTGAAATGGATTTATGGCTAAATGGTGAGCGCATTGCCACGATGAAAAAAGGGGCCTTGTTGTGTCATGCAGGCAGTGGCAGTGTCATCGACGAATACGCTGTTGCAGATGCCATTCGCAGTGGGCATTTGGCGGGTGGCTCATTTGACACGTATGAATGGGAGCCGATTACCCCAGATAACCCCTTGCTAAGTTTGGCCAAAGCCATGCCAGAAGCCAATATATTTCTGACACCGCATATCGGCAGTTGTAATGATGCTCGGCATTCAGGCCAGAGTGTTTATTATGCTAATGTGTTACGGGCTTTTGCAGGCGAACCACTGCAAGGGACTTTATAAATTTAATTGGTATCTTCTCAACAACTAGGGGTAACCCCAAAAATATCATGTTGAAATCACGCTATGGCCGAAGACCGCCTAAAGCGCTTCAAGCGCTTTAGGCGGTATCTTCACCTCAGATACTTTAATTGTTTGTTTCATTAAAGACAAGATGTATTGTTTTTAATGTGATTATTAAAAAACAAAAAAGGAGAATAAATGAAAAACAATATCCGACCCTTGGTGATGGCTGTATCGGCAGCAATGGTGTTAGCTGCATGTGCGCCAGCCGCAACCCCAGCACCCAAACCCACCGATGCGCCCAAGCCAGCCGCACCTGCGGCAACCTCAGCGCCTGCGCCGACGACTGCACCTGCGCCCACCGCAGTGCCTGCAACTAAAGCCCCTGATCCAACCGCTGCCCCAGCTGCCAAGCCATTTGTAAGCTGGCTGCAATATGACGAAAAGAACGAAGACCCCAAGGCCGATGAAGCTGTTGGTAATGCCTATTATCGAAAAGCTATCCCTGAATTTAATAAAGCTTTTGAAGGCAAATACAAGTGGGTTAACCAACCCCAACCCTTTGCAAAGATTCAAGCTTCGTTGATTGCAGCGGTGCAAGCCGGTGGCGATGTGCCTGATATTGTTGGGGCTGGTAGTGGCTCGATTCCGGCTTATGTTAAAAATGGCACTGTTCAAGATTTAACCGATTGGGCCAAGAGCCAACCTTGGTTTGCAAGTCTTGATCCAGCTGCTGTGAAAGTGTGTAGCAGCCCTGATGGCAAACTCTGGTGTATCCCTATTGCTGAAACACCTTCGATGGTTTTCTATTGGAAGGATCATTTCCCCAATGGTTACCCCAAGACTGCCGATGAATTTTTGAAACAAGCGGCTGAATTGAAGAAGAAGAATGTTTATGCCATTACTTACTTTGGCAGCACTGCGTTTGATGGCAATGCCACCGGTCGTTATTTCTGGCAAGTGATTAGCTCATTTGGCGGCAATTTGGATGATGGCAAAGGCATGATGACATTGAACACCCCCGCCAATGTAAAAGCCGTTGAGTTTATGCGCAAAGTCGTGGCCGAAGGTTATTCATCTGAAAGCGTATTTTTGGGTGACTTTAAAGAAGAAGAAGATTTGAAGGGTTTAGACCCCAAGAAGCCAGTTGCGGCATCATTCCCTACCGGTATCTTTGGTTATCGTTATATTCAACCCGTCAAATCACCGGCTGGCAAGCAATATGGCGACAAATTTGACCCAACCGGCGGCCCCATGCTCGAAGCGATTGCTGCTGGCGATATGAAGATCGCCCCGATGTTTGTGGGTGGCGATGGCAAGGCCCCAGGCTGCAACCTCGGGACCGAAGGTTTTGTCATCCCCAAGGGTGCTAAGAACCCAGATGCGGCCAAGGCTTATATCAACTCACTATTCGACCCCAAAGTTGGCGTAGAATGGGTGCAGAAGCCGGGCGGTGGCTTCCCGACCAGCAAGATCTTGTTGGCTGATAAAGCTTTTGATACCCCTTTCTATAAGCAAGCTTCTGAAGCTAGCGCAGGGTTGTGTCGCCCATGGCAGGGTTCATTGGGTTCAGTGGGTAACCCAGGTAAAACTGTTGCCGAGGTGATCTTTAACCTGATCAAGGGCAAAGATGCGAAGAATGCCGATATTGCAGGTGTGTTGCAAAAGGCTCAAGATGAATTTAACAAGAATGTGAAATAAGTGTAATTTAATGTAGCGGTAGGTCTTAGATCTGCTTAAGGGGCACG
>JAGWYZ010000349.1 GCA_018969115.1 Chloroflexota bacterium | reverse complement strand
CATATTTAGACAAAACGAATGCCGAAATCACTATCTCAGCGTTGTTATGGGGCGGCTTTGCCGCCCCATAACAACGCTGAGATAGTGATTTCGGCGAAAAGTAGTTTTATTCACCCTATTTTATTGAGAAGCTATCAAAGTAGTAAATAAATACGATATCAAAAACACCCAAAGGTGTTTTAAAATCGAGATATGAGTAAAGGCAGACTTGAAGCGTTTAGCGATGGCGTGATTGCCATCATCATCACAATTATGGTGTTAGAGTTAAAAACACCCCACGGGCACGATTTTAGCGATATAGTGCCGATATTGCCCGTGTTTTTGGCTTACTTGTTAAGTTTTGTATTCGTGGGTATTTATTGGAACAACCACCATCATCTTTTTCAAGTGGTAAAGCATATTAATGGGCAGGTGTTATGGGCCAATTTACATTTGTTGTTTTGGCTTTCCATCATCCCTTTTGTCACGTCGTGGCTGGGTGAATCGGGGTTGCAGGCCGTACCGATTGCTTTTTATGGCGCTGTGTGTTGGGTGGCAGGGCTGGCCTATTATATTTTGGTGCGGGTTTTGGTTGGCATTCATGCCCCTGATTCACCGCTGGTGAAAGCCGTGGGGAAAGACCGCAAAGGGCTATTGTCGTTGATTTTATATACCACTGCTATTCCGCTGGCATTTGTGGCATCTTGGGCGGCCTTGGGTTTAATTGTATTGGTGGCATTAATGTGGTTTATTCCCGATCGTAGAATTGCGAGACAATCGACCCATGACGCCTAAGTCACCCCAGTTTTACATGATGAACGTGTCGGCCATGAACGTCACGCCAATATTTATTTGAAAGCCGAATGTCTGCCACGCAGCGACTCAACAATTCGTGGGGGCTAGACATCATGGCGGCTTTGCCCGAATGTTCAGTGATTGTGGTTTCGGTCGGTAGCGGCGGCCTCATCAGCGGCATCGCCAGTGCCGCCGCCCTCATCACCAACAAGCTAATGTTGCGAGCCAACGCTGTGGTGTGCGCGGTCTTGGCTGGCGGCCATATCGATGGCCATTTAGTGGCGCGGGTGCTTGAGCAAGTGTTGGTGCACGATAGGCGCTCTATGTTGCTCAAATTGGCAACGGTTGACCGAACGGGCGCACTGTCGCTACTGTGCCGCCTGTAGATACCGGTTATGCCATCGAGCACGATAGTTTAGAAACGTGGGCCGAGTAAAGACGTAAAATAGCCAGCGTGCAACCACTAAAAAACGAACCATCTGCCGCTGCCCTTGCCAACGCGGCCTTAATTGCGGCTTGTCCCTACAAAGCCAATGGCGAAACCACCCTGCGCTGTGCTAAATGCGAGCGCCCTTTGCTGGTAAAAGACGCTGTGCGCACGCCCACTGGCTATGTTTGCCCTTATTTTGTCAAAGCGCGGGTCTCGTCGTTTTACAACGCCGGTATTCAACATTACCTCATCGCGGGGGCGATTGCGCTGGTGGGTGGGGTGGTGGCAGGAGTGGGTTTGCGGCTGATCAGCAGCATCCCCTTCGTTTCTATCATCATTACATTGGCGGCTGGCCCTGCCGCTGGCACCGCGTTGGGTGACCTGATCGGGCGGGCCATTAAACCGGCACGCGGGCAATATATTTGGTTGTTGGCATCGGTGATGGTAGTGCTGGGCGCGGCCTATTTTGCCATTTTGCCCGCCTTATCTGGGTTGTTGGGTGGTTCGCTCAATGCACTTTGGGGGCTGATTCCAGTGGTCGGGGTGGTGGTGTTGGTCGGGGCTTTAATTCGGCGGCTGCGTTTGTAAAAGGTTGTTTAAGAATGATGCAATTTGTCTCTCACAATCTCTCGCAAAGAACACAAAAAAGACATTTTTATTCCTCTTTGTGTTCTTTGTGAGAGATTAGACGTTGATGAAAATAGTTTGTATCATCTCAATCATTCGGGGTAACCCCCAAAGACGTAATGCCAAATGCACGATATGCCCATTGAAGTTAGGGGCAAAACCCCTAACTTCAATGGGCATATCGTGCATTTGGCGAAAAATAGTTTTATTTCCCCCGATTTTTTGAGATGATACGATAGTTTTATACAAAACTTGGGTGTCTGGTATATTTGTTGGCTATGACAGCCTTAGAACGCCAAAACCTCATCCAAAAAATTGCTCAATTGCCCGACCAAGTCGTCGAATTGGTTGCGCCATTGACGCCTGCCCAATTGGTGGCGCGGCCACTGATGCCGGAATGGAGCGTGGCTCAAAATGTGCATCATTTGGTCGATTCGCATATGAACAGCTATGTACGTTGCAAGCTGATTGCCACCGAGCAAAAACCACCACTTAAGCCCTATGACCAAGATGCATGGGCGGCTTTACCCGATGCTAGCGATGCCGATATTAGGGTGTCGCTGAGCATGTTAAAGGGTTTACATGGCCGTTGGGTGCATTTTTGGCGCACCTTGTCCGATGAGGCTTGGGCACGGACTGGTTTGCACGCCCAATATGGTGAAATGTCGCTCGAGCGTATTTTAAACAGCTATGTTGAACACGGCGAGGGCCATATTCAACAGATGAAGCGCACGATGGCGGCGCTATAACGGTGCTATGCTGCCAGAAATCGGGTTTCTTCCAGAAACCCGATTTCTGGGAGATTATGACGGCTGATGCGATTGCCAATGCAGCAAGGTTGATGGCGCAACCCCAAATTCTTTGCCCGGGTCAAAGCCTTGCAAGCGCAAAAGCACCGCCATTAGGGCGTAATGGTGAATGGTGTGTTCGATCAGGGCTTGTAGCTCACGCGAGACCGACGAATGTCCCAAGCTGCCATGCCCAGCGTCATTCACCTTCACCTGCAACGGCATGTTATTGGGCAGATTGGGCAACTGGCGTAAGCGTTGCCCAATTAAAGTGAGTTTGTCGTTGGCATAATCGCGGTTGCACTCAATTTGGGTATCACGCTGGCGCGCATCGTAATCGACACAACCCAAGGGCAACCCGATCAAAAACGCATTGTAAAAATCAAGGCAATGGCGCAAGTGGGTGCCAATGCCGGCCTGAAAAGCTGGTTTTGGAAAATAA
>JAGWYZ010000348.1 GCA_018969115.1 Chloroflexota bacterium | reverse complement strand
TGTCATTGCGGCCATGACTCTCGTCGTATTTTTGCTCATTTTGGCAATGTATAAGCAATTGCTTTTTACCACTTTTGACCGCGAGGTGGCACAAGTGCATGGGGTACGCACTGAATGGATTGAAACCTTGTTTGCCTTGGCTTTGGCTGCCACGTTAATTGCCTCAATGCAAGTATTGGGCGTTACGCTTATTGCCGCCGCTTTAGTTGTGCCAGCTATCACCGCCCGTCTGCTTACCGATAATTTCAATCGTATGGTGGTGCTATCTGTCGGCATTGGCGCTTTCAGCGGCTTTGCCGGCATGCTTATCAGCTTTTATGCCGATGTGGCTTCGGGCGCGTCGATTGTGCTGCTACAAGCCAGTTTATTCACTCTTGCTATCTCCATCGCTGCCATTCGCAAACGTACCGAGCGGTTAATGCATACTCACGTTTAAATATCATGAAGCGATTTACCAGCCAATTCACCAATCCATTTACCCAATCGTTAATGGTGAATGTGACCGATGAAAATTTGCACAACTTTGTGAAGGGTTGGGACATGCTCGAGGGCCTTGTGGTAAGTATTTTTCGTAACAAAACTGCCACCGCCGCCGATGTGCAAACCTATGCCCAAGTGCGCACCGAGCTACAAACACTCTTAGCCCAATGGCAAAGCACCTTATACCCGCATTGGCAGGGCAAAAAAATTGGTGGGCAAGCAGCTCAATTAGATCCATTTGTGGCGTTAATCGCCCCAATTCACGCAGGTGAGTTTGTTGGCAATTTGCGTCTTATGCAAACGTTGCCTGCGGCCCGCGAGGCGTTAAATTCGCTTATCATTAAAATTGCCAAGTCATAAACCGTATATAGCCTACCTAGAAATTTTATGAGACTGTCATTGTTACTTAAGATGTGTGGTATGATTTACTCGTTAAGGTTGATTACGTGTGAAGTTCTACTTTAACAATCTGTTTTGCTATTTTTTTAATAGGAGGTGGTGTTATTTATGAGTAGTCCGAAACATAGCGCAGTAGCACCCCTCCAGATTAATCATCTGTAGATTGCTACTGCGCGGTAAAGCGGCGGGTCTAAATTAGGTCCGCCGTTTTGCTTTTTCTGGTTTACTTGGGTGGTTTTAATACTGTTTTACGGGCGGCTGCGGCGGCCCCGCGCATGTCTTCTACATTTTTGAATCGTGGGCGCTGTAAAAGTTCTAAATCGGTGGGAATAATACGTTGTAAACGTGCTAGGTCATCGGTGTCGAATCGTTTGGGGCTGTAAGCAAAAATCTCAGACACTTCGGCGGCTTGCCCAGCCCATGCATTTTCTCGACGTAGGGCATCGGCCTTACTGTGATAAGTACGTTTGTCCCACGCATTGGCCGAATTTTCAATATCGGCAGCGATACGCCGCAAGTTAATGGCTAACACTGCGCAAATGTCTTTGCACAATGCCGAATCGTTTAGGGTATTTAAGGTCTTGGGTAAATGCACCTGTATCAATTCGGCCACCATGTGCATGTCTTGGTTTCGTTCTTTAATACTCATTGTAATTATTGGTGGTATTTTAGATCATTTGTTCTGTTTTGTCTACTTAATTCACTTTGCAATAGTCAATTTCGCCACACTTGGGTCATGATCGCTAGCGCGGTCAACAAATTCGGCGTTCACATGCACAATGTCATATTGGGGGGCCGCGTTTTGAAAGAGCGCTTTGCTTAACATAATATGATCTAACACTTGCGAATTGCCTTCATATACATAGGTGTAGCGTTCTTCGGGTGGTAAGGTTTCAACAAGGCTATATAGCACTTGCGCTTTATCATCTTTTCCCATTAGCATACGAATTGGTTTTGAAAACTCAAAATCATTCAGATCGCCCAACACGATTACATTGGCATTGCTATCAATGTTAAGCAGTTCAAGCACAAATTGTTTTACGGCAAGGGCTTGCTGTGTACGTGAATTTTCGCTCCCCAAAGTTGGCGGCTGATAACGCCCAAATAAGGCTTGATCGCTGCCCTTTGACACAAAGTGATTGCCCACTACAAATAGGGTTTTGCCATTATAAGTAAATTCGCCTACTAATGGCTTGCGGCTGTCTTTAAATGCTGGGTTACTTGGCTCAATTCGCCCTGGGCTGTAATTTAATTCGGGTTTGCCAGCGGCATTGCGCCCCACATTTACTGCCCGCGTGGCGTTGCCCCCCGCCCGATCAACAAATTGTAAGCCTCGGTCGCTGCGAAAGAAAAAGCCCACCCGAATATTGCCTCCGGGCACACCGCCATCTTGTTTAGGCTGCGGCGCAATATCGCGCCATTGATAACGTGGCCCGCCCATCGCTACAACTGCATCTGCCAATTTTTGAAAGGTCTGGCTGGCATCGGTTGTGGCGGTGTCGGTTTCGCCATCATTATCTTGCATTTCTTGCAATGTTAATAAATCTGGGGCTTGTAGGTTGCGCACAATAATATTGGCTAGACGGGTAAATTTGGTTGCTGAATCGGTTGCCGATAGATTTTCGACATTAAAACAACCTATCGCCAATTGATCCGCAGTAGTGGCAATGCTATTTTCACGTGGCAAATTGCCAGCACTATATTGCAGCGCTTGGGTTGCATGAAGCTGATATTTGCCGAAGCTGTAGTCGATTACTCCCACAATTGGGGCGGTAAATTTATCGCCAACGTTTAAATTGGGCAACTGCGTCAATAAATTGGTCACGACCATGCGCTCTGGGTTATAGTCATCTGGCGCAATCACGAGGCCACCCCGCGCCGTGCGGCGGGTAGCATTTGCGCCGTTATCACCAATAATATATGCCTCGCGGTTGGGGGGGCCGCTGCTAAATTGGCGAGTTGGGCCAACCACAACCGCCTCATTTACTTGCACCAACATACCCTCTAAACTTTCATAAAAATCCAAACCATCGACATCGGCCTCAAATTTACCGGCTGTTTCGGTATCGCCACGCGCATCATCGTCGATCACTTTTTGTGGCGGTATCCGCCCGCCTGTGCCAATCACAATTGGGGTGGGCAATGGGTTATTGCTCGATAGTGTTTTTACCTCTAACCCGGGGGCGGC
>JAGWYZ010000074.1 GCA_018969115.1 Chloroflexota bacterium | reverse complement strand
AAAACGAGTTTTATTTTAATGTTCACGTGTTCGCGCTTTATTCGGATGGCGCGTCATGGAACGAGGATGATGCAGAGAACGCCATCGATGATATCGAAGCGGCGGTTTCGCGTGTAATAAGCATTAACACAACAACAAACAACTGGGCAAACATCGTAATAACTGAGCGCACGGTTGCCGACAGCGTAGAAATTGGCGGCATTGAATATCGCCGCGAGGTGATACCAGTTCAGGTTACGGTATTTGGAAAATAGGAGATTTTTATAAATGGCAAGTTTTATTGGGAACGAGGTCACTATTGAAGTGATGACTACAGCGGGGGGAACCACGCTTGATTTTGATTTTACGGCGTTTGCACGTGGTGGCGCTATTGATGAATCTACCGACGCGGTAGAAGCGACCCACTATGGGCAGACCGCGAAAGGATTTATACCCGGCCTGAGTGAAGGCAAATTCAGCTTTACGATTGATCATGACACCATCACATTGGCGAACAGTCCGCAAAAGAACTTACGCGATATTCACCGCGTTACACGTGCTTGGCGCGTTCGGCCATTGGGCGTTGGGGCAGGCAAACAAGAATACACGTTTGACGGTTTTGTGACAGCTTCGCCAATCGCACTTGGATTTGATGAAACCGTTGCAACAGATGTAGAAGTTCAAATTACCGGCGCGATTACGCACGGAACACAAAGCTAATTTATGGCATACGTATACGGTAAACCGCAAGTTAAACGCATTTTTGGCACAGGCGACTATAGTGAAGAATGGATTGATATTCGCCGTGCAAAAATGCATGACGCTGAGGCGTTGTCAACCGGTGGAAAGAGAAATGCCGATATTCTTGCCTTGCTGATCGTTGATTGGTCAATTGTTGATGAGCAAGGCGAGAAATTGCCAATCAGCGGCGATGTGCTAAACGAATTGCCCATTGAGATATCAATGCCAGCGCTGACCTATTTCAATGAAATTTTTTTACCACTTACGGCGTTAGCCGTAGCGAGGCCCGTCAACTCCAAAAATTAGCCGCTGGGGTAACGACTGAATACCCCGACGATCTTGTATTTGCTCAGATGTGCGATAGGTTTCACAAATTGCCATCCGAGTTAATGCGGGAGGATTACGGCGATTTGATGCGCGTCTGGACATTATTGACACAATACGAGGCGGCAAACAACAAAATCGCAGAACAACGCAGTAAACGATGAGCGAAAAAATTGAACTCCTAATTGAAGCAACCGACAACGCCTCAAGCGTATTGGGCGGGATCGGCAATACGCTGGGCAATTTAGGCCGCGTAGCTGGTGGGCTTGCGCTTGGCGGTATTGCGGCGCTTGGTGCAGGTGTCATAAAATTTGCTTCTGATGGATTGACGCTCAACAACTCGATGGAGAAAGTGACAGCGCAGCTAAACGCTTTCACTAAAGACGGGGCCAAAACCGCCGCAATCATTGAGACTGTGCGAGAACGCGCAGCCAAAACGCCGTTTGAGTTTGACCAAATGGCAAAGGCGGCGGTGGCATTGCTGCCGGCCAGTAAAACTGCGGAGGGCGGTCTCAACGGTATTCTAGAGAAAGCCGAAATCCTAGCAGCGTCCAACCCCGCCCAAGGGCTTGAGGGCGCGGCATTTGCGCTTAAGGAAGCAGTGTCTGGTGACTTCACTTCAATCATTGAGCGGTTCAACCTGCCACGCCAATTTATCAACGATCTAAAAAAAGAGGGTGTGCCAAATCTTGAAATTGTGCAACGCGCAATGAAAGAAATGGGGCTAGATGTTGATCTTGTTTCTAATTTAGCGAATACAGCTGAGGGACGTTGGTCAACATTCAAAGACACTATCGCGGGAGTTGCGGCAACGGCGACAAAGCCAATTTTTGACGCAATGTCAACGGGCTTGGCGGGCGTTAATGGGTTATTGGAAGCAAATACCCCCCTACTAAATCAGGTAGGCGCTACTATTGCGGGGGTGCTGACGCAAGGCATCACCTCATTAAGCGCAATATTGCCGCCAATTGTGGCGGGGTTTGTGTCGTTTGGGGCATCAATTCAAACAACATTTGGCACAATATCTTCTACGCTTGCCCCATTTATTGCCACCATTGGCGCGAGCTTAACCGGACTAATTCCATCCGTTACAAGCATTGGCGCATCAATACAGCAAATATTTGGCTCACTCATCCCCATTGCGCTTACATCTGGGCTTGGTGCGTGGACAATGATTAGCACCACAATACAAACTGTCATCACCTCAGCCATTGCGATTTTGCAAACGTGGTTGCCGGTGGTGCAAAACGTGCTTGCTGGCATTGCGGCATTTTTGGCCCAACATGGCGCAGAGATTCAGCTATTAGTAAGCACGGCTTGGAATGCTATTACAACGATTATTCAAACCGCGATTACGACAGCGACGATAATCATTAACGCCCTTGCGCCGGTGGTAAATGAAATTTTTGGCGCAATTAGCGCATTTTTAAACGCGCACGGCAGCGAGATATTAGGATTTCTCACTGGTGCATGGAATAGTATTAGCGCGATTGTGTCGGGCGTGTCAACAATAATTCAGACAGTTGTTACTACTGTGTTTGGCGCGGTGGCCTCGTTTATTAAAAATCACGGCGACCAAATACAAACTTTGCTAACGGGCGCTTGGAATTTCATAAAAACAACAGTCGGCGAAACGCTCAACATCATTAAGAATATCGTTAGTACGGTATTGGCAATCATAAATGGCGATTGGGACAAGGCTTGGAAGGGTATACAATCAATTACCGAATCATCAAACAATATCATCAAAACACTGATCGATACCGCAATGCGGTTAATCGAAAGCGTAATTACGCTCGCGGTTGACAATTTTAAACGCGGCTGGGAAAATGGCTGGCAGTTGATGCGCACGGCAACAGACACCGCCATGACGCTGATCAAAGATGCAATCAATACCGGCATCGAAACTGCTAAAACAATTATTGCCAATGGGGTTGAGGCGTTTCTTGGCAAATTTCGAGATTTGCGCGACAAAATGAGCACTATTGGCCAACAATTGCTTGAAGGTATGGTGCAAGGCATCCGCGATAAGGTCGGCTGGCTAGTCGACGAAGGTATCAGGGCGGCTAACGCGGTATTAACTGCAATCAAAAACACGTTAGGCGTTAAATCGCCGTCAGACGAAACAATTGATGTCGCGGCGTATCTCATGAAAGGTGGCGCGATTGGCGTAAAGGAAAATGCTTATTTTTGGGTGGATGCGGCGACAAACGTAGCAAACGATTTAATTTACACGTTTGATAATGGCCTAAACACGGTATTGACAAATTCACAAATCGCATTTGAGCGCATTGCGCAAACAATTACGCCTATTCTGCAATTGGCAGATACGGCCGATTCTGTGATGATTCGCATCGAAAACAGCGCTCAGTCTATGGCCTCAGCGGTTAGCGCGTCAATGGCAGCGGCGAGCAATTCGATTAGCAAAACCGCTTCCGAATTGGGACAGTTTGTGCAATCGGGCGGCGTGGGTGGCATTACAGGTGGCACGTATACGCCGTCTCAGGCGTTTCAAGACTCGTTCAAAAATCAGCCGACTATTGCACCGCCACGCCCCAGCAGTGTGCCAAAGCCAACAATTACGAACAACGTGCCTATTAACATCACGATCACCGGCGGCAATGTTGACAGATATGCGGTAGAGGATGGTTTATCAGCTGCGCTGCGGCGTAGTGGGTTAAACGGGAGGTATGTCTAATGCAGTTGCTTGATTTTGGCGGCATCGCCTTGCCTGATCGCATGGCAGCGTACGAAATTCCGGCCTCGGCTGCCGTGTCACGTGTAGCGGTTGCTGGGGGGCGTGTTGGTAGTTATGTTCTTGGCACAAAACATGAGACGCGCAAATATACGGCTAGTGGGCTATTTTTGCGTAGCCAAGCATACCCTTATGACGCTGATCGAGTTATCGATCAGTTACGCAGAATGATTGGCGTAACTAGCACATTGCGACAAAAAATGCGCGATGGTAGTATTCGTTGCTGTGAGGCGATATTAATTAGCTGCAAAGCAGAGCACGACAACCAAAGCGCGGCGAGCCTAGCCCAGCCGATCGCGTTTGAGTTTGAGAGCGATGAGTTTTGGCGCGAGGAAACGCCGCAAATCAGAGTGCTAACAAACGCGCTTGAGTCGTCTTGTGCAAATGTTGGCAACGAGCAATGTATTAACATAAAAATTGAGGTTTCAAGCCAAATAACAAGACCACTTATAATTTTAAACGCGCGAAACGGTTATGCGTTGACCTATGACGCAGCAAAGGCGGTAGGGCAAACGCTAATAATTGATGGTTTCGCTAGCACGGTAACGGTTAATGGCGCAAACGCATACGGCAATATGACTATACCCGACTCGCAAATCGAATTAATGAAATTTGAATCTGGCTGGAACAAGTTGCAATTCAACCAGCCGGTGACGGGCGCAATTAAATACAATCATACGTGGTTATAAATGTCAGCATTAACAGACTACACCGAGAATAAAATAATTAAAGCCATTTTTGGCAATCAAAGCTTTGCGGGTTTTGGCAATAATATTTATATTGGTTTGCTAAACTCGGTTGTCAATCCTGATGCTGGAATTGTGACTGAAATTTCCGGCAAAGGATATCGACGGCGGCAAGTTCCGGCAGCCAATTGGGACACGTCATTCATCGGAGAAGCCCGAAATACGCGCGATATTTCTTTTGGCACAGCAGGCGGCAGTTGGGGAATAGTATCATTTATTGGCATATATGACGCTTTGACCGCCGGAAATCTTTTGGTGGTCAGCCCATTAACGTTGTCGCGTGTGATTAACAATGGTGATCCAGTTATTTTTAATGCCAACACCCTTTTGTTTGGCGTAAACCAAGGCGATCCGGTTGTCAGCACGGATATTTCAGTCATTCAAGGCATTGTCATCCAGCCGACATCGCATGAATTGAGCACGTTGATGATTGGGGTCGGCAAAACCTATCCATTGCGGTTGTTAAATTTTAACTTGGTTACCATTGATTTAGTGTTACCAGTAGAAGACCCAGACGGGACAATATATTATCCATAAGGAATTAAAAAAATGAGTGCATTTACGAATTACGCGGAAAATAAAATAATTAAAGCCATTTTTGGCAACACGAGTTTATCGACTTTGGGCGACGGTATTTATGTCGCATTGTTTAACGAGATTGCAGACGGTGAAATCGCTAGTGTGACAGAGGTAACAGGCACTGCTTACTCTAGAAAACAAGTGATTGCTGCAAAATGGAATACCGATTCTGTTACTGGCGAAGCCAGAAACACAGATACCATTGACTTTGGCACAGCGGGCGGTTCTTGGGGAACGGTTAAGCACGTGGGGATTTATGACGCGGCCACAGGTGGTAACCTGTGGATGTATGGCGCGTTATCGGCCCAACGAGTCGTAAACACAAACGACCCCGTAGGATTCGCGTCCGGAACATTAATTTGTAAGGTACTATAAAAATGGCAATACAATCACTAGACCAACTACTATCTGCAAGCCCGGGCTATCGTTTGCCGTTCATGAAAACAACAGCCACATCGCAAGCGGCTGGGCGCTATCACTCGTTGCGGCAAGTTGCTGGGCAGCCCGGCGCAGGAAACAACCCACCCACCGGCAACGGTGAAATACCAGTTATGTCAACAGCGGGCGGCATCACGTTTCCAGCGCCAAGCGGTATAAATGTAAATTATCTGGCTCAGGCTGTAATCGCTGGAAGTGTTCAGGGTACGCTCATGCTATATGATCGCCTGTGGCACAATTCGGGCTTAAGTGGCACGACAACTACGGCGCAAACATGGACGCAAGCAGCGCTTACGCGATATTCTGACGGGCTGGGCGTTGAGATGTGGATGGAGATTTACAGCTCCATTGGCACAACATCGGTTACTGCAACTACAACATACACTAACAACAATAACGTTAGTGATCGTTTGGCGACAACAACTATACCTGCCTCAACTGTAGTCGGTCAAATGATACCGTTTGCTTTGGCAGCGGGTGACATGGGCGTACGTAGCACAACACAAGTTTTGCTTAGTGCAAGCACGGGCATTGGTGGGAATTTCGGTATGGTGTTGCTTAAACGCATTGCCGACATACCGCTAAACGCCACAAACGTGGCGGCCGTGATGGATACATTCACGATTGGCATGCCAGACGTAAACACAAACGCACATTTGTGCGCGGCGCTGTTATGCAGCGGCACGTCGACGGGCATTATTCACGGCACTCTTCAGATTGTGCAAGGATAAAAAATGAAAGCAGTATTCAGGGCCTATCCGGGTCGAATCAAACCTTCGGCGATCACTCGCATATCTGGCCAGATTCTTTCTATTCAAATTGGAACGGGGTTCTGGGGTACTGATGTTCGCTTAATGTATTCGGGGCAACGCGCACAAGCAACAATTGTTGCCCCGCTCGCATTTTTTGCAAGGTTAAGTTCAACGATTTCAGGCGCTGGCCAAATTCAGGCGACTATCTCGTCTGAATTTTCGGCAGTTTTATCGAGCGTTGGTCAAATTACAGCAGATTTCAATTATTTATTCTTCTCGAGTATTAATGCAATTGGCCAAGTTAGCGCTTCTTTGAGAATTGCTCACGAACTTTCATCATCTCAGGCCATCGGCACTGGGTCGATTCAGGCGGATATCTCAGTTGCAGCGTATTTTGTGACACTAAGAATGCGTGGACGACTCGAAAGCCAATCGGGTGAGTTGATTGATTCTCCAATCAGGCAGCAAGCCAACGATCAAATTTTTTATGTTGTGGAAACCCTGTCCGACATGGGGACAAGCAAAACGGCTGTTTCGACAACGATAGTTAAGGAAAGCGACAACTCAAACGTAACTAGCACAACTTCGTTTGGCTCGCTCAGTATATCAAGTGGTAAATTAATTTTGCCCAAAATTGGCACGTTAGCCGCTGGCGAGATTTACAGAGTTAACTCGCAATTCATTGTTGGCGGGAATACTATTAATGTGTTTTTTAGGATTATTGCTGAATGAGCGCATTTCGACTTGATATTTACAATGCGGCAGGCGCAAAATTAAATACCATCACGCAAATTAGCGGCGTTGGTATCACGAGCCGCGTCAATCGGCTAGGCGAATTGCGCTTCACTGTGCCACAACTCGTGGCTCTTGATCGCGGCATTGGGCGCGGCAAGATATACAAGCTGTATCATTATGTCGATGGTTTGATTGGAACGTTCTACCATTTGTCGCACGAGTTGAACGAAAATGGAGATTTATTAAATGTCACTTGCTACGATCAGCTTTATGAGTTGACGCGAAAAACTGTAGGCTTTAATTGGGCGTTGAGCGGTCTAACGTTTATTCAAGACATGAACGCAATTATGTCAAGATACGGCAACGGGTGGACTGCAACGACTGACCATAACTCAAGCGATTTTTACGATTTTACTTATGACACTGCTGGTGAATCATATTTCCAGCTAATTGAGCAGGCGCGGCGTTCAAACGCTGGATGGTTTGCGCTATCGGGCGACAAGCAAATTAAATACGGCAGATGGCTAGATTCGCGGCTGATTGGCAGCATTGCAGCGCGATTTATCAGCGTGGCCAGCGCTGCGGGTTGGAGAATTACGGCGAACGGAGATATTGCAATTGAGGGCATGACGGTGCGCGAGGACAGCAGCACGATCATAAATCGTGTAATCGGATTGGGCCAAGGGCTGGGCGTAGCGCAATTATCGCTTAAATACAGCGATCTAACATCACCTTACCCCGTTTTGAGCCGCGGCAATTGGGACGGCAGTAATAAAAATGGCACTAATGACGCGGGTGCAAAGACGCGAGAATATTACATTGAGGATTCTAGTAGCATCGCTGAACATGGCCTCAACGAAGCAACTGTCCAATTTGACGTTAAGCCAATCACAAACTCAAAAGCCGATCTGCTGAATGCGGGCAACGCGCTTTACTCGGCAGCAGTGGCATATTTGCTCAGATCACGTAAGCCCCTTGTCAACTATACATTGTCGGTGCTAGGGCTTCCAAACTCCGTATCGTGTGGCAGCGTAGTCGAGGTGGATTATCGTGATGTCGCAACAGTGATAGACGCAAATAATGCAAGTGTTAGAAAAGTAAAATTGGCACTTAACAAAATGCGTTTGTTCGTGTCTGAAATTTCGCGTGAGTTTGACGACATTGGCGGTTTGGCACGTGCCACGTTGACTGTATCGACAACTGGCGAAACATTCGCGGAACAGACAGAGGTCACGACAGAGTTGATACGCGATGCAAAACGCTTCAAGCTCAGGCCGGCCCCAAGCATGACGTTGAGAGAAAAATCATTCCACACGCAAGCAATCAAAAACGGAGTGAACTACGTCTGCAAATTGAAATATGATGCAGCAGTTCTGGAACTGAATGCGGTCAAATTTGTGTTTAGGCTTGGCCCGCTGGTGTCATATGCAAGCAATAACACCGCATCGGGCGGCGGCGCGACAACGAGTAGCGGCGGTGGGCAGGCAGCGACGACAACGAGCGCGGCTGGAGGAGGAACTCAAACTACTTCGGGCGTTGGGGGTGGTGGGACATCGGGCGTTGGGTTTTGGTCTTCTGAAGTCGTTCCAACAAATACGGGTT
Organism: Chloroflexota bacterium; assembly: GCA_018969115.1. Classification (GTDB taxonomy): domain Bacteria; phylum Chloroflexota; class Anaerolineae; order J036; family Brachytrichaceae; genus AQU-03. The sequence continues at coordinate 10,183 of JAGWYZ010000074.1, read as the reverse complement.
TTAGCTACCCAAAAACTGGTGGCATTGAAGCCACGACCAGCATCTACAACAATTTGCCCGGCTTTTATAATCATTCTCACTTTTCGGACCCAAGCGGGCATCGACATTCATTACCGGACATGAATCATTCGCACCCCGTGCCGGTTCATTCGCATTCGGTAAACTTGAATGATCATTCGCATGGCGTTTCTATTACGATTGCATCACACACACACTCAGTATCAGACCACACACATGCAATAGTATTCGGTGTCATCGAAGATAGTGTTACTCCAAGCGGTGTATCCATCTGGCTCAATGGCGTTCAGATCACGCAAATAAAAAATTATGACACTGGCCAGTTTGCGGGTAGCACGGTTAGCGGGGCTGGGACATATTACGTATCGCTGATTACCGCGCTGCAAAATATGTCAGACTGGCGCGGTAATCACGATATTGAGATTAGATGTACTGGCGGGCAGGGGCTGATAACTGGCAAAACCGAGGAACGCTTAACCATCCAGCCGATTGCCGTTGCAGGCGATGACTAACTACATGCTCTCTACCCATTCAATCAAATCAGGCATTTGGTCGGACGTGTAATTAATGTAGACGTGGCAATAAAACGCTTTTGGCGCGTCTTGCATTTTCTCAATTCTTCCAATTTCTCGACATTGATCAATTACATCTGCTAGTTGTTCAATGTTGGCGACAGAAATAAACAACGTATTTTGGTCGCCAAACTCGATTGCTTTTGCAGCGATTGGTTTGTTGGGTGCTGGAGGGGGTTTTCTCATAATTTTTGCTGCCAAGTTTAGCATCAAATTTGTTTTATTTTGCGATGTTTATCTCTGGTGAAATTTCTTGTGACAGCTGCGGCACACTGGCACGATATCGCGTAATAGCAACTCATTGCCAACGTTCCCATAGTGCCGATGATGCCAGTCACTACGCGGGGCGTTGCACATGATGCAACGCCTTCCAATAAACGGTGATAGCAATACGCTGGCGATCGTTTTGCGGATGCGCCAGCGGAGAGACGTTAGGTAGTGGTGATAGCGGCGGTGAGTTGGTGTCATTGTTTAATTTCTGCCACGTTTGGCAACTTACACCCCTGTTGCCAGCGCGATAATCTGAATTGTTTCTCGGCGTGAGGGCAAGCTCTGGCCCACCCCCACGAATCTAGGACGAAAAACTGGACATCGTGCACGGTTTGACGCGTTACCGCCTGTCTGCCGTCGGGTGTTTGGCAGGATGTCCAAATGACTGTTGAATCTGTAGCCATTGCCAGTAAAAATTAATCAGTGCCAGTAATTATTGGCACAAACAAAATGCCGTCATCGCTTGCGGTAATTTCTGATTCAGGTATTGCCAGTAAAACGTAACCCTGATATACCTTGTGTGTTATCTGTATGCCAGCATCTTGGCACGTCCGAACGCCGCTAGAGAATATTGCCAATGCATCGCGCTTTGTCATCGGCAGATCATCCGCCTTGTTTTGTCGCGGCGATTTTTGCCGCTCGTTTTTGGTAGGCTTCTCGCCGTTCTGCGCTGAGGTTTTCTGATTTGCCGCCATATCGTGCTTTCTCCTTTTTGCCTAATTTGCCCCGCTTGCGCCATTGCCAGTAACGCCCCTTATATTTGCCGTTGCCCATAAATTCATCACGCCAATCGGCTTGCATTGCTGGCAGTGGGCCAAAGTCATCTAAATTTACTGGCAAATCATCCAATGCAATGCCAGTAAAAACGGGGAAATTTACTGGCAATGGCTCATCAAGCGCCGGTATCGTTACTGGCACGGCCTCGTTTGTCGTGCCAGTAACGGACGGCGCGGCTATTTTGGGAGATCGTTCTCTGCAATTGTCACAGTCTCAACCGAATCAGCCGCAAACGATACGGCGGCGGCCGGCAATGCGTTGCGAGTTGGCATTTTTATCCTTGCCACATTTGCGCCTAATGACTTAGCGCCGGATTTGATACCCTCGTAGGACGGCAGCCAGTCGATAAGGCTGGTAGTCAATTGGGCAATAATCGTGAGGGCAAAGCTAATGCCGATGGCACTCACGTAAATCAAAGCGCCCGTCTCTTGCATGGCAATAATTGCGGGTATCTGAATCCGCGATAGGGTAGATACTGTTTCGATACCGACAAACGCCAAAAAGAAACCGGTCACAACGATCATGATCGACCAAACAATTACGTCAAAGCGGTCTTTACGTTGGGTGGCATCAATCAGCTTAAACAGTGCCCATACAAATAAAGACTCAAGCAATACGCCGCATAGCAACGCGACGATAGGCGCGATGTTGCGAGATAGGCCGAAATACACGTTCGAGAATATACTCGCCCCAATCATGACCAGTTTCAGCACAAAGCCAAAATAATGCCCAGCCGCCGCCGATGCGGTGGGAAATTCGTTTTTGTTGGCATTGGCAATTGTCATTGTGAGGACTGGCACGAGTGCAAGCGCTGGTAGTAGACCCGCTACGGCTTTACCTAAACCGACTAGCGCCTCCGGCACTTCTAGATTTTTGTTGTTGCCCAACACCGCGCCAAGCGACACAAGCGCAAACGTAAGCAGCATCCACCCAGCCATCAACAAGTAACCCATCCCTTTTACCGCGTTATTTTTTGCCGCAACGACTATCACGAGCAAAACGCTCAGAATACCGACTGAAGCGAATGCATCCATCAACGCTGTAATTTCGCTGACCCCAATATGATTCTTGAACAAATCATAAACAGCGCTGTAGGCTAGGGCGACCAAGCCAATGCCGGACAGCGACAGCCAGAACGGGATGTATCGCGCGTCAAACGCCGGCGAAACGAACTCAATCACCGCATCCAGCACGGCGGGAATTGCTTTTCTTAATTCGAATTTTTCTTTTTCCATAGAAGCTGATATCTACACTACGCTTAAACCATCGCACCCAATTTGGGTGCCGTTTTCATCTCGGATAGCTGCACCTGGGCTTACAAGGTCGCTACGATGCTTTGATGCTTGGGCAACTACAAGAGACACTAAAAACAATGTTCCATCTTGCGGAGCGGGCAAATTTTGCACAGCGCCAAATACTTGACGCTTTACTGGAATGCCGTCCGCCGTTGTCACATCTTGAAACGTGACTGAGCAGCGGGCTGGGTTGTCACACTTTGGCAGTGCGAGAAACGTGCCGTCAGCACGTCGAACGGAGACAGGATGAGGAGTTAAATTTACGATAATCATAATAATTGTATAGATAATTTCTATACGCGCTAAATTGTAACATATTTTTGTAAAGTAAAATTATTTACATATGACGACATCACGTATATCAGTCAACTATCGTTTTGACAAATCCGCAATCGACAAAATAGCCGCAATTGCGGCTTATTACGGTGTGACGCAAACGGCAGCGGTTGAAATATCGACAACAAACGAACTGGAGCGCATCAATGCGCTCCAGGCAAGACGAATAAGCTTGCAAAAAAAAATGCTCAGACTGAATAAACAGTCTGAGCATTTGGAAACAAGCAACAGCGCTTAATTTTTATTTATAGTTTTAGATTTTTCGTGTTCGTCTTGACCACGCGCAAAATAATCAGCATTGCAAGCGCTTTGAATCACAAAATTGCTGCACTGTTCCATGCGATGCACCTTTAATTTTCGGCCAATGCGTGCTGCAAGACCAACAAGCGAAACGTATTTTGGTTGTTCTATTTTGTCTTTCATTTTTATTTATATGCACAAGTCAACTCGTGTTTGACTTTTGCCCATATTTTAAGCGCGTCATGCTCATCCTCTGCGAATGGGCATGAACGCGACACGAATACCAGCGTTTCGCTGTCAGTAAAATAATTTTTGTGCGCTATTGCTAGTGCGTGAAGAATGGCGCTGATTGAGATGTTGCGATAACTCATAATATTTCTTTTGTTATTTTGATTGCCACGATAGCGGTATGCGATTGTGGCAACTCTGGATACCATCTAACCAGAAAATCTTTAGCTTCTTCTAGCGTTTCATGGGTTCCATCAAACGCCTCGTGCCAATTTTGTGTATCATTGTAGAGATACACTTTGTATTCCACATGACATTTGTTCAAAAATGCCAATTTAGTTTTAGGTGCTGGGAGAGGTTTCATACTACTTTTAGACTAAACTACTGATCAATAAAGTTGCAATATTTCTTGTATTCTTTTTGCTAACACATATGCTAGCGGAGGTGGAACAGCATTTGATATTTGTTTTACTTGACTTGTCAATGTTCCATGTATTTGATAATTATCCGGAAATCCTTGCAACCTCATAGCTTCAAAAATCGATAATCGGCGATCCCCATTTGGATGTACATGAATTTCGTTATTCCCATAAGCTACAGTTGGGCTAGGAAAATCCCAAAGTAAGCGGCGAAATGATTTCCCTCTACCGATTAAGTGATCTGGGTCTTGAAATTTTAATGACTTAGGTTGCATTGTCCAATGATTTGGGTGATAAGGAAATTCACCGGCAATAGAACGCTGATAGAAAACCGGAGGGGGTAATCCGTAAATTGCATCTTTTACAGTCAATGGTTTTGTAAATTCTCCCGATGGAAAAACAAAATCTATTTTTGGATAAAGAGTTTTGTTTATCCCAACTATTATGATACGACGACGATTTTGTGGGACACCATAATTAACAACATTTAATTCTTCATCAAATATGTTAAACCCAGCATCAATAAGTGCATTACGAATTCTCTCAAAACGTTCTTTATGTCGCCCTTTTTTTAATCGTTCTACATTTTCAAATACAAAAAAATCTAATTGAAATTTTTTATTAAGCGCTTTAAGAATTGAAGCATAAGAAAATGGAAGTTCATGTCTTGGGTCGTTAATTACTTGATGATTATTACCCTGCGAAAAAGATTGACATGGAGGGCCACCGATTAAGCCCTTCAGGGTATTTGATTTTGGTAATTGGTCAATTATTTCAATAATATCTTTTGCAGATAATTTTGATAAATCTCCCAACATTCCAGATTTACTATTCCGATTATGATTAAAGCTTTCGATAGCATGCGCATTATTATCAATTGCTAAGATAGTATTAAACCCAGCTTGTTCAAAACCAATGTCCATTCCGCCACATCCACAAAACAGACTGATGATAGGAATTTGTGTTTTTTTGATTTCCATTGTTATGTTATTTCCACTTCTACTCGCGGGTTGTTAGCATCGTAGCGTTTGATGAGTTGCATCTCCTCAATCGCCGAGTCATCAATGTCGACGGCATTGCAAATGCCATCCAAGCTAGGCTTGAGCGATGCCAACAAATTGTCAAGATCACGGCGGCGGCGGTTGGGGCAAAAAAACGTGATCGAGAATTTGACTGGGGCGGCAATAGCAAACGCTTTGCCGCCGAGCGCTTTGAGCGTTGCGATTTTGCCGGCTTGCCATGCCTCTACTTTTTCGGCAGCGGTGACCTGCCACGAGTGCCCGCTGCGCCTGTTGGGGTTAAGCTTTGCGGCGGGAAACGGTAAGACGATTTTTATGTTCATTTTGCATCGCCTATCCGATTGATGCTGCCCATCATGAGTGCGTTGAGGGCAAAATCAGTTGGGCCGTTGCGGTTTTTTGCGACTTTAAAAAAAATAGGCGTAGCGGCGGTGGGGTCGGCGGTGGCTTTGTCTGTGTCGCGGTAAAGGAACGCGATCATCTCCGCGTCGCTTTCAATGTCGCCTGATTCTTTGAGCGCCGACATGTCGGGCGCGGCGTAGCCCACGCGGTTTAGCCTTGCCAATGCCAACACAAGCGGCGCTCGGTGTTGCGTGGCTTCGTGGATGCGCTTGCCAAGGCGCGACAATTCGCGGCTAATGTTGCTGATGCGCTGCTTCGTGTCTGATTTTTTATCGTCATCGCTCATGTGATGCAACTGGTCAACCACAACAAGGTCGCACCCGCCTTTGATTGCAAACGCGATTGCGCTGTTTGTCAGTTGCGCGGGGGTCATGGTCGCGGCATCGTTAATCATTACGTTGTCGCGCACCTTGTCAACCAATTCAAGCCACGCAATATTTACCGCGTTGCGCTGCTCATTGGTCATTCGGCGGTCAATCATTGCGCCGTATGGCACAGGCTTGCCGCCTGTTCTGGCAATGTGATGCGAGATGAGGCGGGCAATGATTGCGCTGCGAGGCACTTCAAACGAGTAGTAAATACAGCGCGAGCCGTTTATCATGGCGTTGTAAAGCACTTGGGTGGCGGCGATAGTTTTGCCGCTACCAGGGGAGCCGCCCAAAATCACATATGAACCGATCAGGAAGCCGCCCTTGAGAATCTCATCAGCTTTATCAATGCCGATGGGTATATGGTGGCGTGGCGAATCATCGTTCAAAAATTCGGCAATGCTGTCTTGTGCTGCCAAAAATGTTACGCCGGTGGTTTTTGCCTCGCTATAAACGCCGTTAATGGCGTTGGCGACCTCGGCGAGCGTGACCTGAACCGATTGCTCAAGGTTGTAAGCGCCCTTGGCGGCAAGCTGACCGGCTTGCAACATTTTTCGGCGCTGACTTCGTTCCCTGACAATCTCCGCGTAACTGCGAACATTGCCAGCGTATACAACCGCCGCCATGATTTGCGTCAAATAGCCTACGTTGCCCACATCATCAAGCCTGTTTTTGCGCGTTAGCGCCTCGGAGATGGTCATCAGGTCTGCGCTATCGCCACACTCGACAATCGCCTCGAATATCCAACCGTTACGGAGAATGTAAAAATCGGTGGCGGTGATAACCGTCGAAACGTTTCTGATTTCGCTTGGGTCGATCATCAATGAGCCAAGAACGGCTTCTTCGGCTTCGATGTTGTTTGGGGGTAATACGTTGTTCGTTGCCATGTTAATTTACGTAGACCTCTACGCCCTCAATAAAAACCTTTTTTTTGGGCATGGCTGCCGCTGCAAATGGTTTGTTTGTTGGCGTTGCGGCGGCGCGTTTTTGGGCTGCGCCCGTTTTGTAGTTTGTCAGCGCCCAATCTAGCCCGGCGTTTGTGTGGGCGATCTTGCGATTTCGCGCCCCGAACGTCAATGTATCGCGCCAAACATCAAGTTCAGTTACGACCTCGTCTATTTTTGCTTTAAATGTTGGCGCAATTTGCCCCGTGTGCAAAGTCCATTCGCGCCAAAGTTTCACGAATTCAGACTCGGCCGCCGGTGGTGGCTTTTGTTCGCTTTGGTTTTTTGGTGGCTGCTCACCATCATCTTTACTTAACTTTACTTTACTTGTGCGTTCGTAACGCGTTACATCATCGTTATCTGGCGTTACGTAACGCGTTTGTAACGCGTTACAAGATTTTGTATCGTCGGTATTGGGTAGTGTTTTTGCGGCTTTCTCTTTGCGCCACTTATCGACACGGCTTTTTGTCGCGTTGCGCGACTCCAAGAACTTGTTTATCTCATCTGCTATGGATGGCACAAACAATTGGCTTTCTTCTGTTTGCTCAATCAATCCAGCATCTAGCAACTCGTTGATGTCGCTTTCGGCTTCGTCTGCCGATAACCCCAACATGCCAGCTACCTGTTTAGGTGTCATGTTGAGAATTGCCGTTTCTTTGCGAGCGCATAAAAAAATAAGCTCGTGAAACGACAGACGGGCGCTTCGGCTGCACCCCATGTAGTCAGGGTCGTCTCTCCATCCTGTTTTTATTGATATCCAGTACATTTTCCCTCCGTGCTATCCAGCCCTGAGCGGTCAAAAACGCTTGCAGGGCTGGCGTGTGCTGCTTTGTTTCTGTGCTGCCGTTGGCGTGAGTAATTGTGTAACTCATGCCGCTTTTGATTGTGCCTAGGTTTAGGCTGATCTTTACGGCGTTGGTGAGATCAATCATTGGGTGTCGGGGCGACTTGCGCCGCCCCGTTACGATTTTAGGCGGCTTGCTGATCGTAGGTGATGCAGCGTCCTAACATTATGTTTGTTGAGTTTGCAGCCTCTTTCATCGAGGCTGGCTTCTCTTCGCACTCCATCCCGCGTAGCTTAATTTCGCTACAGGCATATGCAAACAACTCCCTAATGCGGTCGGCGGGTGCAACAAAGTTGCCGCCCTCCATGATTCGGACAATCTCATCTAGCGCGGTGAGTAGCGTTAGTGGCCCCGCCGCCGATGGTGGCGGTGGCGGGGCTTTATGCTCAAGCGTTTTCGCGGATGATTCGATGATTTCGCCGTCACCGTTCACGCTCGCGCCTAATTCCTCCGGGGTGTATACGGGGCCGCCGGTCACATCTGGGCAAAACCATCGCACCCCATTGCTAAGGGCGCGAGCGAATAGCATATTGCGCGCAAATTTATCAAGGTTTTGAGTGCCAGCAGCGCGAGCATCGGCAATGCTAAATGAGCTAATGCCAAGCGATTCACGCTTGCCAAGCGTGATCTCGAAAAACTCAATCGCCACATTCGTGGCGGTCAACTCTTTAACGCGGTAATCATAGCGCCCTGAGCGCTTAAGGCATGATGCCAACAAATTAGCACCAAGGGCAGGCTTGCCTTTTATGATGTGAATGCCAGTCATGCTGGCAATTGGGCCAATGCCCAATTCGCGGCCAGCCAGAACTTTTACAATGGCTTGGCTCGCGTCCGTAGCATCGGTAAAATACCGGCTTTTTGTCAGAACATTGCCAAGTTCTGACAGGCTCATTTCGGTGTTGGTGGATAGTGCTGTAGTTGTCATAATTTAAAGTGCCAGCGGTTATACCGCTGGCGATAGTTCTGTTAAAAGGGTAAATCTAAATTGAGTAAATCCTCGGTGGTGAGGCCGTCCCAGATGTCGCGCTCATAGGCGGCGTTGGCCTCGCGGGTATTTTCGGGGTATTCGGGGTATTCGGGAAGATCGTCGAAAACGATTTCCCCAGCAATTACGTATGCCATGTTAAAGCATTATGAAGATAATTAAGAAAATTAAGGCGCAAAACACTACCGCGTAACACCCGCAATAAAGCGGGTTCTCCGTTTTGTCTCTGTTCATTGCGCACCGCCTTGGATGTAATCGCGGTTAAGCGACAGATTGCGACGCACGGCGGCTTGTGCTGCGGGGTGCAGCGATTTGTTACGGTCGAGGGCGCATTTTTGCGCCTTGGCTGGGGTATAGCCACGCGCTATGAGCGCGGCTTTGGTGGCGGCTACGGCCGCCGCCCATGCTTTGTGTTTAGTGTTATAATCTTGTTTCATTTTGGTCTCCTTCGGCTATACCCGCTATGTTGTCGCATGAGCGGGTATTTATTTGTGTCTACATTGTATTACATTGTAAGACAATTGTCAATACTCTAAACATTAAAATTGCATTGCGCACTTATTTATTTTGCAATGAGTGTGCAAGTTCCTGAAAGTCGGGTTGCTGCACTTGCCCACAAAATGACTCTGTGGATTTTATAGCCTTTGACTGTAAACCCTCATGCAATAGAAATAAAATTGCTTGACTTACATTTGGCCGAAATGGAGACAAGCGAGATGCCAAGATATCGATCTCGGTAAGTAAATTGTTTGGGATTCTAACTGTTATTGTCTTGCTCATGATGTATTCATTGTATGACGATGTATTACAAAAGTCAAGCTATTTTAATGTAAAGCAAATTAAAAGCCCTGCGTTTGCAGGGCTTTTAGTTAATACTCATCCGTTCTGTAAACTCGCGTCTTTTCTATCAACTCGCACTTAATTAATTCAATTGTCGCCGCGTCTGCGATGTGCGATGTCACATCGTCGGGCATGTCGCTAATTAGATTTATTATTAATTTTGTGTCACTGGCTCGCGCTATCAGCCAGCCTATGCCGTTGGCAACTGGCAAGAGGTGGGCGATAAGCGCGGCGGTGTTGGTTGGGTGTATCACTTGTTCCCTAGCGCCGATACCGGCACTTGCTGCTGGTGCTGATAGATGCCATCATAGCCGCTGCCCTCAGCGACCCAGAAAAATACTAGCTGGGTGATGGGCAAGCCGGCATGAAGATCGACCTCAGACATCTTGTTTTTGTTGCTAATTTCGATTGTCAGATACCCCTCCCATCCCGCCTCAATCGGCGTGATTGTTGTCACAACGTGAATTCGCGCAAGCGTCGATTTCCCAAAAGATAGCGCCATGACATTGCGCGGCATGATGAAGCGCTCTGCTGATACCGCAAGAACGCTTGCGTTGGGCGCGAGTGTGAATGTGTCATTGGTGATTAGCTTGATATGCTTATCCGATGCGCTTATATTTGCCGT
>JAGWYZ010000347.1 GCA_018969115.1 Chloroflexota bacterium | reverse complement strand
TGTTCGCTAAATTAGGCATTACACTTTTGGGGGCCGAGTTACGTCGCTGCTCGTGTCAAGATGACAAAGTCACCCTCTACGGGTGTTTCGATTTATTTTACGATGGCAAAACCGCCCCCAAATTGTATGAATTTAATACCAATACACCAACGTCTTTGCTCGAAGCGGCCATTTTGTAATGGGATTGGCTGGAAGACGAGATCCCACATGATGATCAATTTAACGCCCTACATGAGAAATTGGTCGATGCCTGGCGTTTCATGCCCAATCATCGTGGGTTAACCCACTTTATATATATATATCGACGATAGCGCCAAAGATTACACGAATGTGTGTTATTTGGCGAATATGGTGCATCAGGCTAGGCGCAAAATGGTCATATGGCTCATTTCGCAATTGGGTTGGGATGGCGATGAGTCTGTCGATGAACAAGAACGTCGACCCAAAGTTGCTTTTAAACTTTACCCTTGGGAATGGCTAACCCACGAGAAATTTGGGCAACATTTGCTAACATCATAGGTGAAATGGGTAGAACCGCCACGGAAAATGATTTTGAGCCACAAAGGCATTCCGCCAATCTTTGGGTCGCTCTATCCCAACCATGAAAATCTATTACCGGCTGATTTTGAGCCGCAAAGAGGCGAATATTCGTTTGCCCAACAACCTCGAAACTGAGGGCGATTATGGCGAAAAAGGCTATGTTTGGCAAGCATTTTGCCTATTGCCAAACGCACAGGGCAATTATCCTGTCATCAGCGGCTGGGTGATCGGTGATGAAGCCGTCGGCATTGGCATCCACAAAAGCGTTAGGTTAATTTCGACCAACATGAGCCACTTTGTGCCACACGTGATGGCAAAGTGAGGGGGTGATTTTGTCACACACTCACCCCCTCACACCTCACCTTATCATACAATAGCCGCACATGCCAAATCTTATCATTTTTGATGGTGCGATGGGCACCGAACTTACTCGACGCAGGGTAGACACCCATTTGCCGCTATGGTCAGCCAAAGCATTGATAGATGCCCCCGACGTAGTGGCGCAAATTCACTCCGATTATGTGGCGGCAGGTGCACAAGTGCTCACTTCTAACACTTTTCGCACCAATGTGCGGGCGCTGAGCAAAGCCAATTTGGGGCATCGCGCCCGTGAGCTAACCTTTACAGCGGTGGCCTTAGCACGACAAGCAGCCCAAGCTGGCGCAAATGTCAAAGTAGCGGGCAGCCTTGCGCCAGTCGAAGATTGCTATTCACCCAACTTAGTGCCAAGCGAAGCCGAATTGGATGCCGAACACGGCGAATTAGCCTGCAACCTTGCCGATGCCGGTTGCGATTTTATTTTGGTCGAAACGATGAACACCATACGCGAAGCGGTAGCAGGGGCCAAGGCTGCTGCCACCACTGGGTTGCCATTTTGGGTCAGTTTTACCCTCGACGTGCACAATAATCTGGTAAGTGGTGAGAGCATCGACGACGCTGTGCGAGCAATTTTGCCGTTGAAGCCACAGGCCATGTTGGTTAATTGCATTCCGGTTGCTCAAGTTTCAGGGGCATTGGGGTTGTTAAGGGCCGCGCTTGATGGCTCAAATATCCCATTTGGGGCCTATGGCAATGTTGGGCATGTCGATGATGCGGTAGGCTGGACCCTGACCCATGCGGTTTCACCAGCAACGTATGCCGAGGCAGCACAAAATTGGCAGAGCTTAGGGGCCAGTATTATTGGTGGGTGCTGTGGCACGCTGCCAACGCATATTGCACAGTTGTCCAAGTGGTTTTCTTATGACACAAAACAGGTGTAAGCTAGAAATTATGTCTATGTAAACGCAGACGTGAACGTAAACGCAGACTTAGACGTGAACGTAACCGTAGAGATAAGCGTAAGCGGCTACGCTTACGTTTACAAAAAATTGATGACATCTTCCTCCACAAATCCCACACCGCTGCACATTGGCATTCTTGGCACAGCCATGATTACACCCGCCGCAATGATTGTGCCAGCCCGCCAAGTGCCCGAAGTGCAAATTGTGGCGGTGGCAGCGCGTGATATGGCACGGGCACAACATTTTGCCCAACAGCATGGCATTGCCAAAACCCACCCCAGCTATGAGGCGCTGATTGCTGACCCTGACATCGATGCCGTTTATAACCCCTTGCCCAACAGTTTGCATGCCGAATGGAGCATCCGCGCTATGCGAGCAGGCAAACATGTGCTATGCGAAAAACCCTTTGCCAGCAATGCCACTGAGGCCGAACAAATGGCACAAGTAGCCGTCGAGACTGGGCGCGTGTTGTCTGAGGCCTTTGCGTGGGTGCATCACCCCATCGCGGCGCGGGTGAATGAGGTTATCGCCAACGGTGAAATCGGTGCAGTGCAGCATATCGAGGGTGAATTTCGCATTCCACTTATTCAACGCCGCAATATTCGCTGGCGCTACGATTTGGCGGGTGGGTCTTTAATGGATATAGGCTGTTACCCGTTAACATGGATCAGGCAAGTGAGCAATCCCTTTTGTGGCGGCGAACCCATCGTTGACCATGCCAGCGCCAGCACATGGACACCCAAGGTTGATCGTTGGTTGCGAGCTGATTTTAAGTTACATAATGGTGGCACGGCGCGGTTGACCTGTGCGATGTTGTCGATTATTCCGTTACGGGCGCGGGTGTCTATTCGCGGCGAGCACGGCATTATCGATATCGGCAGCCCATACCACCCACAAGGCAGCATTTACCCACATTATGTGCATGTACAAACTCGTGAGGGCGGGCTGCGTTGTGAGGATTGGGCTAGCCATAGCAGTTATGTTTGTCAATTACGAGCATTTGCGCGGGCCTGCAACGGCAGCGCCCCTATCGTCACCGACCCCGCCTTTGGGGTCGCTAATATGAGGCAAATTGATGCTATTTACCAAGCGGCAGGGCTGCCAATACGCGGTGACAACTAATATTAAGGACGACTCAAAGTCGTCCTTAATACACGAAGCGCGGCCTCAAACTAAGGTTTTTACTGATTTCTGTTAGAGAGTGTTTCTTAAAAAAAATTTTCGCCGAAATCACTATCTCAGTGTTGTTATGGGGCGGC
>JAGWYZ010000346.1 GCA_018969115.1 Chloroflexota bacterium | reverse complement strand
GGCATTCGTTTTGTCTAAATATGCGCTCTGATTTGATAAAACCACGTAATTTCAGCTGACAAAAAAGTGAAATTTGATTTAAGAAACACTCTCTTAGCGCAGCTTGATGTTACAAACTTCATCTAGTGTGAAATACATAGTTCTGTATCTTCCTGCAAAAGAAGTAATGTTGAAATCATGATATGGCCTTGGGTGGCATAGGCAAGCCCATGTAACCCAAGGCCATATCGTGATTTCGACGAAAATTTGTTTTACTTGCCCAATCGGAATATAACTACAGTCCTCAAAGCTTACAGGCAAAAGTTAAACCTCATATAACCTCATATAACCTCATATAACCTCATATAACCGAGCGTAACCAGTCAATGGATGGCATCGCATATGGGCGAAATTTTTCGATCCGGCCTTCATCTTCGTTATAAAACAAAGCGCGAAATTGTCCGAGCCGATTGGCAACCGGTGAATCAATCAAATTGGAAGAATCACTTTCACTCATTTGAAAAACCATGCGCATGGCAAACTCGCGTAGTGTGCGATGATCGATCATGCGATTTAGATTTGTGACCGTATCGCACCATAGCAACGTGTGAATACCCACTTCGGGGCCTTCGCGTAGCAAGGTTGTAAATTGTTGAGCCGAGCTAGGCGGTGGTGGCGCATCTCCAAATGCGCCCATACCTGACACGCCAAAGCCATCTTCAGCCCGTAAGTCTCTGGCACGTTGTAACCCATGCACAATAAGAAACAAAGGCGGCAAATTGGCAGGGGCATCGGCATCAATCCGTGTTTGCATTTCAGTGGCCAATTCGCCAATAAGATCGGGCAAATGACGACGCTTGCCAATCTTTATCCCCGGCAACATAGCCGCAAGCTGCGTATAACCAGTTGCATCTGGATCATCTTGTTGGCTAAAATCGAGCAGATAAAACAACGAACGACGCTTGGCCTGTGATTGCAATTGCGCCATCAAACCAATCAATGCCGCAGTTAGGGACCCCATTGCAGCGGCCTCATTTTGGCCCACAATCAACAAGTTGGCCCCGCTTTGACGACGAAATTGCGCCGCAATCGGATCACGAATAGCGATGGGATCGCCCAGCCATGCACACAGCGGCTGCGAAAGTGCCGCTTTGCCAGCCAAAATACCAAGCAAAGCACGGTTTTGTTCGATCTCGCCCGGCGCGTTGCCCTCAAAGATAATGGGAGTTTGGTTTAGTTTTAACGGGCGCTTGAGTGCCAGCTTGCTAATTTGATTGAGATAGTCATCACGTTTATCATCGCTTAAAAACGCCACTTGAAATGTGTTATTCCCTTCTAATCGACCGTTACTGGCATTGTAAATAGCTTCGCCCGGGCGCGAGAGTAAGCGCGCCGCCGGATTGTCATCCGACAAAATCAGGCGCGAATCAGCATCGCTGCATTGCAAGGCAATACGCACAGCCATTTGGTCGATGGTGCTACGAGCAAGAGAATAACTGCCAGCCAAGGTTTGTGAACCCAACAAGACATGGATGCCAAAGGCACGGCCTTGGCGCACAATACGATCGAGCAATTGCGCGGCTTGAGAAGCAATACTATCATCCTCGGTAAAGAATTCTTGAAATTCGTCAACCAGTAACATGATGCGCGGCAGCACCTCGTCACGCCGTTTATTACGATAATCGGCCACGCCATCCACCCCAACCGCCCGAAATGCCTCACCGCGTTGCTTCAGTTCGGCATCTAGCCCTTGCAATACACTCAAGCCAAACTCACGCTCACTTTCAATGGCGATGACACGCGCATGAGGTAACCCATGTCTAGCGTAGGTCTTGAACTCAACACCCTTTTTAAAATCGATCAGGTAGAGTTGCACTTCGTCCGGGCTATAGGCCAAAGCCAAATTGGTGATGATCGTATGCAACAGGGTGGATTTGCCCGACCCGGTCTTGCCAGCCACCAACATGTGTTGGGCCGTGCCTTTGCCCAGATCGAGCAACTGCGTTTTACGCGCACCGCTGGGGCCGAGGGCGGCGCTCAAACCACTGCGGCTATCCCCAGCCCACCACTGAGCAACAGCAGGGGCGATGCGCTCAAAGGGCACTTCGACCTTCTTGGCATCTTTGGCCGCTTGCCCCACCGCTCGCATGATACGATTGAATAAGTCAGGCGGCGGTGCAGGGTCCAATTCGAGCTGACAATCGCGGTAGTCAGGGTCTTGCCACACCCAACGGTTGCCATCCATCGTGATGATGGTGGCATTTTGCTCGAGATCGCCCAAGTTAAACCCATAAGGCATGGGTTTGCTCGCATCAACCAGCACCACCGTATAAACCCCACAACGAGGACCATTTTGCGAAATGCTGACCAAGCGGCGGGCGGCGGCTTCGCTAAAGTTGACCGGAAAATCGAAGGCCACCACCACGCGATAGGGCTCGGCGATCTCGCCGGCTTGGGCGTTGTAATCTTCGATGGTGTTGAATTGGTTGCGCAGGTATTTTTGAATGACGTTCTCCATGTGCTGGGTCAAATTCGCCAATTGCTGCTCGATATGCTGTGGCTCGGTCCAAGCACGGTTGGTCACCAATTCTTCATCGTCATCGGCCAAGTGCATAAACGCCGCTGCATTTTGGCCCAACCCAACTGGGTCAAGAAAAACCAAGCGCATTTTACCCGCGGCTTGGGCGGCCAACATACGCAACAACACCCCTTGTAATGCCGCAATGGCTTGGGCACGCATGGCTGGTGGTGTTTTAATGAGCACGTTTTTTCCACCCAATACTGGCAGCAAGGCCGGAAAACTTCTCACATTCCACAGGCCACGCGCACTAAATTTACCCAACCGAATGGGTAAATCGGCCTGAGCACCATCACCCACCTGCCAATTTCGCCAACTGGCATCGTCCCATGCCGCAGCTCTAAACCCCAGTTGTTGATCAACTTGGCTTATTTGCTTGGCAGAGGCATTAAGCACGTCACTATAGGCAGCCTCGGCTTGCGCCAATTGGCGTTTCTTGTCCAGTTCCAGCACAGTCGCTTGCTGCTCAAATGCTTTCTGGGCAACATCGGCAGCCCGTTCATGCCAAAATTGGGCAATCTTTTGTTGCCCAA
>JAGWYZ010000073.1 GCA_018969115.1 Chloroflexota bacterium | reverse complement strand
TTCTTTGGCCTTTTCGGCGGTCAAATAAGAATCGCGGTCGGTATATTTTTCAATCATCGACGCATCCATATTGGTATGCTGCATAATCACGCCATTCAGCAACGCCTTTAGCCGCAAAATTTCGCGAGCTGCAATTTCAATATCTGAAGCCTGACCCTGCGCACCACCCAATGGCTGATGCATATGGATAGTGGAATGTGGCAAAGCGTAGCGCTTGCCTTTGCTGCCCGCTAACAACAGCAAGGTGCCAAAGCTGGCGGTCATGCCGACAGCAACTGTGCTAACGGGAGCCGAAATCATTTGCATGGTGTCATAAATTGCCAACCCCGCAGTCACTTGCCCACCCGGCGAGTTAATGTAAAAATAAATTTCTTTCTCGCTGTCTTGTTGGTCAAGCAACAACAATTGCGCCACGATAGCATTCGCCACTTGATCATTAATGGGTGTGCCCAAAAACACGATACGGTTTTTAAAAAGCAACGAATAGATATCGAAAGCACGCTCAACTCGGCCATCGTTTTCAATCACCATCGGCAGCATCGATTGCACTTGTGCAAGTGCATTGTTTTGAGAATTAATTGTATTCAGCATGTTTTTATTCCAAAATTCTGTATTCTGTACCATGAATTGCAACCATGCAAACCAGATTGTGAATCACATAGCACAATTTTTTGTCTTGTTTAACAAATAAAGGCGTAGCCTATCATGCCACGCCTTTATTTGAAAAGTGCTAGAAAAAACTGATTAACGACTAACCATTATTTGTTTCTGGCGCTGCTCCCTCAACTACTGAAGTTGATTCACCTTCCGAGATCACAACATTATCGCTGCTATAAGACGCAACTGTAGGCGCGTCGCCATTGCCTTGGGCGATGGTACTCATGCGCTCAAGCACGCGACTGGTAAGTTTGCGGCTATAGATACTATTAATATAGCTTTGATCTTGCATAGAGCGACGAACCAATTTGTCATCATTCAAATATTGGGCAACATTTGAAATCTCTTTCATGATCTCATCGCCACTCACGATCACATTTTCAGCCTTGCTGACCGCACCCAACACCAAATTCACCTTGGCTTGGTTTTCAACGCCCTGCTTAATATTTTCGCGCAATGCGGCCTCATCAGCAAAACCTTGCAATTTCATCCAATCCGAAAGTTCCATCTTCTCTTCGTTCTTGGTGCGTTGCTTAATATCTTCAATCGCCTCATCTAAACGATCGCCCAAGTAAGAGGGTGAGTAAATGACAGTCGCTTCTTCACTAAAAGCGCTAACCACCAGATCGTTGTAATCGCGCTGCGCCATTTTCTGCTTATAATCAACCAATTTCTTCTCAACATCAGCGCGTAAATCGGCAAATGTCTCAAATGAGCCAACGGTTTGGGCCAAGGTGTCATCGAGTGGCGGCAATTCGCGGCTGCTCACGCGGTCGGCACGCACTTCAACTGCAACTTCGGTGCTGCGCAAATTCTCATCTTCTTCTGCGTCATCTACCACCAAACGTACGTTGCGGGTTTCACCAGCGCTAATGCCAATCACAGCGTCCATCAGCCCAACAAGATGCATGGCCTTATCAAGATTTTCATCTAAGACAAAGCTCTCTTCTTCAAGATCAAAAACAGCCTCGTTTTCAGCATTATAAGCAACGATCTTGCCCTCAATCAGGTCACCCTTTTCGGCGGGGCGCTCAACAAGCTTGACAATAGCATTTTCGGTTTGAATTGCATCAAGTTGGGCTTGAATTTCATCCTCACCTACCACCGGCTCGGTGTAGACCACCCGAATACCTTTGTAGTTGCGCAGGTCGACCACAGGTTGTAGCTCAACCCGAATAACCATCTGGGGCGGATCTTCTTTGACATCTTCAATCTTGCCTTGCCCATATGGGTTGATCTTCGACTCCTCTAACGCCTTGGGATAGAGCGAACGGGCGAGTTCATCGGCAACTTCGTATTTAAATGCTTCCTCGCCAACGGCTCTGACGATTAGATTCATAGGTGCATGACCGGGTCGAAAACCGGGAAAGCGATAATCTTTGGAAAGCTTGCGTGCGACCGTTTGTTGGGCTTTACGATACTCAGCTTGTTCGATATTAATCGTAAACTTGGCTTCGTTCGTATCCAGTTGTTCTACTTGCAAATTCATCTTTGGAGGTTTTTAGATTTTAGATTTTAGATTTTAGATTTTAGATTTTAGATCGCAGATACAACAAAGTCGTATCTATACCCAAAAAGAATAAAAATATGGTCACTTACGACTTCACTATCCCTCTTCAAGCTAAGCTTGAGGAGGGATAGTGAAGTCGGCAAAAACCACATTTTTGGGCCTTTCATTAGTATAAAAATCTAAAATCAAAGGTGGGGATAGTGGGACTTGAACCCACACGCCTTACGGCACATGATCCTAAGTCATGCTCGTCTGCCAATTTCGACACATCCCCATAAATCTGTTCGATTAGCCATATTATAAAGTGGCTAAAAGACAAATTAGAAGATAGATTATACTAGGAATTATTGGTGTGATTAAAGTAATTTTCGGATCATCTCAATAAACAGCGTAAATTTAAAAAGAGGCAATGCCGAAATTACTATCGTCGCATGCGCGTATCATGCGCGTGTAGAGACGCAGCGATAGTGATTTCAACGCCAACCTCTGTTATACATATACATATTATTGAAAAGGTGCATTACATCTTATTTATGCGACGAATTTGGCTAGAACGATTAGGGGTTGGATGTGTCACTGCCTTTGCATTAGGTGTGCCGCTACTGTTAGGGTTAGTTGGGTATTTGGCTCTCAGCGATGGCTTTGTCATCAATGCCAATGACCCCACCCGTGAGGCACGTTTGTGGATGATTCGAGAACCACGCAATATCGGCATCGCGCTGACCACTGTATCAGCGTCTTCGCCCAGCGGCAACCTAAATGTGTCGACTCAAATACGCTGCGTACGCACCAATTTCACTTATCTTAAATTTAGCGGAGGCCTGCGCTTAGAGCGAACTTCGGAGTTTTGCCAATGTTATGAGCTTAAAGATGGACGTTGGGTGACCACAGGGGCAACGTGTGTCTAACGTAAGCCTCAATCCTGACTTTAACGTCATATTTAACCAATTTCATAACGGTTGATGGATATAATTGGCAAAGTTGTATCGTCTAAATTCGTTGTTCGCCGCTTTGTTTGCACTCATGTTAATTGGGTGTAGCCAAGCACAACCCGCCACAAAACCTGTGGTGTCTGTGTTATCCCCCTCAAGCGGCACACGCGCGCTGGTTGGCGAAACCATTATGTTATATGTGGCTGCTGCCTCAGATGTCGGTATTAAACGTATTGAATTGCGCAATAACGGCCAGGTGATTGCCAGCCAAGTTAATAACGAAGTAGCACACACCTTTTCGCCAAGAATAAGCTTTACTGCAAGCCAAGTAGGCACAGCGTTGCTGAGTATTGTGGCGTTTGACACATTAAATGCCCAAAGTGATGTGGCGACAGTGCAAATTTTGATCGAAAATCGCCCCCTTCGCCCAAATCCCGAACCCACCGCCACCAAACCGGCCACCAGCACCCCCGCAATATTTAACCCTAACTGCGCCCTAAATGCTGCATTTGTCGCCGATGTGAATATTCCCGACAACACAATCATTGCCGCAGGCAGCACCTTTATTAAAACATGGCGGGTGCGCAACACCAGCAGCTGCGATTGGGGCGATGGCTTTGAGTTGGTGTTTGTGCAAGGCAGCAAAATGGGGGCTGTGCCCAATGTATCCATCCTCACCACGCCACGCAATGGCCAGATCGATCTAACCATGTCGTTCATTGCACCCAAAGAGCCAGACACCTATTCGAGCACGTGGCAATTACGTGCCCCTAACGGTAAATTATTTGGCACACAAATGTATGTCAAAATAAAGGTTCTTTAAATTGATGATTTACGATTTTGGATTTACGATTCGTGTAAAACTATAATCGTAAATCTAAAATCGTAAATCTAAAATCGAAATGACCCCAGAACAATTTATTGACCTGTCCAAGAAAATTGAAAGCGAAGTTGCTCGCGTCATCATCGGCCAAACCGATGTCATACGCCACACCATGATTGCCGTCATTTCTGGCGGGCATGTGTTGCTAGAGGGCCTGCCTGGTTTGGGAAAAACATCGCTGGTGCGGGCGTTTGGGCAAACACTCGATTTGCGTTTCTCACGCATCCAATTCACCCCTGACCTGATGCCTGCTGATATTGTCGGCACCGATATTTTGGAAGAACGCGACGACGGCAAACGCGCATTTCGTTTTCAAGCTGGCCCTATTTTTGCAAATTTGATTTTGGCCGACGAAATTAACCGTGCCACGCCCAAAACCCAATCGGCATTGCTTGAGGCCATGCAAGAGCGCACGGTCACAGTATTGGGGCGCACCTATCGCGTCGAGCCGCCCTTCTTTGTGCTGGCCACCCAAAACCCGATCGAAATGGAAGGGACTTACCCATTGCCTGAAGCCCAGCTCGACCGCTTTATGTTTAAACTCAATGTGATGTTCCCTGATACCAATGAGTTGACCACTATTATCGAAAACACCACCAGCGACAAAATTAGCCGTGCCCATCATATTACCGACGGCAAAACCTTGATCGAGATGGGGCAATTTGCCCGTCAAGTGCCGGCTGCCGCGCAAGTAAACCGCTATGCCGCCGCCATTGTGGCCGCCACCCACCCAGAAAATGCCGATGCCACCGAACAGATTAAAAAATATGTGCGCTTTGGCAGCAGCCCACGTGGGGCACAAGCCTTGCTTTTAGGGGCACGAGTGTTAGCCTTGCTCAATGGGCGTTTTAATGTCGCCATCGACGATGTGCGGGCCATTGCGCCAGCAGCGCTGCGGCATCGCATTTTGCTCAATTACGAGGGTCAGGGCGAAGGCATCAGCACCAATAACATTGTGCGTGATGTGTTAGCGGCTGTGAAGGCGTAAAAGTGCTGTCATTAACTCTCTCTAATAAAACAACATTATCCGATATGGCTGATACATATCGAGATATTTCATCTTACTTTCTTAACCCTGTTACAAAAATTGAATTAGGTCAATACTTCACACCGGCAGTAACTGCACGGCTTATGGCATCATGGGTTTCATCAACTGAAGATGTCAATATTCTCGATGCAGGAGCTGGAGTTGGCTCACTCACAGCTGCTTGTGTCGAGTCACTTATTGTGCGGCCTTACCCTCCTCGAAATATTCATGTTAGCGCTTATGAAATTGATATAAATCTCATTCCATTACTAAGATCAATATTAAATGAGTGTGCACAACATTGCTTAAAAGCCAATATTAACTTTAGTTTTAATATTGAACACGGTGATTTTATCAATAAAAGCACATCTTTTATTTCAGGGCAAACAAAACTATTTGACCAAAATTGCCATAATTGGAATTTAGCTATTTTAAACCCACCATATCGCAAAATTAATGTTAATTCATCAGAACGATTGATGTTACATCAATCAGGAATAGAAACAAGTAATCTTTATGCCGGTTTTTTATGGCTCGCCTGCAAAATGTTAGATGATAATGGGGTTCTTGTTGCAATTACCCCACGCAGTTTCTGTAATGGCCCCTACTTTTTACCTTTTAGACGAACTTTCTTAAAAGACTTTAAACTAGAACGTATACATTTGTTCAACGCACGAAATCAAATTTTTAGCGACGACGATGTTTTACAAGAAAATATAATCTTTAAAGCGTATAAAAAAAAAGGAACTTCAATAGATAAGCCAGTCCTTATTTCAACCAGCTTATCGCCCAATGACCTTTTTATTACCGAGCGTCTGCTTAAACATCAAGATATTGTAAATCCCAATGATCCTGAATTATTTATTCATATTACTCCAGACAACTCGGGCCATCAAATTAAAGAACTTATCAACTCGTTATCTAATACTCTTGCCACACTTGGTTTGGCGGTTTCAACAGGAAAAGTGGTTGATTTTCGCATCAAAAACTTACTGTGCAATCAACCTTTGGATGCAAAATCTAATACATTAATTATCCCTTTGATTTATCCATCAAATTTAGTCAATAGTGGTGTAGTATGGCCGATACATAACAACAAAAAACCAAATTCAATCATTAAAAATGCTGAAACAAATCCATTATTAGTAGAATCAGGCTTTTATGTATTAGTAAAACGCTTTAGCAGTAAGGAAGAAAAAAAACGTGTTGTCGCAAGCGTATATGACCCTACTCTTTTTTCATCAATGCAAATAGGATTTGAGAATCACTTAAATTATTTTCATCAAAATGGAAAGGGATTTGAGCAAGATCTCGCAAAAGGATTGGCAGCTTATCTAAATTCAACATATGTTGATCAATATTTCCGCCAGTTTAATGGGCATACTCAAGTTAACGCAACAGATTTACGAAATCTTAAATACCCATCAACAGCACAATTAATCAAGATTGGAAGAAGTCTAAGCAATATAGGGTTAACCCAATCTGAAATCGATCAGATCATTGATGAAAACCTAAAAATGGCAAAGATAAACCAAACAGAAAATCCTATTCAAAATAGAAAAAAAATTGA
This sequence comes from Chloroflexota bacterium, assembly GCA_018969115.1. GTDB lineage: Bacteria > Chloroflexota > Anaerolineae > J036 > Brachytrichaceae > AQU-03. The sequence continues at coordinate 12,382 of JAGWYZ010000073.1, read as the reverse complement.
AGAGACGTTAAGTGTTCTCATTAAACTCAATTTACCGCGTGAGCTACAAAATGAGCGTTCAGCATTAGTGTTGCTTGCGTTATTAAATTTAAAACCTGCTACACCTTGGCAAAATGTGATGTCACCCTTGCTTGGTGTGACAGAAATAATGAATTTTATTCGCGATTATTTTGGCATCAATTATGCACCTAATACCCGTGAAACGTTTCGACGGTTCACATTACATCAATTTATTCAGCTAGGTTTGGTACAAATTAACCCCGATAATCTAAAACGGCCCATAAATAGTCCAAAAACCTGTTACCAACTAAATGAAGACATAGTAAACCTACTTAGGTCTTTCAATACAAAAATTTGGGACAGCACAGTTTTGAGTTATATTGCATCTCATCCAAAATTACATCTCTTAACGCCCCAGCCGCATAAAACTTCCTTTATTCCAGTAACTCTGCCCAATGGCGACAAAATTGAATTATCAGAAGGTGGGCAAAACCCATTACTTAAAAATATCATCGAGCAATTCTGCCCACAGTTTACGCCCGGAGGGATTATCATATATATGGGTGATACAGGTCAGAAAATCAGAGGCTCAGAGATTAAATATTTACAAAACCTTGGTATCTATTTAGATGAGCATGGCAAAATGCCTGATCTTATTATTCATTTGCTCGAAAAAGACTGGCTTGTTATTGTTGAAGCCGTGACTAGCCACGGTCCAATTAATATTAAACGACATAACGAACTTAAAGACCTCTTTAAAAATAGTAAAGCAGGTTTAGTCTTTGTAACGGCGTTTGAAACCAGAAAAGCAATGACTCAATATTTGAAAGATATTGCATGGGAAACTGATGTATGGATCGCCGAATCACCTAGCCACTTAATCCACTTTAACGGCGAGCGATTTTTAGGGCCATATCGTTAAAGTGAGAATAAATTAAATGCAAAAACCCGAAATTATGTCCCCGTCCGGTTACTGGCCGCAAATGCACGCCGCCATTGAGGCGGGAGCCGATGCCATTTATTTTGGCTTACAGCATTTTACCGCGCGCGCCAAAGTTGGGTTTGAGCTAAACGAATTGCCCGAAGTGATGCGCACCCTGCACCAACGCGGGGTGCGCGGCTACCTCACCTTTAACACGTTGGTGTTTGAGCATGAATTGGCCGAAGCCAGCAAAACACTGGCCGCCATCGCCAAAGCAGGTACCGATGCCATTATTGTGCAAGATGTTGGCATTGCCAAACTCGCCAAACAAATTGCGCCCGAGCTTGAGGTGCATGGCAGCACCCAAATGAGTATTACCAGCGCCGAAGGCGTGAAGTTGGCGCAGCGTTTTGGGGTACAGCGGGTGGTACTGGCACGTGAGCTTTCGCTCGACGACATTCGCGAGATTCGCAAACAAACCAATTGTGAGCTAGAAATGTTTGTGCATGGGGCGTTATGTGTGTCTTACTCGGGGCAATGTTTTTCGTCAGAGGCGTGGGGCGGGCGCAGTGCAAACCGTGGCAAATGCGCCCAAGCGTGCCGCCTGCCCTACGACATGATCGTTGACGGTGTGCAAAAACCGTTAGCAGATGCGCGTTATTTGCTCTCGCCCGAAGATTTATGCGCCATAGACTATGTGCCTGAGATTGTCAAATTGGGCATCTCATCGCTCAAGATCGAAGGGCGCTACAAAGAGGCCAATTATGTGGCACTAACAACCGCGGCCTATCGCAGAGCGGTTGACGAGGCATGGGCCAATTTGCCGCTCAGCCTCACCCCCGCCCAAAAATTGCAACTTGAGCAAGTCTACTCACGCGGCTTGGGGGCCCATTTTGTCAGCGGCACTAACCATCAAACGGTGGTTAATGCACGCTCGCCTCGGCATCGCGGGGTGTTGATGGGGCGTGTGGTGCGAGTCGAGTTTGGGTTAGATAGCACAACCGTGCGCGTTGTCATCGCACCCGAGGCCAATCAACAGATTGCGCCGCTTAAGTTGGGTGATGGCATTGTGTTTGATGCCGCCGACTGGCGCAGCCCGCAAGAAACCGAAGAAGGCGGGCGTATTTACAGCATTACCCCCTTGCATAATGGGCAGTTGGGGCTGGGTTTTGCGAATGGGGCCATCAATGGTGCACGCATTCGGGCCGGCGATTGGGTGTGGCGTAGTCACGATCACGATCTCGATCGCGTCGCCAAGCCCTTCACACAGGCCACCACGCCCATTCACAAACAGCCCGTGCAAATGCATGTAACCGCACACGAAGGCCAGCCGCTGGTTTTGACGATGGCATTGGTGGATCGATTTCAGAAATCGGGTTTCTTAGAGAAACCCGATTTCTCGACAGCAACCCAAGTCACCGTGCAATCGGCGATGCCGCTGGCAACAGCATCGCGCCAAGCCATTGATGAACGGCTAGTGCGAGAGCAATTGGGGCGATTGGGCAACACGCCTTATGAATTAACAGCGCTGACTTTAGACGTAAAAGGACGGCCTTTTGCCGCCAATTCGTTGCTCAATGACCTGCGTCGGCAGGCCGTCGAGCAATTGACGATGCGCCAAGGCCAAGTGCACCCGCTGACCATTCACGCGCCATTGCAGGTGTTGGCACAAGCCCAACGCCAAGTACAGCCAAAATTGAGTGGCACGGCCATGACCTCGCCGCAACTGCATTTGCTGGTGCGCACCCCCGATCAACTTGAGGCCGCCATTGCAGCCCGCCCAGCCAGTATCACGCTCGATTATTTAGAATTGTATGGCCTGCGCCCAGCGGTTGAGCAGGTGCAAGCCGCTGGCATTGTGGCACGGGTCGCCAGCCCGCGCGTGTTGAAGCCAAACGAAGAGCGCATCGTCAATTTTTTGCGCAAACTTGATTGCGATATTGTGGTGCGGTCGCTTGGCTTGCTGCAAAATCTGCAAAATGACGAGACAAACAATGATGATGGCCTAAAGCGCTCAGAGCGCTTTAGGCCGTGTAATAACCTGATCGGCGATTTTAGTTTAAATGCCGCCAATGCTCTGACTGCCCAAACCTTTTTGGGCTTGGGGCTAAGCCGCATCACCCCCACCCACGACCTAAACGCGGCCCAAATTGCCGATTTGGCGCAAGATATTGGCGGTGATCAACTTGAGGTGATCGCTTATCATCATTTGCCGGTGTTTCATACTGAGCATTGTGTATTTTGCCGCTTTTTGTCGGCTGGCACCAGCTACAAAGATTGTGGACACCCGTGTGAAAAACATCGGGTGGCGCTGCGTGATGTAAGCGGGCGCGTGCACCCAGTGATGGCCGATGTGGGCTGCCGAAATACAGTATTTGGGGCCGAGGCCCAAGAAGCCAGTGTACATCTTGATGCGCTACGGGCGGCTGGGGTGGTGCATTATCGGCTTGAGTTTGTGCATGAATCGGCTGAACAAGTGACCCAAGTCGCCAAAGCATTTCGGGCCACCTTTGAAGGCAAACTCACTGCACCGGAATTGACGCGCCGCCTGCGTCAAATTTCGCCACAAGGCACAACCGAGGGTAGTTTGTTTGTGCCTGAAAATTTTTTTGCAATTCAGGATATTCGATAAAAATCATTTCGCTCGCAGCTTCATCAGTCGAAACCACCACTGAATGACGGGGCCAATAAATAAGGCGGTCAACACGGTACCAATGCCAACACCGCCGCCCATCATCCAACCCAGCGTGAGCACCACAACCTCAATACAGGTGCGAGCGGTGCGTACACTCCAGCCGGTCATGCGGGTAAGGCCCATCATCAGGCCATCACGCGGACCAGTACCAAGCCGTGCCCCCACATATAAACCCGTGCCAAAGCCGGTAATCACAATACCAAGCAAATATTGGGTGATGCGAATGGCGAGATTTTCAAATTGTGGCGACAATGGCAACACCACATTGACAAAATTACCAATCAACATAATATTGGCAACAGTGGCGATGCCGGGCCGCTGACGCAAGGGAATCCACAACAACAATAGCGGCCAACCAACCACCATAATGGCCGTACCGTACGACAAACCAAGCGTTTTGCTGATCCCATCGGCAAACACATCCCATGGCCCCAAACCAATATCAGCCGTTTTGCATTGGGCGATGCCAACAGCAAAGCAAAATAACCCTGCGATTAACTGTAACCACCGCGCCAGTGAAATTTCGGCCAGTGAACATACATAATTGACAACAGATTGGGTAAGGGTTAATGGCATAAGAGAGGTGCAGTATATACTATTCACCTTTAACTATGCCCGACATTAACCAACTTCGCCCTAATATTGCTTCTGCCTTTCAATGGCCCAACACCCCAGAATATGCCAAACTTAGCTATTTTGTGATGAAGCATGATGTGCAAAAAACAAAGCTGTTTACCGCAAACAATGCTGCCCACCGCATCGATACAGTCGTGGCGCACTGTCAAACTGGCATGGACTTGTTTCGACCATTAGTCGTAGCCTATGGCGATGATAGCCAACGCATACAAGATACATTGCGGCAAGCCTTGATTCGTGGGCGACAATATTTGTTTAGCATTATGCCAAGGCTGCGCCCCGACCTTGAGAGTGTGGCTACAATTTACTCACCAGTGATCGGCCATATTTATGCCTTGGCTGCCGCCGATTTGCAGGCCGTGCCCAATGTGCTGGTACAAATGATTCACACCCCAGATGGCAAGCCCCGTGCCATCATTCGTGCCCGCGATGAAAGCCCAGCGGCTGAGGCGGGGGTAAATTGGATGTCGGCAGATTTTGCCGAAGTGTTTGTGCGGGTAGATGAACGGGTACGTGGGCGTGGCTTAGGCAAATCGGTAGTTTCGGCGCTTTCAACCCATTTATTAAAGATAGGGCGCATTCCCATTTACATTAGCGCCAACGACAATATTGCTTCGCAACGGCTTGCCACCCGTCTTGGGTATCGAGATACCGGCGCTCGTGAGTTATCGGGCATTTTGCAAATGTAGTAGGGTGCGTTTTATCGATTGTATGAAAGCAGATATCACACTCGAAAGCGAAATACTTAAACTCAATCAGGTTGAGATTACAGGCGAGCCGGTTTTAGCTGGCCCGTTCCCAGTTGCCGATATAGCCGCTCGCAGTATCGCCGCTGCCCATCGCCAAGCCGCGCTTTTTGGGGCACAACGTGGACAAACAACAGGGCAAGTGCGCCTCACCCGCCGTGCCGCCGCCGCCGCTTTTCGCAGTGAGCGCTACCTTACCCTCAACAATACCGCCCCAGCCGACCTTTGGTCAGCGCTATCGGGGTATTATGAAACCAATGACGGTTGGGTGCAATTGCACACCAATTATGATCACCATCGAGATGCGGTATTACGGGTGACACGCACGGCGGCAGATCGCACCAGTATAGCAGCAGCGCTCAAAATCCACTCGCGTTTTTGGGTTGAGCAGGCTGTGTTGGCAGAAGGTGGCTGCGCCTTTGCGTGTCGCTCATACGAAGAGTGGTTAGAAACAGAGCAAGCCGCCGCCATCGCCACATTACCGCTCATTGATATGCAACGCATTGGCACAGCCGATCCACACCCGCTGCCAAACACTATATTAGGCCGGCCATTAGCTGGCCTGCGGGTGCTTGATCTCACACACGTTATCGCTGGCCCGGTTTGCACCCGCACCTTGGCTGCTTATGGCGCAAACGTCACACGCATCTCAGCCGCACATTTACCAACCATTCTAACCGCCGATATCGATACCGGTTTTGGCAAGCAATGGCAAATGCTCAATTTGGCTAAGGCCAATGAACGGGCAGCGTTTTTAGCTTTGGTAAAACAAGCTGACGTGGTCGTACAAGGATTTAGACCCGGGGCATTTGAGGCATTAGGCGTTGGCCCTGCCGATTTGTTTGCCAAAAATCCCGGTTTAGTGGTGGTCACGCTGTCGGCATGGTCACAGCTTGGCCCTTGGGCAGGTTGGCGCGGCTTTGATAGCTTGGTGCAAACCGCCACCGGCATTGCCCATGAAGGGGCACATGCCCGCGCCCAAATGGCCCCACATCCGTTGCCAGCTCAAGCGCTCGATCACGCCACCGGCTATCTGATGGCCGCCGCAGCCATTTACGCCCTCACCCAACAACAATCGCAAGGCGGTGGCTATCACATTCAGGCCTCATTGGCCCAAACTGGGCGCTGGTTATGGCAGCAACCTCGCATTCCAATCACCGCTCCTGATTTATCAATAGACGATATGTATGATTTACGGTTGTATACAGCCTCGCCCTACGGCTTAGTCCATCATCTAGGCCCAGTTGGGTCAATTGATGGCGTGCAGCTCCAATGGGATTGCCCGCCACCGCGTAAGCCAGTTGCTTAATGTACATTTGGAAACGCGCCCTCAGCTAACTTTAACAATTCGGGGGAAACCCCAAAAACACAGTACCGAACTCACGATATAACCTTTGAAGGCATGGGCCAAGCCATGTCTTCAAAAGTCATATGCCAACCAACCCACCCACAGCTCACCCCCCGCATCACATAACCACACCTCACTCACGACCTGAAGCCACCCCCGTAGATTCACGCACCACCAAACGGCTTTCAAGCAAGGTTAAGCCACCTTGCGGGGCTTGATTGGGCAAATTGGCCCAAGTGCGTTTAAGCCATTGCACCGCCAAACGCCCAATCAGTTGGGCGGGCAATGCCACCGTCGTCAAAGCTGGGCGTGTATGCGCCGCAATTACGACATCATCAAAACTAATGATCGACAAATCTTCGGGCACACGCAATCGATGGGCTTGGGCGGCGTGCAATACCCCCAAAGCTAACATATCGTTATAGACAATAATGGCGGTCGGGCGCTGCGCATCGGGCAAGCTAATCAAATAGGTCGCCCCTTGCACCGCCCCTTCATATGAATTTGGCACATCCGGGCAATATTCAGGGCGCAAGCCATAACCATGCTCACTCAAAGCTTGCTCTATGCCTCGTCGCCGCGCCAATGAATGTTCGGCGGTGGCTGGCCCCGCCAAATAGCCAATGCGTGAATGCCCCAAATCCATCAAATATTGGGTAATTCTACGCCCTACCGTTTCAAAATCGATTGCAACACAAAAAATATTGGGATGTTGCACGCGAATATTTTCAAGCACCAGAGGAATATGGGTTTGCTCATAAAACGACACCCAATCTTGCCCGCCGATATCGGTGCCAGACACAATAATGCCCTTTAAATTTAACTGACTCAACCATTTTTGGGTGGCACGCTGTTTCTCGATCTGGTGGGTGGTGTCAACCACAATCGTTTGAATATCGTCTTGATTGGCTTCTTCTTGTGCACCAAAGATCAAATCAGCCAAATAAAGATTGCGGGCATCGGTGATGACAATCGCCAAAACATCGCCATATTGTTGTACCGAGGCCCGTGGTTTTGCACTTGCACGATGATTGACCTGCGCCGGAGGGACTAAAGCGCTATGCCCTAATGATTGAGCCGCTAAATTTATGCGCTGTTGCAATGCTTCGCTAAGCAATTGTGGTTGATTAATAAACCGCGAAACGGATGCAACCGAAACGCCAGCAAGCTTAGCGATATCAGACAATTTTGGGGGGTGATTGGGTATAGGCGACACGTTTCGACTTTTGAGTATTGCACATCTATCTTCTCAATAAACACTGGTTTTTGCTGAAATCACTATTTTTTAGTGAAAAGATCGATGAATTATATCATGTCTGAAAATTTTCAGGAATTATCAGGAAAACTCAAAATAATACTTACCAATTCAAGAAATTTCATAAGATTTTCACTTGACATTTTGAAAAATATTTGTTACCATTTACTTAGGGCTTTAGTAAAATGATGCTTCCTTATGACAACACAAGGCAAACAACATCAAAGCCCCAAACAAAGAAACAACAAAGAGGAGTAAAGAAATGAAAAGCAATTTGATGATGACCGCCATGGTCAGCGCTTTGGTGATGGCTGCTTGTGCCGCCCCAACCCCCACCGCTGCGCCCAAGCCAACCGAGGCCCCCAAGCCTGCTGCAACCGCAGTTCCCCCCACCACAGCCCCTGCCCCCACTGCGGCTCCAGCCCCAACCACAGCTCCTGCACCGACGGCTGCACCAACAGCCGCCCCTGCTGCTGTTACCGTACGTTGGCGCACTCGCCCGGGTGATGCTGGTGAGCAAAAGGTTTATGAAGAAATCAATACTTTGGTCAATCAAAAACTGGCCGCCAAGAATATCAAAGCCGTTTATGATCCGGGTGTAAACCAAGGTTACTTTGAAAAGATTCAAACCGAATTGGCCGCCAACAACGCCCCTGACATTTTCTGGGTCGGTGGTGCAAACACCGCTGACTTCGTCGCAACCGGCAAAATCGCTGACCTCAAGCCAATGATCGATGCTGACAAAGAATTCAAGCTCGATGATTTCTACCCTGGCGTAATGAAGGAACTCACCCGCGATGGCAAGATTTATGGGTTGCCCCGCGATATCAGCACGATGGCAGTATATTACAACGCTGATTTGTTCAAGGCCGCTGGCCTCAAGACCCCAGCCGAATTGGCCAAAGATGGCAAGTGGGATTGGGCTGCTTTGGCCGAAGCCTCACAAAAATTGACAGATGCTAAGACCAAGCAATATGGCGTGGCATGGGGTAATTGGTGGGGTCCAAACGGCTGGTTCATGTTCAGTGCTGGCAGCCAGTTCTACAATGCCGATCAAACCGGTTGTGGTCTAGACAACCCAGCCACTGCCGATGGCGCAAAAGCAGCTTTGGCATTGATGAAGTTTGCACCAGAGGGTGATGCTGACGGCGAAGCCCTCTTCACCGGCGGCAAAGTCGGCATGTTATGGAGTGGTCGCTGGAGCACCCCGGGTTTCCGTGCTGGGGCCAAGTTTAACTGGGATGTTGCAGAAATGCCAAAAGGCAAGAATGCAAGCACATGGCTATTCTGGGGACCATACCTTGTGAATAACAACGCGCAAGCCAAGGCCAGTTGGGAAGTGTTGAAGGTACTCACAAGCGCTGAAGTTACCGGCAAGGTTGCTGGTTTGGGGGCCAACATTCCACCGCTCAAGTCACAAGCCGCGGTCGATGCCTTCTTGAAGAGCAACCCACCTGCCAACAACGCCGCATTCATTGCTGGCACGCAGTATGCCGTAAATGAAGCCCCTCTTTGGACCGGCAACTTCGGCAAGTTTAGCGATGCATTTGGCAAAGTTTGGGGAGATATGGTCGCTGGCAAGGTTAAGCCTGAAGAATTGGGCAAGAAGACCTGCGAAGCTGCCGTTGCAAGTGGCTCGTTTAAGAAATAAGCCAATGCCTTTTGGCGATTAGCTGATTGTTGTAATAAGCGGATTGTGATTTAAATAAAACACAATCCGCTTATTTTTTAAATCAGTCTCACCACTTAGGGTTAGCTTATCAATAAGTAGCTTCTCAATAAACAGTGGAAATTAAAACGAATTTTCGCTGAGATCGTTATCACTTCGTGTTTGTAGGGGGTAAAAGCCCCCTACAAACACGAAGTGATAGCGATCTCAGCATTATGATTTTTGAGGATATCCTCAATGATTGAGAAGATACGCTCCGTGAATCAAAATTGGCAAAAACCATATTATATACTTTAGGCCTATGAACGCAAGAAAACTCCGCGATATTGTTGACGGCTATACCATGCTACTGCCAACGCTGGTTGGTGTTCTAGCATTTTTTGCCTTTCCATTACTCTATTCGCTCTATTTGGCCTTTACCGATGCCAAGTTGTTACAGCCCGCCGATGTGCCCATCAAATTTGTCGGCCTCGAAAACTTCGTCTTTGCATTTGGCAATGAAACCTTTCAAGAAGCCCTTTACAATACTCTTTTCTTCTCAGTCATGGCCATGTTCTTCAGCGTTGTTCCGGCTTTGCTCTTGGCGGTGCTCATTAACGAAAAAATCAGAGGCCAGAGCTTCTTTCGTTCCCTTTATTTCGTGCCGGTGGTCGCTAGCGTGGTAGGTGTATCATTGGTATGGAAATTCTTATTTAATAAAGATTTTGGATGGATCAATCTGGTGATTGAATGGCTACGGGATACTTTTTATCTGGATGTGATCGGTATTGAACCAGTATCTTGGCTGGGTAATGCCAAATATGCGATGACTGCCGTCATTGTTGTGTTTGTTTGGAAAACAATTGGCTATAACATGGTTATTTTTATGGCAGGGTTACAAGGCATCAACAAACAGCTTTATGAGGCCGCCAGCATTGATGGGGCGAATCGTTGGCAAACATTGACCCAAATTACCATTCCTTTGCTCTCACCAACTACTTTTTTCGTGGTAATCACTACCCTCATTTCTTGTTTACAAGTGTTTGATGTGCCTTATGCCTTAGGCTGGACACGCGGCAACCAAGCTGGCCCCGCTGATTCGATGTTAACTACCGTAGCACATTTATATCGTGAAGGGTTTATTAATAACAGTACCAGTTATTCGTCGGCCTTAGCATGGATTTTAACGCTGATCATTTTTGCAATTACTGTTATTCAATTTCGGGTAAGCAACCGCTGGGTCAACTACGATTAGTTGGTTAATTGATTGATTGGTTAGTTGGTTGGTTAATTGACAACTCATAACTTGTGATTCAACTAATCAACCAATCCTAACCATTTATTAAAAATACAATGGCACAAGCATTTCTTCGTAACCCATTCGAAAAATTTCTCGCATACCTTTTGTTATGCGGCCTCGGGTTTATTATGATATTCCCGTTCTTTTACATGTTTATCTCGTCGGTCAAGCCTCATGCCGAAATCGTGCAATTTCCACCCGCATTGCTACCTCAAGCCAGTTGGTTATGGAGCAACTATGCCGAAGTGCTCAAAATTGTGCCAATCGGCACCCAATTGCTCAATTCAGCCATGGTGACCGTGTGTGTCACCCTCGGTTGGGTCATTACGAGTGTGTTGGCGGGCTATGCATTTGCGCGTATTCCATTCCCTGGTGCAAATACCTTATTTAGCATGTATCTTGGTACGCTGATGGTTCCCTTCGCCGTGTTATTGGTTCCCATGTATTTGCTCATGTCGTGGCTCGGCTGGGTCGATAAATTAGCCGCACTCATCATCCCGTGGTTATTCTCGGCCTATGGTACTTTTTTATTGCGCCAAGCATTTTTAGGCTTGCCCAAAGAGCTGGAAGAAGCCGCGCTGATTGACGGGGCGAACCGTTGGGGGGCGCTATTTCGCATCTATGTGCCTTTAGTTTACCCAGCTATTGCGACGCTAGCCACCATTTCATTTTTGTATTCGTGGAATAGCTTTACATGGCCGCTAGTGGTCATTTCAAACAAGGAATTAAAAGTTGTCACCCAAGGGTTGATGGACTTGCAAGCCTTATATGGTGGCACTCGGCTCGATTTAGTGATGGCCGGGTCGGTCATGGCAGTTATGCCCACCTTGATGGTGTATTTGGCGGCACAGCGCTATTTCATCGAAGGCGTTGCCTCGAGTGGCATGGGCGGACGATAAAAGATAAGAATCATGACAAATGACAAACAAATCGCACTCGATAACTATTTTTTTGACCTGAATGGCTATTTGATCATCAAAAATGCCGTTCCACGATCATTAATCGCCGAGGTCAATGACTTTATCGACCGATTACCACCGCTCGAATATGGTCAATGGCTAGGCAATGCCCAACGCCGCGATTACAACCAAAATACAGGATTGGAAATTCACAATTGCATCGAATTAGGAGGGCCATTTGAAACCATCATTGACTACCCGAGCTATATTGATCAGTTGCGACGTTTTTGTGGCGAAGAAAATAGCTATATTGCAGGCTTGTTTATTGACGAATGTATTTTGTCAGTGCGTCGCTCTGGCGGGCATCACCCCGTGCATTCGGGCGGGTATCGCGGGGCATTGCGTGGGGCCTATCACTATAAAGACGGGGTTTTTCGGGCAGGACAATGCAATATCATCATTGCATGGAGCGCTATCGGCCCCGGCGATGGCCCAACGATGGTCATTCCCGGCAGCCACAAATCAAATTTCCCACACCCACTAGCGGGGGATTACGCCAAAGGCGACCGCATGGATGATTTGCCGGGTGCGATTCCGGTTTATCTAAACCAAGGCGATGCCTTGCTGTTTGTCGATGGCTTGATGCACGGCGGCAGCAGCCGCACCACAGCAGAAGGTGAGCGTCGCGTCACAATCTATCGCTATGGCCCAAAGTGGGGCGTTAGCCGTTTTGGCTATGAATATTCTGAGGCGTTGTTAGCACGGGTTACCCCAGCCCAACGCCAAATTTTACAACCCATCCAACCTTTGCGCATGGGCATGATGCCCTAAAATCACCATCGCTTAAGGCGCGGCCTTAGCCACGCCCTAAGCGACGGTTTCTTAAGAGGGTGTTTCTTAAATCAATTTCCACTTTTTTGTCAGATGAAATCA
>JAGWYZ010000345.1 GCA_018969115.1 Chloroflexota bacterium | reverse complement strand
GGCCTTTGTGAACAGGGGCAAAGCCCCTGTTCACAAAGGCCATATAGTGATTTCGACATGACACCTTTTGGGTTTACCTCAAATTATTGAGAAGATACGAGCTGGGCTAATCTTAATATTTTATTGTAATTTTAACCGAGTGCGGACATCTGTCTTAGATTATCTAATTTATGAGCGTTAATTGCTTTGATTTTGCTTATAAATTATCATCTTATTGTTATGGGTATAATGTTAAAGTTTAAGTTTTAATCGAGATTAGACAAATGTTATAGATGACTAATATTGAAGTTTTAGGACAAAAGTATGAGTTTTCAACATTTGTCCTATTTGTCGTGGGTATAATGCGGTTCTTCAATATTAAGATAGTAATTTAATTAAAAGGCATTTTTTCTTTCGCGTAGGAGTTATTTGTGAGCGATCAACAGACCGCAGCCGCGGCAACAGCACCCATCATTTCATCTGACAGCCTTAAGCCTCGAGCAGAGCTTAAGGGGAAGGTCACTAAGGTGGAGCTAGCTGGCGCGCATGTAGATATCGGTATCGGTACCGATGCATTAATGCATATTTCAGAAATCAAGAGTGAGAAGCCCATTACAAGGTTGTCAGATGTCCTCAAAGTTGGCGATGAGATAACCGTTTATGTGGTGAAGGTAGACGCCGCACACAAGCGTGTCAATATCACCATGCGCAAACCGCCTTCTTATGGTTGGGACAATCTAGAAACATGGCTCAGGCTTGACAATGTCAAAGTCGTGTCAGTGACAAAATTTGGCTTATTTGTCAATATCGATGGCCCCAAGGACGCACTTCTACCTCATGAGTTTGCCCCGCGTGATGTGCGTTTAAAAGCAGGTGACATTATTGACAAGGTATGGGTCACTGAAATCAATGAGGGCAAAAATCGAATTGGCCTTACCACCAATCAACCCCCCGATTTGCCATGGGAGAAGATTCGCAAGGGCAATATCTTGAAAGGCACTGTCACGAATGTTGATCGTGGCGTAGTTTATGTTGAGGTTGGCGCCGAGCGCGAAGGTCAAATTCGCCGCAATAGCTTGGGGGTTTCGTTTGTAGACCCGGGTGACTTGGTCACTGTTGGCGAAGAAATCGAAGTTCGTGTGGTGAAGGTTGATTCAAACAAAAAGATTTTGGATCTCTCATTGACTAACTTTAACCCAGAAGACTACGCCTTGTCGTCTGGCTCAGAGGCTACCATCACCCCAATCGAAGCTGCTTTGAAGAAAGCCCAACGTCGCGCTCATGCAGATGCAGGTTTACCCGAGGCCAAGCCTGCCACCTATGCTAAAGCCGATAAACGCCAAGCTGCGCAAGCCGAAGCGATTTCACGCACTTTGCAACATTTGCAAGCGCAACGGCAAGCGAACGAAGGCTAATCGTTGGTCTCATTGTCTGCGTTATCTACCTCGCGGGTCATCACGACCCGCGAGTTTTTTTGTTCATGGAATATACCGAAACTGAACGTGAGCGTCTTGCCAAGCTGCAACGCATCCGCGACTCTGGCATCGATCCATATCCCCCGCGTGCCCAATTTATTAATGAGCGGGTGATGGCCACACAGGCTATTCAACTGGCCAAGGCCGAGCAGCCCAGCCCCAAAGCCGAGATTGCGGTGATGGGGCGAATTGTGGGCCGGCGTGTAATGGGCAAAGCCAGCTTTATGCATATTGAAGATGGCAGCGATAAAATTCAGCTTTTTGCACGGATCGGTGTTGATTCACTCGACAAGACAAGCTTTGAGCGCTTTATCGATTTGGATGTGGGTGATTTTGTAGAGGCGAAGGGCGAGCCAATGGTGACCAAAACAGGCGAGCCAAGTGTTAAGATTAAAGCTTGGCATTTGCTCAGTAAATCGATTACACCGTTGCCATTTGCAAAAGAAGAAAAGCAACCCGATGGCAGTGTAAAGCGTTACAGCGGCCTGAGTGACCCAGAATTGCGCTATCGCCAACGTTATGCCGATTTGGCAGTGAATCCAGAGGTGCGCAAGGTATTTCTCACCCGCACCAAGATCGTCAAGGCCATCCGTGAAATTATGGATGCGTATGACTTTCTGGAGGTCGAAACGCCTGTGTTGCAGCCTATTTATGGCGGCGCGGCGGCGCGGCCCTTTACCACACATCATAATCAACTCGATCAGCAACTGTATCTGCGAATTTCATTCGAGTTGTATCTGAAGCGCTTGTTGGTGGGCAATTTTGAGCGGGTGTATGAAATTGGGCGCGATTTTCGCAATGAAGGCGTGAGTTTTAAGCACAACCCTGAATTTACCCAAATTGAGTTTTATGCGGCTTATTGGGATATGTTTAAGGTGATGGATTTTACCGAGTTGATGATTCAGCATGTTGCTAAGCGCGTGTTGCCGCCCGAAGCTGAGGGCAAATCGCGCTTTCGTGGGCATGAGATCAACTGGCTCAAACCTGCTGAGCGTATGACGATGCGGGATGCCATTTTGGGCAAAACAGATTTGGATATTAACGCTTATCCCGATGCTGAAAGCATGTCGCAGGCAATTTTGGTGCGTAAATTGATGCCGTTTGAGGTGGTGAAGGGCAAAACCCGTGGGCGCTTGATCGATGGCTTGATGGGTGATTATGTCGAAAAGACGTTGGTTCAGCCGACTTTTTTATATGACTACCCGCGTGATATTTCGCCGTTGGCCAAAAGCAAGCTAGATGACCCAGCTACGACCGAGCGCTTTGAGGGTTTTATTGGTGGCATGGAGTTGTGTAATGCCTTTAGCGAATTGAACGACCCTATTGATCAAGAGCAGCGTTTTTTGGTCGAGCAACAAGGGGGTGATGATGAGGCACATCCGTTGGATGAAGATTTTATTCGTTCGCAAATGTATGGCATGCCGACGGCAGGCGGTTTTGGCATGGGTATTGACCGCTTGACGATGATGTTTACCGACAATGATTCGATCCGTGAAGTATTGCTATTTCCACATTTGCGAAATGTAGGGTAAATTAAAGAAGTTTTAAGAAACAGGTTCGTATCATCTGAAAAAAATCGAAAAGAAACTACTTTTCGCCAAACTTACGATATGACCATTGAGGTTGGGGGCTTTGCCCCCAACCTCAATGGTCATATCGTA
>JAGWYZ010000344.1 GCA_018969115.1 Chloroflexota bacterium | reverse complement strand
CATTGCGGCACTGGGCGGCATTCTATTTTTGGGTGAATTGCTCACCTTGCGTATCGTCCTTGCCTCGCTCGCCATTTTGCTTGGCATCGCACTCGTCATCCGCCACAAAAAATGAACTTAATCGATATTGTCAATCGCCCACTCAACCCCGCGCCGTGGGCCGAAGGTGAAAAAATCCCTTGGGATGAGCCAGAATTTAGCGCACGCATGCTGCACGAACATTTGTCGCAAAAACATGATGCCGCCAGCCGCCGTTTTAGCACCATCGACCAACATGTTGCATGGCTGCATCACACCATCCTTGCCAGCCGCCCTAGCCACATCCTCGACCTTGGCTGCGGCCCAGGCCTATATACCAGCCGCTTGGCCCAATTGGGGCATACTTGTGTAGGGATTGATTTCTCACCTGCCTCGATTGCCTATGCCCAAGCCAGCGCCACCGCCCAGCAACAACACTGCCGCTATTTACAGCAAGACCTACGCCGCGCCGATTTTGGGCAAGGTTACGACTTAATCATGCTGATCTATGGCGAGTTAAACACATTTCGCCCCAACGATGCCAAACTCATTTTGCAAAAAGCCCAACAGGCACTCGCCCCCAACGGGCAATTGGTGCTAGAGGTGCATACATTTGCGGCGGTGCAAGCGATGGGCAAACGCCCACCCACATGGGTTGCGCCCGTCAGTGGCCTGTTTTCATCACAGCCCCACTTGCGCCTAAGCGAAGATTTTTGGGATGCAACCCAAAACGCCGCAACCCGCCGTTATATCGTCATCGATGCCGCCAGCGGCCAAGCCACCCGTTGTGCCGCCAGTATGCAAGCCTATACCCGCGCTGATTATCACGGCCTATTAACCGCCTGCGGGTTTACCGATATCGTTTTTTACCTCGCACTCAGTGACCGGGCAGCTTTGGTTGATGGTGATTATGAAGTGATTGTGTGTCGGGTATAGTTATTGCCTGAGGTTAAAATCATAAACCTAATCTCTGATCCATAATCCATAAAATGCCAAACAATCTCTGGAACCCAACCCAAGCCCTTGCCCTACCCGACCTCGATGGCCTCGTTTACCGAAGCAATTTGCTAGGGGCCGACCGCAGCGTTATCAATATTTACGGCGGCAACACCAGCGTCAAAATCAACAAACCCGACTTTGCCGGTCGCCCCACCGAAGTGCTATATGTCAAAGCCAGCGGCAGCGACGTGGCAACCATGCGCGAAAAAGACTTCGCAGCACTACGCCTCGCCGATATTTTGCCATTGATGCAACGTGAGACCATGACCGACGAAGAAATGGTGAGTTATCTCAACCATACCGCTTTCGAGCCGGGCCGCCCGCGTCAAAGCATTGAGACACTGCTACACGCCTTTTTGCCCTTCAAACATGTCGATCACACCCACCCCGATGCAATTATTTCGCTGGCCTGCACTACCGAGGGCGAGGCAACGGCCCGCAAGGTGTTTGGCAAACGCATGGCGTGGGTCAATTACATTCGCCCGGGCTTTACGCTAAGCAAATGGATCGCGCAATGCGTGATCGACACGCCCTCAGTTGAATGTGTGGTGATGGGCAAACACGGGCTAGTCACCTGGGGCAATGATGCCCAAAGCTGTTACGCCAAATCCATCGACATCATTAGTGAAGCTGAGACCTATATTAATGACAAACGCAGCGGCAAATTGATATTTGGCGGTCTCAAAACTGCCGCGCTCGAACAAGCCCAGCGTCAAGCCTTGCTTACCAGCGTGTTGCCCATCATTCGCGGGGCAGCCTCAGCCGAGCGCAGCGCCATTTTGAGCGTTGATGATACGCCCACTGTGCTCGATTTTGTTGGGCGCGAACATGCCGCCACC
This sequence comes from Chloroflexota bacterium, assembly GCA_018969115.1. Classification (GTDB taxonomy): domain Bacteria; phylum Chloroflexota; class Anaerolineae; order J036; family Brachytrichaceae; genus AQU-03. Next base: position 1,261 of record JAGWYZ010000344.1, on the reverse strand, counting down.
CTCAGCCAACTCGGCGCAGCCTGCCCCGACCATTTGGTGCACGTCAAACGTCAGGCTTTGTTTGTGGATTGGTCACCGGCTGAGGGCGGCGATGCACTCAAGGCCAAGCTCAAAGCCAGCATCACCGACTACCGCGCCCGTTATGTCGATTACTTCAACAGCAACAAAAGTGAAGGCGACGAATTGCGCGACCCCACCCCACGGGTCGTGCTCATCCCCGGTCTCGGCATGGTCAACACCGGCAAAGACGCGCTCAATGCCGATGTCAGCCGCCAGCTTTATCACCGCGCCATTAGCGTCATCGGCGGCAGCGAGGCCATTGGCACCTTCGAGAGCCTGAGCGCCACCGAGGCTTATGGCATCGAATATTGGCCGCTTGAGTTATACAAACTCAAGCTCGCCCCACCTGACCGCGATTTGGCAGGCAAAGTGGCGCTCATTACCGGCGGGGCTAGCGGCATTGGCCGCGCCACCGCTTATCGCTTGGCCCAAGATGGCGCACATGTCGTGATTGCCGATATCAATTTACAAGGGGCAAATGAAGTCGCGGCTGATCTGTGCAAACGTTTTGGCTTTAAGCGGGCCATTGCTGTAAGCTGTAACGTGACCGACGAAAACGCCGTCATTGCTGCATTCAACGCCGCAACACTGGCCTATGGCGGGGTCGATATTGTGGTAAACAATGCCGGTATCGCTGGGGGCAAACCCATCGAAGAAACCACTCTGGCCGATTGGCAAAAGAATATCGACATTTTGGCAACTGGCTACTTTTTGGTAGCACGTGAAGGCTTTAAATTGCTTAAGCAGCAAAATGAAGGCGGCGCCCCAACCCGTAAACGTGGCGGGGCGTTACTGTTTGTGTGCAGCAAAAATAGCATCGGGGCCGGCAAAGGCGCGGCAGCCTATAGCGCCGCCAAAGCCGCCGAGCTACATTTAGCACGTTGTTTGGCCGAAGAAGGCGGCGAACATGCCATTCGGGTGAATAGTGTGTTGCCCGATGGCGTGATTCAAGGATCGAATATTTGGAGCAGTGAATGGAAAGAAGCACGCGCCAAAAATTATGGCATTCAGACCACCGAGTTAGAAGATTTTTACCGCAAACGCACCACGCTCAAAGTGAATGTCACTCCCGATGATATCGCCGAAGCCATTGCATGGCTGGTTGGCCCACGCAGTGCCAAAACCACCGGCGGTGTCATTACGGTCGATGGTGGCAACCCAACGGCATATGTGAGATAAAAACAACTATTTTTTCGCCAAT
>JAGWYZ010000343.1 GCA_018969115.1 Chloroflexota bacterium | reverse complement strand
CGGCGGTGTCTGAGCGTGCCCCACGAAAAATATCGCGTACTAGCCATTGCATTAGCACAGGCACATCGTTTTCAAAGCGGTCATCCCGATCGATAAAAAAACGTGGCCGATCGGTATCAGCGTCTGGGTCAAAGCCTTGCGGTGGTGCGGCACGGGTGAGACGTGATACTTGGCGTAGTGAACTGCGCCCGTAGAAAATGTTTTTATCGCTAGGCTTTTTTAGCTGACTATTTCCTATGCGATGATATTCTGAGTTATCGGACAGCCAAATATGAACATTACTATCAAGATTACTGTTTTTGGCATGATATTCTGTCTCAATACGGGCGTGATCTTTTGACATTGCAGAAGCATATTCAAATGCATCAAATATCGAAGATTTTCCACTGCCATTTGACCCCACCAATAGTACAAGTTTAGGTGGTAATTTCAAATTTGAAAGATCAATGGTTAAATTGTTGAAGCGTTTGAAATTAGTGAGATCAATTTTTGTAATGAACATGTGTCAATTTTATATCTATTGCAGGTTAATCATAACAATTTGGTATATTTTATGTGTGAATTTTTCTTTGTAATAATTGTCGCCCTTCGTGCATATTGCGCAATTCACCCAAATAAACAAGCTGGGTGATGGCGTTGCCGAGAGCCGTTGCCTCAACTGGCCCAGCTAGCACAGGCACACCGGCGGCTTGTGAGGTTAGCTCACATAGCAATTTGTTTTGTGCACCGCCGCCTACTACATGTAACACATCAACCGATTTGCCAGAAATGTGGGTGAGTTCGCTCAATACTTCGGCATATTTGGCGGCAAGGCTGTCAAATATGCAGCGGGTTACTTCACCAACATCACGCGGTTCAGGCTGATGGCTGTTGTGGCACAGCTCAATAATGGCTTGTGGCATGTCATTTGGCGCAAATAAAGAGGCATCATTGGCATCGATGACGCTGCGCTTGGGGGCGGCGGCGGTCGCCATCGTCACCAATGCCTCATAGCTATAGCTTTGCCCAGCCCGCGCCCATGCCTGCCGTGCCTCTTGCAATAGCCACAACCCCATGATATTTTTTAGAAAACGGGTTGTGCCGGCGTAACCACCTTCATTGGTGATGTTGGCGGCATAGCTGGCTTCATTCACAATCGGGGCTGGCAGCTCTAACCCCAATAACGACCATGTGCCAGATGACAAATAAGCAAAATTTGGTGAATTCTGAATGCTATTTTTATCCTCTGATTTGCCATTTGCCATTTGCCATTGTTTATTTCCTCCGGGCACACCCACGACAGCACTGGCGGTATCATGTTGTGGTGCAATGACAACGGGCATGCCGTCATAGTGGCCCAAACTTGGGCCGGGTTGAACCAATTCACCAAAAATATGGGTTGGAATATTGAGCTTGTCGATCAAGTCGAGATCCCAAGTATGGGTTTGGGTGTTGAGGCATTGGGTGGTGGTCGCGTTGGTATATTCGTTGATTTGAACACCCGTTAGCCAAAAATAGAGTAGATCAGGGATGGTGAGTAGACGCTGGGCGGCGTAGAGGGCGGTGTCGTTGGCCTTGGCGAGGGCCGCCAAATGATAGAGTGAATTGATTTGCACACATTGAATCCCTGTGCGCATATAGACCTCGCGGCGCGATAGGTGGCGAAATACGTCATCCATCATGCCATCGGCGCGACGATCGCGGTAATGCACTGGGTTGCCCAACAAATTGCCGCGCCCGTCGAGCAGCCCAAAATCGACACCCCATGTGGCAATGCCGATTGAGGCAATGGGGTAATGTGTGCGGGCTTTGGCAATGCCATCTTGAATGTCACGCCATAACCGTAATATATCCCAATGGCGTGTGTGGTGCGCCATCACTGGCACATTTGCAAAGCGATGAATTTCTTCATGTCGCAGATTTTGCCCATCAAAATGCACCGCCATGACGCGGCCCGATTCGGCCCCAAGGTCAATTGATAATACCGTTTTTTTCATCTTTGCAAACCGTTGTTTGTTTGAGGGCGCTTGCCTTAAAGTGGCTAGCGCGCGTTTTTTTTATTTAATGTGCCCGCTCGGTAATTAATCCGGGACGCACACCCAGCCCCATCGATGCATCAAGGATAGCACCGTGCAATGGAGTGGAATAACCCGAAGCCAAAAAGATAATGATATTGGCAATTTCAGCGGGTGCAATGAGCCGATGTTTGGGCAAATGATCTGTAAACTCGTTGCGTTGCTCGGGTGTCATCGCATCAAGGGTGCTGGCCTGAAACATTTTGGTGTTGGTGGCACCGGGGCAGATCGCAAAGACATCGATCATGCTGTCGGTTAGCTCGGCGGCTAATTGGCGTGTGAGAAAGGCAACTGCGGCTTTGCTCATGCCATCTGATAAACGAAAGCCGGGAAAAGCCGTAATGCCGCCACCCACCGAACTCAAGTTGATGATTTTAAGCGAATAATCGGTGATTTTGTTGCGCATGAGGGCCAAAAACGCTTGACACATTTTAAGGGTGCCATCGGCATTGATGCTGAGCATGGCTGAATCTTGCTCGTTGGGGTCATTGGCATAGGCTGCCACAGTGGCCGAGCCAACGGCGGCATTGTTGATTAAAATGTCAATTCGCCCCCAGCGTGTCATGGCTTGGGCCAAACAGTTTTGAATAGATACGGTTGAACGTAACTCGAGCGCATGGGCCGATAATCGATCTGGCACGTCATTTACGATTTTCAACACGTCGGCTTCGGGTTCACGGCCATCGGCATACGTAAATGCGACAGTTGCACCGTGTGCCAACAATGCTTTTACACATTCGCGGCCAATACCGCCATAACCACCCGTAACAAACGCAATTTTGCCTTGTAGGCTAGTTTGACAATTTAGGGTCATCTGATTCGTTGGTAAGATGGGATTCATAACAAGGTAAGATCATAGCAGTTGATTCATTTGCCATATTTTTGTCAGTTGAAATCAGGTGGTTTTATCAGATCAGAGTGCATATTTAGACAAAACGAATGCCAAAATTGGTATCTTCTCAATAATTTGAGGGAACCCAAAAGGTTTAATGTCGAAATCACGATATGGCTTTTGTGAACAGGGGTTTTTACCCCTGTTCACAAAAGCCATATCGTGATTTCGACGAAAATTTGTTTTATTC
>JAGWYZ010000342.1 GCA_018969115.1 Chloroflexota bacterium | reverse complement strand
CGCCTGTATTTAATATATCTTCTCGTCCATCAACGCTATTATATGGGTAACTTTTATATAGGCTACTCGTCCACTCCCACACATTACCGGCCATATCATCTAGCCCATATGGGCTTGCACCACTACCACCATATTGCCCAACGGGGGTAGTTGTTTTTACATTATTATTAAAATTAACCCGATTAAGATCAGGAGCGGCATTGCCCCATGGATAGGTGCGGCCATCAGTACCACATGCGGCTTTCTCCCATTCTGCCTCACTCGGTAACCGCACATTTTGACCGGTGACCAAACTCACCCAGCGGGTATAGGCCACGGCATCATTCCAACTCACATTCACCACGGGGTGATTTTGTTTTTGGGCATTATTAATTTCGGCCTCTGTTTTATAGCCTGTGGCTTTGACAAACGCCGCAAATTGCGCGTTCGTCACTTCGGTCTTACCCATCCAATATTCACCTAGCATCACTTTGTGTCTGGGCCTTTCGTCATTCCCCCGATTATCACTGCCCATACTAAACTCACCAGCAGGAATACGAACAAACTCCACCTCAACCTCTGGCGCAAGCCTCAGGGCGACTCGATCTGCACTAATACGACGGGGCGGGTTCGCTTGACGAACGGAAGCGCCAGCCGTTTGTGTCGCTTGTGCTATTGCTGTCGCAGTGGCAGCCACAGCCACTTGTGTCACTTGTACCGCTGCCGTCGCAGCGGCTTTGGTTGCTTGCGCAGCGGCGGCCACAGCCGCCTGCCGTTGCTGTTCCTGATATTGTGGGTAGTAATACATCCCCGCCACAACTGCTACACCTGCTGTAATCCAACCAGTCGTTTGCAGCCGCCGCTTTAATTTATCACGTTGCGCTTCTTTCTGCAAACGGCGCCGTTCAGCAGCTTCAACTTCCTCTCTCTGTCGCTTGGCTTCAGCAGCGCGATAACTATCCAAATTGGCAATGGCAGTTTTCATCCCCTCCAATTGGGTGGCAGTCTCACTCACCGCTTGCTCATATTCAGTTTGCGCATTTTTGCCCATCGGGTTCGGCAAGGTCAGCAACGGCGCTGCCATCACGCCATCCAGCACCGTTTTCGCCGTTCCGCTCAGGGTCAACATGGCTTGCGTCTCAGCCAATTTGCTCTGATTACGCTGTGACAAAGCCTTATATTCACTTTCTACCACCGCGTGTTTTTGCTGGGCTTGGGTGGCAATCTCAGCCTCACGGGTCTTACGGGCGGCATTGGCTTGCACAAAATCTTGCAATGCCTTACGTTGTTGTTGAATCAGGGTGTGTTGGGTTGGTTGGGTCATAGGGATAAAACGACTGCTGCAAAATGCAAAAATCTCACAATGTTGTAGCAGGGGTGTGTGAGCCTTGCGACAAACCATAAGCTTTGTTTGCCAAATCTACGTGTGCCACATCAAATTTTGGCAACTCTACAAATAGTCCCTGCCTCGCTATTTCGTACTTTGTTGAGCCATGGCAATCACCTCAGCCAAATTCTGCATGGCTTTATAGGTGGTGCGGCTATACAATGCCAATTCATTCCAATATTCTTTTTCAAATTCATCTCGCACCTTGTCTTGCCAAACCTCGCCCGTGGCTTGCCAATCCTGTTGCAGCATTTTCCACGCTTGGGCAAGGTTTTCGGCATGGTCAAATAATGGGGTTCTCATAAACAAATAATCACTTTAAAAACTTCACCATCTGGTAGCCCGCCCGACGCACGAAATGCATACCCTTGTTTCTCGTACCAATTTTTCACCTTCTGGCGAAAATCTGGCGATTGCTGCTCAGTTTCACTCACACCTGGAATAAAAGTGCCATAAATCTCGGTTGAGCCATGTAATTTTGCTTGGTGTTCACATTCGGCCAGCAAAGCCGCGCCGATCCCATTCCCTCGTTCCGATTCATGCACCACAATGTCATTCAAACGAGTGCGTAGCTCATCATGAGACAAGCTCTTTTCGTGCGTAATATTCGCATAAGATGCCGTCAAAGTCGGGGTTGCTGAAGGAGGGTGATTCGCATTAAACACGCGCAACAGATCAGATTTTTGACCATGATAGACCCGCAAGCATTGATCCGCCCCGGTTTTAGTTTTAACCGAGACATCATCATAAGGTTTCGTTGACTGACCGTCACTGGTTTTAACAGACTCCGCATCATCCAGGTTCGCTGCACCTTGCTGCGCCGCCATTGCAGCCCCAATACCCAAGATTGCCGCCCCCGCAAACACTTCGCCCACCGATAAACCAGGCTGGCTAGCTGCATACGAACGCAAAACAGCTGCCTTGCGTCTTAACCACCCAACAGAAGTGGGCACTTGGTTTTGCAATGTGCTTTGTAAGTGACGTGCCTCTTTTTGGTAATGCTCTAACGCACTTTGCACTGCATATTTGGCGCGAAGCACCTTTTGTTCTTCGTCTTCGGCTTCATCCAAATATCGCTCTGCATTCCGAAACTGTTGTAGTTCCGCATCGCATGAAGCGACATACGAGGTTTTTGTGCGAGCATCGTAAACCGGTCGTTTGCAATCATGATAAATTGCGCTAGCACGACGCACCATTTCTTTGCGCCTTAACACTTCATTGCGCCAAAATTGCTGACGTTGCTCTAGCCATGCGATTGTCCTTTTTGCCTCCATTATGGCTGCTGCCATTACTTGCTGGGCATGAGCAGCATACTGCCCTAGCCCAGCCGCAAGCACATCTAAAGCATCAATTGAGCGGATTTTGGCAGAATCACTCATCGCTGATTCAAATATTCACGGATTTTTTGCGCCTTGCGCAACAAAAAGGGGATTTGGGTCTCAGACGAACGCATAAATTGCTGCAATACACGTGCTGTTTGCTCAAACTCTTGACCATATTTTTGGTGTTCTTGATCACGCCATGTATCGCCCAATTTACCAAACTGAGCTTGTAGCCGCGCCATATTCTCTTTTAACTGCGCGTTAAACTGTTTGAGATCATGGGCAAATTTCTCCATATCTTCGGGTTTTGCAATTGCTTGTGACATATATTCAAAAACTATATTGTATCATTTTGCGCCAATTGATGCATAATTCTAATGCACTAATGCCGTAAAAAGACCATTTCTTAGAGAATTGTCAATTTTTCTAAGGGAGTGTTTCTTAAATCAAATTTCA
>JAGWYZ010000072.1 GCA_018969115.1 Chloroflexota bacterium | reverse complement strand
CACCACTTCTTCCAGCGTTACCCGATCCCCCACCGCCAATACATCTTCTTTATGCTTGGTTTTGGTCAAACGCCCCGCCGCCTTACACACCCGTGTTTGCCCGTTAGTGCAAACCACTGTAAAAAAGCCGCTATGCGCCTTAATCACCAAACCAGATAAGTTCATATAAATTATGAATGATGAATTACAAATTAGAACGCTGAACAATTCGTAATTTGTAATTCGTAATTAAATCTTTACCGCCTCGACATAAAATGAAAATTTGCGCCGCAGTTCATTATCAACATCAATAGCGGGGTCAAATTGACTAACACGCACCTCGCCATAACCAATATTGCGCAATACCACCTCAAGCCGCTCAACATCATAAATGGCGCAGTGTTCACCAAATTGATAAACGGCATACGTCATAAAATCGGCCAAGGTAGCGGTCTCGGCCTCAACAAGGCCATAACGCAATGGCTCAAAAAAACTGCGGTCGCCAGCCAAATACGCCTTAAAAAACAGCTTGTAATCGGGCAAAACAATGCGAAATATGCCGCCGGACTGCAAAGCGCGGTAACAATCGGCCATTAATTTTTTGCCATGCCAATATTCAAGATGCTCAAAAAAATGTGACGAAAACACCATCTTGGCACAGCCATCGGGCACCGGCAAACCGTTACGCAAATCGTAGCTAATGCAGGCCGTGTTGGGTTGGCTGAGGTCAAAGCCCGCCGGGGCCGTCAACATAAGATCAATATTAATCCAGCCGCTGCGCACATCTGCCCCACAGCCAAGATGCAGCTTTAGGTCTTTGCGGCCTTGCAGGGCGCTAAATTGGGGTGAATTGGGCGATACCGAGGCGCGAGCAATTTTAAATTCATTAAAGGCGCGAGCGAGTGCGGTTTGAAGTGGCTGTGAAGGAATGAGTGTCTTGAGCAGACGGCGTAAAACTGACATACGGTATAGAACTAGAACATGGATTATAGAGTGAATGATCTTGATGATCAAGTAGAATGTCTACATGACACCCGAACTCGATATACTGTTACGCGAGCTTGAGCAATTTGGAGAAAGCAACGATGCCAGTGCAAGCAGTCGCCAACACAAGATGCTAAACATTACCCGTGAAACAGGCGAATTTTTGCAATGGCAAGTTCGGGCGCTTAAATCACGGCGCATCTTAGAAATTGGTACTTCGAATGGCTATAGCACTATTTGGCTAGCCTTGGCCGCGCAAGGTCTCAAAAGCCGAGTAACAACGTTAGACATTCTGGCGCATAAACAAGAAATGGCACGCGCCAATCTAGAAAAGGCCAAATTAAGCCAATGGGTGCAATTTTTGCTGCTCGATGCAAGCGAGTTTATGCGCAAACAATTTAACAGTGAATTTGATTTCATCTTTCTCGATTCTGAGCGCGAAAGTTATGTCAGTTGGTGGGGCGATCTGCGCCGTATTCTCATGCCCGGCGGTGTGATTGTGGTCGATAATGCTATCTCACATGCTGCTGAAATGCAGACCTTTGTCAATATCGTACGCAATATGCCCGGCTTTCTCACCACCCTTATCCCCATCGGTAAGGGTGAGTTGGTCATTCTAAAGTTATAAGTGCAAATTAAAAAGTGGAAAGTGGAAAGTGATTTACTTTCCACTTTCTACTTTGCACTTCTCCCCTAAATGGCAATCCCCGAACATCTCGAAGCAACAGTGCGGACGCTACCCACATCGCCCGGCTGTTATTTATACTACAATACCAAAAACGAGGTTATTTATGTTGGCAAAGCGATAAATTTACGCAATCGCGTGCGCTCATATTTCAACCCCACCACATGGGTGGTCACGCCCAAAACGGGGCGGCTGGTGAAAGAAATCGCCCGCATCGAATTTATCGTGCGCGGCAGCGAGCTTGAGGCGCTGATTCAAGAAGCCGAGCTGATCAAACACCACAGGCCGCACTTCAACATTCGCCTAAAAGATGACAAACGTTACCCATATTTAAAGGTGACATGGCAAGATGATTTTCCAACAGTCACCGTTACTCGGCGCATGGAGCAAGACGGCGCACGTTATTATGGGCCTTATAGCAACGCTGGGGCCATTTACCAAACCCGTGATACCCTACGGCGTATGTTTCCGTTTCTCAGTTGTGACCGCGTTATTACCGGTCAAGACAAACGGGCCTGTATTTATTATGACATTAAATTGTGTGGCGGGCCATGTATTGGGGCGGTGCAACGTGCCGATTACCGTGCTACCATTCAGCGGCTATGCGATTTTGTCGAAGGTAAAACCGACACCGTATCGCAAGATTTAACCCAACGTATGGCGCTAGCCGCCGAAAATCTGCAATTTGAACGTGCTGCCCAATACCGCGACCAACTCAAGGCCATTCATCACATCACCGAAAAACAACGCATTGTGAGCAGCAGCGCCACCGATCAAGATGTGATTGCATTTTCGCAAGATGAAGGTGACACCTGTGTGCAGGTGATGTTTATTCGTGGCGGCAAATTGCTCGGCCAAGAGTATTTTGTGTTGGATGGAGCCGAGGGTGAAGATGAACCCGCAGTGATAGACGCTTTTCTCAAACGTTTTTATGACGAAGCGGCCTATGTGCCGCCCGAAGTATTGTTGCCGGCGCAGATCGAAGAAGCCTTTATTATTGAAAATTGGCTAAAGCAACGCAGCGGTCACAATGTGAAATTGAGCGTATCGCGCAGCCAAGCTGATAGCGATTTGTTGGCGCTGGCAAAAACCAACGCCACCGAAACCCTGACCTCGCTCAAAGCACAATGGGCCGAAGACAGCCATCGCCAAGAAAGTGTGCTAAAAGAATTGCAAGATGCGCTCGATTTGCCCAAATTACCCACCCGTATCGAGTGTTTTGATATTAGTAATACGCAAGGCACAGCCATTGTGGCGGCAATGGTGACCTTTGTGCATGGATTGCCGCGCAAGACCGATTACCGGCGTTTTAATATCCGCGATATCGTCGGCCCCAACGATTTTGAATCAATGCGCCAAGCCCTGACGCGGCGTTTTCAACGTTGGAAAGAAGAAAAGAATACAGAATTAAAAATAAAGAATGCAGAGAAGGAGGAGAACGTAAAATCTGAAGCTCAAAGCTCAAAGCTCAAGGCTCAAGGCTCAGAAAACTGGGCTTTGTTGCCCGATTTATTATTGATTGACGGCGGTAAAGGCCAGTTGGGGATTGCGGTTGAGGTCTTAAAGGCTTTTGATTTGCTGCATGTGGTGCCGGTGGTGTCATTAGCCAAGCAAAACGAAGAGATTTTTGTGCCAGGCAAAGCTACCTCAATCATGTTGCTACGTGCCTCACAAGGGTTTTATTTGGTGCAACGCATCCGTGATGAGGCGCATCGTTATGGCATCGGCACCCATCGCAAGCAACGCCAAAAAATTGGCATGGCCTCCAAGCTAGATGCCATTCCCGGTATTGGGCCACAACGCCGCAAGCGTTTGCTCACCCAACTCGGCTCGTATGATGGCATCATGAAAGCCTCAATCAAGGATCTAGCCAAAATTGTGCCACTCGATGTGGCTAAGGCCATTAAGGCCGCCGGCGATTAGCATCGGCGATTAACATTAGCCTGATAAAAAAGTCAGTTACAATTCCCTTGCAACGACTGCATGAAACTTTCTGTCATTATGCCGGTCTACAACGAAGTTGGGACCATATCCGAAATTCTCCAGCGTGTCTCTGACGTGCAATTGCCCAATATGGACAAAGAAATTGTCTTGGTGGATGATTGTTCAAAAGATGGCACACACGAAATCTTAAAGCAACAAGGACATATTCCCAATTTACGCATCTTTTCACATGCCATTAATGGCGGCAAAGGCGCAGCCATTCAAACGGCTTTGCAAAATGTGACAGGCGATATTGTCATTGTGCAAGATGCCGACCTTGAATATGACCCCAATGATTTTGTGCGATTGGTCGCGCCAATTGTGAAGGGTGAAACCAAAGTGGTTTATGGGGTGCGTAACCTCGGTAGCCAAAAATGGTTTATGGCCTTTGGCAACAAATTGGTAACCTTTATTACCAATGTGCTATATGGGGCAAAATTGCAAGATATGGAAACCTGTTACAAAGCGATGGCAAACGAAGTTGCCGCAGGTTTAAACCTTGAATGCCGCCGCTTTGATGTTGAGGCCGAAATCACCGCCAAAATTTTGCGTCGCGGCTATAAAATCACCGAAATGCCCATTAAATATGTGGCGCGTTACGAACACAAGAAATTGTCTCCACTTGATGGCTGGCCCACCCTCAAAGCCCTGCTCAAATATCGTTTTAAATAAAGGATGAGGGGAAAGGATAAAGGATGAAAGATGAACGAGCCTTCATCCTTCACCCTTCACCCTTCATCCTTCATCCTTCATCCTTTCCCCATGTCTACCATTGCTCTTGGGGCTTATCTTCTGAGTGGCATTCCCGGCTATCGACAAGCTGGTATTCATCATTACATTCGCGCTTTGCTCAATCATTTGCCTAGTGTAGCAAACGATTGGCAAATGATGGCGCTAATCAGCCCGACAGCCCAACAGATTTTGGGCGAAAGTTGGCACGGTGGGTCACAATTTAAGCAACAACTTGCCAAACTTGACACCGAAAACCCCATTCGCCGAATTTGGGTAGAACAGACCGAAACCCCGTATGTGCTTAAACAAGCACGAGTCGATTTATATCATGGGTTGGCATTTGCGCTGCCGCTGCGTGTGCCTTGCCCTAGCATCGTTACAGTTTACGACCTCAGTTTTGTCACGCAGCCGCAAACCCATAAAGTCTTTAACCGCGTCTATTTGTCACTCATCACCCATTGGGCCTGCCACAAGGCCAAGCGCGTCATCGCCATCAGCGAGTTCACCAAACGTGACTTGATACAACATTTTGGCATTGTGCCTAGCAAAGTGGTAGCAACGCCGTTGGGTGTCGAGCCACATTTTAAACGCTTAAATGAGGCGGCACTTGCCCAATTTAAGCAAGCCAAAGACATTAAAGCAAACAGCATTTTTTCGTTAGGCAGCCTAGAACCGCGCAAAAATTTGCCGACGCTGATCGAAGCCTTCGCCAAATTAGTCAATGATGTATCGGTTGCGGTTGTGCCCCACTTATACATAGGCGGCAGTTTAGGATGGAAATATGAGGCGATATTTCAGCGAGTGCGTGACCTCGGCATTGTCCAGCAAGTGACATTTGTGGGCCGTGTGCCAGATGAAGACCTGCCAAAATGGTATAGCGCATGTGATGTCTTTGCTTACCCGTCGTTATACGAAGGCTTTGGCTTGCCACCACTCGAGGCGATGGCCTGCGGCGCACCGGTCATCACCAGCAATGCCACCTCATTGCCCGAAGTAGTGAGCAAGGCCGGGTTAACCCATGACCCGCATGATGTTGAGGCTTTAACATCGGCATTAAAACTTGTGTTAGGCAATGCCGAATTACAAACCCAAATGCGTGTGGCCTCATTAAAACAAGCAGCCCTATTTACTTGGTTAAATACAGCCCAAAAGACAACCGAAACTTACCAATCGGTGCTTAACGACTGATGCAAAGATAATTTCTTCTATAATCCACGCAATGCTTAAGTTCAACCCTCATGCTGGCTATGAGCCAATCTTAGATGAAATTTTAATTTCACAAGATCGTTTACAAACTCGTGTCGCTGAATTGGGTGCGCAAATTTCAGCCGACTATGCAGGCAAAGATTTGATTTTGATTTGTCTGTTGCGCGGCGCAATTATGTTTTTGTCTGATTTATCACGCAATATCAGCGCATCACACATGATCGACTTCATGGCAGTGTCGTCTTATGGTGCCGGAGCGCGGTCATCTTCAGGTCAACCGCGCATTTCGCACGATGTCAACCTCGATATTTATGGCAAACACGCCCTCATTGTCGAAGATATTGTCGATAGTGGACACACCATGTCACATGTATTGCGTTTTTTGGGCACACGCCAACCAGCTAGTCTAAAAGTATGTTCATTGCTCACCAAGCCCAGCCGCCGCGAAATAAAAATTAACATTGACTATACGGGCTTTGAAATCGCCGATAAATTTGTGTTTGGCTATGGACTCGATCTTGATGAATATTTTCGCAATTTACCTTTTGTTGGGGTGTTGAAAAAAGAATGTTATTAGACAGTGTTTCTTAAAACAATTTTTCGCCAAAATCACTATCTCAGCGTTGTTATGGGGCGGCAAGCCGCCCCATAACAACGCTGAGATAGTGATTTTGGCATTCGTTTTGTCTAAATATGCTCTCTGATTTGATAAAACCACATGATTTCAGCTGACAAAAAAGTGAAAATTGATTTAAGAAACACTCTCTTAAAGAAGTGAAAAATAAAAAGTGCTAAGTGTTAAGTAAAATATTCGAATAGACTTAATATTTTCTACTTTGCACTTTGCACTGCTTCCTATATCCGCTAAAATCAACCTCACAATGTCTCAATCTTTAAAACTAACTTGCGCCATTATTGGCGGCACAGGCTACACCGGCGGCGAGTTATTGCGATTGTTAAACGCCCACCCACACGCCGAAGCAACCCAACTGACCTCACGCTCACGCATGGGCGAATTTGCCCATGTGCCCCACCCCAATTTGCGAAACACAAATGCTGGCAATTTGCAATTCATTCGCCCCGATGATGTCAAGCCGTGCGATGTGATCTTTTTATGCTTGCCGCATGGCGAGGCCACCAGCCAGATCGACAAATGGGCTGCATTGGCCCCCACGATCATCGACCTAAGCGCCGATTTTCGCCTGCGCGACCAAAACGCCTATGCGAAGTGGTATGGCGGTGCACATCCCGCCCTGCATTGGGTGCAAAAATTTGTTTACGGCTTACCCGAACTCACCCGCACCCAATTAAAGGGCGCAAACTATGCCAGCGGAGTTGGCTGCAACGCCACAGCCACCAACCTTGCATTAATGCCCTTGGCCAAAGCAGGGTTGATCGACACCAACTTACCCATTTTGGCTGATATAAAAGTGGGCAGCAGCGAGGCTGGGGCCGAGGCCAACGATGCTAGCCATCATCCCGAGCGCAGTGGCGCAGTGCGGGTATATGCACCCGCCGGCCATCGCCATACCGCCGAGATTGAGCAGATGATCAACACGGTCAATGGCAACGCGGCAACCCCATTGCCACCAATTCACATGACGGTATCGTCGATTGAAATGGTGCGCGGGGTATCGGCCAATGTGCATGTATTTTTGAAAGATAAAACCGACGAAAAGACTTTATGGAAAGCTTTTCGTCAATGTTATAAGGGCGAGCCATTTGTGCGCATTGTCAAGACCACCAGCGGCATTTGGCGGGCACCAGAGCCAAAAATTTTGGCGGGTAGCAATTGGGCTGATGTCGGGTTTTATCTCAGTGAAGATGGCCGCAAGGCCACGCTCATCTGCGCCATCGATAATATGATGAAAGGGGCCGCCGGTTCAGCCATTCAATGCCTAAATGTGATGAAGGGCTGGGATGAACGTGCTGGCCTTGAATTTACTGGCTTACATCCGTAATTTTTAAAAATGCGCCTCACGCCCCCACCACACCAGCCTAAAATTATCACTGAGGTGTGGCGCGGCTTGCAGTTGGCAATGGCTGATGTGGCGGATCGCCCATTAGCCCTGTTAATAGCAGTTTCGGGTGGCGCAGACTCTATTTGCCTGTGTGAATGTGTCGCCCAATTGAGCGCAACCTTGCCCATTACAGCAAGCGTAGCCCATTTTAATCATCAACTGCGTGGGCATGATTCAGACGAAGATGCAGAATTTGTGCAAGCCTTTGCCACAGCGCGGGGCTTGCCGCTGCAAATTGGGCACGGTGACGTGGCAGCCCATGCCCAACGCGAGCGGGTATCGATTGAGGTAGCAGCGCGACACCTGCGCTATGCCTTTTTGGCCCAAACAGCCCAAGCTTACGACGCAAAACATATTTTGCTGGCCCACCACGCCGATGACCAAGCCGAGACAATTTTGCTGCGCCTTATTCGCGGCACTGGCATCGCGGGGTTGCAGGGCATGCGCCTCATCAGCCCGCTCCCCATCAGCACACCCCAAACACAACATTTGCGTTTGCTACGCCCACTGCTTAGGGTCAGCCGCGCCGACATTGAGGTGTTTTGCAACGAGCACCACCTCGATTATCGTCACGATTCCAGTAACGACGACCCACATCACCTGCGCAACCGTGTGCGGCATGAATTGATGCCATTACTCGGCCAATTTAACCCTGGCATTCGCACCGTACTGACGAATTTGGCCGAAACCGCCGCAGAAGATAGCGACATTGTAGCCGCCGCCACTCATATCGCTTATGCGCAATTGCAATTACCAGTGGATGAGGCAAGCCCCCAATTTAATCGCCTTGCATGGCAACAGTTATCGATGGGGTTGCAACGGGCCACCTTGCGCGAAGGGGTGCGGCAGATCAAAGGCGATGTCATCCATCTTAAATTTGCCGCCATCGAAGAAGCCCGCATTGTGCTAAATAGCAGCGCCCGCCATGGCGAAATTGCCTTACTAAGCGATGTGCGACTTGTAATTTCGGGCGATTGCTTTAAATTTAGCCAAATTCCCTCCAAAGCCTAAGCCAAAAATAAGGCGTATCTTCATCTCGGTGACAAAGGCACTGATAAAATCAGACCCTCGCATGGCAGAACTCAATGAACCCCTCACCGAGCGCGAGCTTGAGATCGTGAAATTAGTGAGCGCGGGTATCACCAACAAAGAAATTGCCACCCAACTATCGGTTAGCCCCAACACGGTCAAGGTGCATTTAAATAACATCTTCACCAAACTGGGGTTACACACACGTACCGAGGTCACGGTACATGCCATTCGCAGTGGTTGGGTGGCGGCGGGTCATGAACCTGCCACCAAACCGCCCGAAATAGCGCTATTGCTAATCTCAGGTCATGCGCAAAATCAGTTGCCCAATACATCTCATCTTCAGCCAACCGATTTACCACCGATTTCGGCTTTAGAAGACAATCATCTTGCTCACGGCGATGCCCCCCCTGATCGCCCCGCCGACCCAAGCACGCAAATCACGCCGGCCGATACAACCATTCAACCAACCCCTGCACCAGCCATATTTGTGCCGATTTTGCCAAAGGTTGCGCCAAACCCGCAACCCATGCCCCAGCTCAGCCGTTGGCGCAAAATGGCGCTGGGGCTGATAATGGCATTGATGCTGATTGGCATCGTCATTAGCTTGCCAACTACACGCAGTGTAGCAACACCCAATGCTGACGGCACAAATTTGGTCGAGGCCATCGATAATGGCTTTTTGGTCCCCGGCGAAACCACACGCTGGTTTCAGCGGGCGACTTTGCCCACCCAACGCGCCCGTGCGGCAGCCATAGCCGCCAACAACAACCATATTTATTTAATTGGGGGCGAAATAAACCAAAGTGCTTCAGGAGATGTGTTGTTGTTTGAACGCAGCAGCAATAGCTGGCGCGGCGTAGGCGCACCCAAGCCAACCCCAGTTTGGAATGTGGTCGCCAGCATTGTAGAGAATTTGATTTATGTGGCAGGCGGCACCACCGCAAATAATATCGCAACGAACCGCCTAGAGGCCTATGACATTGTGAATGGCACTTGGCGCGTTTTGGCCCCATTGCCCCGCCCTACCACCGGCCACACCATGACAGCTCTCAACAAGCAATTGTTTGTCTTTGGCGGCAAAGTGGCAAACAACACCACTGCCAATAGCTATGTATACGACATCGCAAGCGACACATGGCGGGCCATTGCCCCATTGCCAACGCCCCGCAGCTTGATGGCAGCAGTCGCGTTAAATGATCGCATTTTTGTAGTGGGGGGGTATGACGATGGGCGTGAATCAAGCATTTGCGAGGTCTACACCCCCACCACAAATACATGGGCCGAATGTGCACCGATGCTCATTCCACGCGGCGGGTTTGGGCTGGCACGCATCGGCAGTACACTTTATGCCATCGGTGGCGGGCAGGCTAGTTTTGTTGGGTTTAATGAGCGTTATGATTCGGTAAATAACCGCTGGACTTCGTTTGAGACCCCCCTAATTGGCGACTGGCGCAATGTGGCAGTGGCGGCCTCGCTTACCGAGTTTTATGTCATTGGCGGTTATAGCAACAATCGGCGCTTGGCGTTTACTTATGTCTACGAAGTATTCAACAATCGCACCTTTTTGCCCGATCTGAAGAAAACACAACCAAATCCATAGGAAAGTGCTAAGTGCTGAGCAAAAAAGAATTTGAATTTTCTACTCAGCACTCAGCACTCAGCACTAACATTTTATGAACATCATCGGTTTAATGTCCGGCACATCGGCAGATGGCATTGACGTGGCAGTGGTTGAAATCAATGGCAAGCCAACGCCAACAGCCCCATTCGATTGGCGCTTGCGTGGTTATAGCACCATACCGTTCGAGTCAGCCTTGCAGCGTGAAATATTGCACTGTGTTACGCCACAAGCAACAGTTGACCGTATTTGCGGCCTTAATTTTGCGTTGGGCGAAGCCTTTGCACAGGCTGCAATCACAGGGGCAACGGCGGCTGGGTTGCGTATCGACCAAATTGATGCGATTGGCAGTCACGGTCAAACCGTTTGGCACATCCCCGGCCAAGCCACGTTACAGATTGGGGCTGGGGCTGTCATTGCCGAACGCACCGGTGTTACCACAATCAGCAATTTTCGCGCCCGTGATATTGCGGCAGGTGGGCAGGGCGCACCGCTGGTGGCTTATGTCGATGTGATGCTGCTGACGCACCCTACTCGCACTCGCGCCGCACAAAATATTGGTGGCATTGGCAATGTCACTTTTTTGCCAGCCGCCAACGCCACCCCCAATATACCGGCCTTTGCCTTCGACACTGGGCCGGGTAATATGCTCATCGATGACGTAGCGCGACGTATTACAAACGGGCAGTGGCAATGTGATATGGATGGTCAATTGGCCGCATCAGGCCGCGTCGATGGCACATTATTCGAAGAATTGATGGATCACCCATTTTTAGCCCAAACACCACCCAAAACAACTGGGCGCGAGGTTTTTGGGGCACATTTTGGGGCCGAAATTTGGCAATCGGCCAGCACAAGACATGTGCAAAGTCAAGATATTGCTGCAACGGTTACCTTGCTAACGGCAGCCTCTATTGCCCGCGCCTACGCCGAGTTTTTGCCGCGTTTGCCCGATGAAGTGATTGTATCGGGCGGAGGTGCACGTAACCCAACCCTCATGCGTATGTTGGGTGAGCAATTACGGCAATATCAACCACATATACAGGTACTCACCTCAGACGAATTGGGTGTTAATAGCGATGCAAAAGAGGCCATCGCCTTTGCGATGTTGGCCTATGAAACGTTACATCATCGCCCCAGCAATTTGCCGGCTGCCACTGGCGCACGACAGGCAGTTATTTTAGGTGATATTAGCCCCGGATTTACACAATTTTTACCGTGATCTTAGAATGTATTAGCTGAAGCGCTGTACACTTGTATTATTTATTGCACAATCCATCATGTCTAAGTCTATGCGAACACATCGTTCGTTCCTTAGTGTTGTCACAGCACTTTCCTTACTTAATATTATTAACATTACTCAGCCTATCACCGCCAACAATGGTAAGTATCTGCCTGTAAACAACACCCCCACCAAAACAACTGCTTCAGTGCCACACGGGTTTGAAGATACGCTAATCGCCAGCATTCCCAGCCCAACTGATTTAGCCTTCACGCCAGATGGTCGCATGTTGGTCACTAGCCAACCCGGCTATTTATATGTTATTCCCAAAACCGATGGTAGGCAAGCTTCGCCAATGCTTGCTCTCAATTTATCGAAAGTGGTGTGTAACAATATTGAAACGGGGCTAGATGGGTTAGCCATTGACCCCGATTTCGGCAACAATGACTATATTTATGTATATTACACCTACCAAACTAGCCCAGAGGAATGCCCGTATATCGCCCCAACCTATAATCGGGTTTCACGCTTTACCTTACCACCCGATAATAACATTGATCTCCAAAGTGAGCTGATTTTGGTTGACCAATTGCCAACCCCCCGCGGCAGCCATAATGGCAGCGGAATGCGCTTTGGGCAAGATGGCAAACTGTATATTGGCGTGGGTGACGGTAGCACTTTGGCCGGTTATGCCCAATCGCTGGCAATGCTCAATGGCAAAATCTTACGCATAAATAGCGATGGCAGCACCCCAACCGATAACCCATATGTAAAAGAACTTAATGCCCAACCCTGTGCCAAGATTGATACCAGCAAAATTGTTGAAGAACGAGTATGCCAAGAAATTTGGGCCAGAGGCTTGCGTAACCCATTTCGTTTTACCTTTGGGTTAGATGACGCCCACAACGAGGTGATGTATATCAATGATGTAGGCTGGCGCACCTGGGAAGAAATCAACATTGGCAAGGCCGGTGGTGATTATGGCTGGCCCGTACGTGAAGGGGTATGCCCAACTGACACTTTTGGTGACGATTGCAAGCCTTTAGACCCGACGACAAGTGTAAACCTAACCGACCCCATCTATTCATATCAACATAACAATACCGAACATTGCAGTGCCATTACCGGCGGCGCAGTTGTGCCACATGGTATTTGGCCCGAATCATTTGACAGTGCATATTTATATGGCGATTTTGCTTGTGGCACACTTTTTCAGGTCAAAAAAATAGGGGATGCTTATATTAAGACAACCGTTGCCACCGAAATGTCACCCATCATTTCGATGGTGTTTGCCCCTTACAGTAACACGCAAGCATTGTATTACACCACTTATGGGCCATACGATGCGCTATTTGGCTCAGTGTCGGGTGGAGCCGGGGTGCGGCGCATGGTTTACCTTGGCGATATGAATGTCCCTCCTACCGCAATTGCAACAACTGAGCAAAATTACAGTGCAAACGCTCCGGCCACTATCAACTTTAGTGCCGTGCGCAGCCGTGACCCAAACAGCACACCTTTGCGCTATGAATGGGATTTTGGGGATGCCAGTAATGTCATTACCGTAACAACCCCCATCATTCAACATACTTATCAAAAAGAAGGGGTGTATGTAGCAAAATTAACCGTTTATGACACATTAAATACACCCTCAAAGCCTTATCCTCTCAAAGTTTATATCGGCAATACCCCGCCAAAAATCAACATGATCCAGCCCGCCGCCGATACCACTTTTCGGGTTGGGCAACAAATTGTATTAGAGGCTGAGGCAACCGACGATGATGACGGTATCCTACCCGGCTCGTCTTTGGTATGGGAGGCGTTTTTGCATCATATCGATGTCATCGATGCCAACTTTGCCCACAAACACCCACTGCTTGCCCCCAGCAAAGGCAATAGCGTGTCTTTTACCGCCCCTAAACAAGAAGATATCTTTGCAGGCTATAGCCGTCTCGAAATTAGGTTAACAGCGACCGATTCGCAAGGGTTAAGCACGGTGCACACCCAAATTTTGCAGCCACGGCGCAGCCAAATCACCTTGCTTTCGAACCCACCCGGCTTAAAAATATATGCCAATAATGCCGAGTTAAAAACGCCTATCACGCTCGAAACATGGGAGGGCTATACCATTCATTTAAACGCACCCCAAACCCAAAAAGGGGCAACCAGCAAAGTCGCTTTTATAAGCTGGGATAGCGGTGATGAGCGCGAACACAATATTATTGCGGCTGGCTCAAATATCACAGTGACAGCTACCTATGCTTGTGCCAAAGGTGATTGTGATATTTTCTTGCCCGGGATTTTTGTGAGGTAACTGCGGTTGATTTAACCGCGCCCAATATGCCCGAGCCATAATTTAGAGCAAATTCTGAGGTGATGCAAGATTATGTCGATTTCACGATCTAGCTCCCAAAGCGACGCTGGGGATCTAGATCACTGAAGTGCCGTCAAGATGACGGCACTTCAGCTTCTCACACATCACACCTTTATCAACATATACGCCGTGCGATGCGGCGTGCGCTCGAGCCGCACCGCCACATACCCATCGGCAAAGGCCTGCATAAATTGGTCACGAGTGCGCAAACGCAAAGCCAAGGCGGCAGCACGATCAGCCTTTTTGAGCGCCTGAAAATGAGGTGTTATTTCAATTTCCATCTTTGCGCTAGCGTTAGCTTCGTTAAAATAAGCGCGGGTTTCGGGTGTTAGCCACCATTCTGGCTCAAAGCGGTCTGAAGGCAAGCCACGATTAAGCCCATCGCGCATATCACCATAACAATTTGGAATATATTTACGCACGATTACGCCTAATTTATTTAAATTCAACCAAGCATTACGTGCCTCTAACGGGTCATAGGTCCAAGTCATCAGATTTTGCCCCAGCGCCAATGTGGCCTCGGCCTGCGCTTTTTTCAGCGCTTCGCCAATCCCCATACCTTGCACTTCGGGCATCACCCCGGCCATTTGTGAATGTTGGCTAAGCCCTTGCGCAGCGCGCGGGCCATTGGCCGGAATGTGCGCCGGGCTAAGAAAACTGAGCACAAAGCCGAGCATTTTGCCCTCGGGCGTAAACGCGCCTAACACAATACCGCCGTGTCGCTGAATCGTCACCGTGAAATTGCTGGGGGTATACAACGGATCATTCCAAATAATGCTTTGGGCTTGTTCGCATTGCTCATGATCTGACATATCTTTAAATGGGCGAATATGGTATGAAATAGACATAGCATTAATCAAGATATACACGCGCTGGGCGTGTTAATAGACTGGTAACGATATCATAATTGATGGTGCCAACCCGCGCAGCAACAGCATCTGCTGTAATTTGGTCATCACCTTGTCTGCCAATGATCACCACTTCGTCGCCCAATTCAGCATCAGGTATATCAGTCACATCAATCATGCTTTGATCCATACACACCCGCCCAACAATAGGGGCACGCCGATTGCGCACCAGCACCTCGCCAAAATGCTGCGGCGCACGTCGAAACCCATCGCCATAACCCACCGGAATGGCAGCAATACAACGTGGCCCAACACAACGATAGGTTGCGCCATAGCTCACCGCCCAGCCATCTGGCAAGGTTTTTAGGCTGGTAATGTGGGTATGCCACGCCAACGCTGGACGCAATTGCGCAATAATGGCTTGGGCGGCGGCAGTCGGCGCATCGGCAGGCGCAAAAGGCGATAAGCCATACATGGCAATGCCCAAACGCACTAGATCAAAATGGGCCTGCGGATAAGCCATTAAGCCAGCCGAGTTGCAGGCGTGAATGTGTGCTGAGTAAGGCAAACTTAGCACTTCTAACTTAGCACTTAACACGATGCGCTCGAATTGTTGAATTTGGTGTTGGGTGTAAATAGGGTCGCTGTCGGCGCAACTAAAATGGGTAAAGATGCCAGCCAACGCAATATTGGGCAAAGCCGATACTTGTGCAATAAATGCTTGCGCATTATCGGGCAACACGCCCAACCGCCCCATCCCTGTGTCGATTTTAATATGCGCCCAACATAGCGTTTGAGCCGCCACTGCCGCTGCCGAAAATGCGCGGGCAGTTGCCAGATCGGTAAGCGTTATATGCAGTTGCAGTTGAATAGCTTGGGCCGCCAACGCGGCTGGGGTGTGTCCCAGCACCAACACCGGACCCGTCAACCCAGCTTCACGCAAGGCAACGGCTTCGGCTAAATGAGCTACCCCCAGCCAAGTAGCGCCCGCCTCTAATGCGGCTTGTGCCACCGCCACCGCCCCATGCCCATAGCCATTGGCCTTAACCGCCGCCATCACGGCCACAGTTGGCCCCACAAATTGCTTGATCAGCCACACATTATGGCGAATGGCAGCAAGATTAATTTGGACTTGAGAAGAAAACATGAAAAATTACGAATTACGAATTACGAATTAGCGAGGATAGCCTCATTTTCTAATTCGTAATTCGTAATTTTTACAGCACGCCTTGCATACTCCAAGGACCGGTCCAATTGATAGTGACATCGGCCAATTTGCCATGCCAGTCTTGCGTTTGATCTTCAAAAAAGACCAATTTATTTTGTGGGGTGCGCCCACGCCACTTGCCTTTATGCTGTCCATCGACCAAAATTTGGGTGCGTTGCCCCATAAACTTCTCGTTAATTTCAGCCGTAATACGGGCATGTTGCGCTTCGAGCATCTTCAAACGACGGGTCTTTTCTTCTTCGGGCACATCATCAACCAAATTGCGCGATGCGCTGGTATGTGGGCGGGTGCTATATTTGGCAAGGTGAATGATGTCAAGCTTCAACGCTTCGAGCAAGTCATAGGTCTGCATAAATTGCGCCTCGGTCTCACCACAAAACCCCACAATAATATCGGTGGCGATACCCGCATGTGGCACTTTGGCACGAATACGATCGATTAGCCGCCGATAATCATCACGGGTATAGCCGCGGCGCATCGTCATCAACACATCATCATCACCGGCCTGCACCGGCACTTCAATATGTGGCATCACCTTGGGGAATTCATTCACCGCGTCGAGCAGTTCATCGGTCATCCAATTCGGGTGCGAAGTGAGAAAACGGATGCGCTCTAGCCCCGGCAAGTCATTAAGCTGACGAAATAAATCGGTGAGCGGTGTTTTCATCGGCAATTGCTGCGATGGGTTGCCCGAAGCGGCCCCCGGGTTGTAGGCCCGAATCTTGTAATCGCTGCCCAACAAATCATAGCCATAGCGATCCACAATTTGACCCAACAACGTAATTTCTTTTACCCCTTGGGCCACCAACGACTTCACTTCACTCACAATTTCGTCGATTGGGCGGCTGCGTTCAACCCCACGACGAAATGGAATGATGCAAAACGTACAAGCATGTGAACAACCATACACAATCGGCACATTTACCGTCACCCGCTTGCCTACTTCGTGCTGGGGCAATTGCAACTCTGGCGATGAAATCACGCCATCTTGCAAGGCAAAACGCGCATCAGTTTCGCGGTCGAGCAATAATTTGCCCTCTTTTTGCAGCAAAAAATCCACCATCGGGGCGGGTTCGCTGGGGGCCATAAACACATCAACATAGGGGAATGCCTTGCGCAATGGCGTATTGCCGCGCACCCCGACCAAACACCCCATCACCCCTATCGTCATATTAGGGTTGGCCTGCTTATATGGCTTGAGCATATGCAGGTAGCTTTGGGCACGGTCTTCGGCATTTTGGCGCACCACACAGGTGTTTACCACCAAGACATCGGCAGTTTGCCATGCTTCAGTCGCACGCAAACCTAGTTTTTCCATTTCGCTGGCAAGGCGTTGTGAGTCAGCTTCATTCATCTGACAGCCAAAAGTAGTTATATGGTAATTCATTGTTGTAATCCTATTTCCCCTTGCAGGGTAGGAATATAAAATCGGCGCAAGTAATGCAAATTTTCGCCGAGATCACGATCGCTTCATTTTTGAAGAGGGCAAAGCCCTTTCCAAAAATGAAGCGATCGTGATCTCGGCATTACGTCTTTTGGGAACACTCCCAATGATTAAGATGACGCTAATTTTACTTGCTAAATTGTCGATACGCTAAAGTCCACAAGGTAGAGCTAAAGGCAGTCACAATGCCATTCACCAGCGCTGCCACCACCCCAATGAGGCCAGCCGCGCAAGTAATGAGGCCAATTGTAGCGGCATTTAAACCCGACTGGTTGGCTGTCACCGCTGCCCCAATGTCTGCCGGCAGCGCTACAATCACAGCAAGGATGCCAAAAACGATGCCGACTGCGATCCCAATCAACCACATTAACACACCCAACACAATGGCATTGCTCATATTACGACGAAACACCGCCCAACCCGTGCGTAGACCATCCATCATTGCGCGGTCTTCGAGCATAATGGCTCGCTCGCCAAACACGCGCAAAATGGCCGCAAACACACCATAAATCACCATGCCACAAATGAGCGGAATGCCGACACAGACCGCCCCAATTAATGTGCTGGTCATCTCAGGGCTGATGCTGCCGCGGGTAGCCAAAGTGTTTTGAAATATCTGGTAAGCCAGCGCGCCACCGCCACCCAGCATAATCAACACCCCAATCAAGACTGGCAATTCGAGCAAGATATGCATGCCCAACAAAGGCCGCCAATATTGGGTGCTGCCCTGCCAAGCCTCACGAAAAGTGGTATGCCCAATAGCTTCTAATTGGTCAACCCCTGCCACCAAGGCCCCACGCCCCAAAATACCAATCAACCAAAAAATAAAACCAATCACAAACAAAATACATATGACAGCAAGCACAATCCCAATCACCATGTCAATATTATTTTGCAACCAGCGCCCAACATCCTGCATCATCTGATCTGGGTTGGTTGATGTACTGCCGCTATTGCCACCATTCGGCAGATTAAAACTGCCACCACCACCGCCGCCCGCGCATGAGGCCAAAATACCCAACACCCAAAGCACCTTGTTGCGCCACACCAATTGCCACGCCCGTGTAAAAATTTTTCCGTAATCCATCTTAATTCCCCCTTAATAACAATACCAAAATTATAGACGCTGCATAAGCCATTTGCATCGGGCAATCATCTGAACCCGAGCAAAATCATCACATGCAGTATAGTTGCCTTATGCCAGACAATGATTTTTACGAAGCCCATCTAAACACAGTTGCACAATTTTCACAACTCGCCTTTAAAGGCCAACTCAATATCACGCCACATTTGCTAAAAATGCAAACCCGCCCATGTAATGGGTTACAACAAGCCATTAAACTGGCATGGTCAAATGGGCATGTCGTCGGCATCGTCATCGTAAGCGCCATGACCAACATGGCGCAGCTCGACCCCGCGCTCAACGGCGCAGCCCCACTCGGCTGGGTCGATTTCATCGCAGTTGACCCCGCCCATCAACGCCAAGGGCATGGCAGCACCTTGTTAAATTGGGCCATCAGCTGGCTAAAAGATCATGGGTGTGAAAAAGTTTGGTTAGGGGCGGGCATCCGCACCTTTATGCCCGGCTACCCAGCGAACATGGGCGATGACACATTTTTTACCCGGCGTGGCTTTGTCACCTCAGACCGGCTGTGTTGGGATGTGGCTTGCGACCTCTCGACCGCAGCCGCTTCCAGTTTCGCCATACCCGCCGCGGCTAGCCAAGCCATCATTTGCCCCCTCACACCCGCCGAAATCCCCGATTTACTTGCCTTCTTTCGGCGTGAATTCCCCGGGCGCTGGCGCTATGAGTTCGAGCAATTTATCGCCGACGGCGGCAGACCGAGCGATTACACCATTTTGCGACTCGCTGACGAAGTGCATAGCT
>JAGWYZ010000071.1 GCA_018969115.1 Chloroflexota bacterium | reverse complement strand
GTTGGCCCAGCCAGCATCGATGATGGGCGACCAGCCGATGTGGTGTTAGATGGAAAAGATGTGACATGGCAAATTCGCCAAGCAAAAGTAGACGCTGGTGTCTCGCAAATTTCAGCTTATGCCAAAGTGCGTGAATTGATGGTTGCGCAACAACGGCGAATTGGCGATAAAGGCAATATTATTATGGCTGGGCGTGATATCGGTACTGTCGTGCTGCCCAATGCGCCCATCAAAATTTATTTAACCGCCTCAGTTGAGGCAAGGGCACAACGCCGACATTATGAGGCGCTAAAACATGGGCAAAACAGCCATTATGAAGACGTGCTAGCCGCCATGCGCCAACGTGATCACACAGATTCATCACGTGCCACCTCACCACTACGCCCAGCCAGCGATGCAATCATCATTAACACAACCCATTTGCAACAACCCCAAGCCATTGAAAAAATGTATGGCATCATCGCAAGTTATATTGCAGAATGAGAATTGGGTGCGTTGAGACACGCCCAATTTTAGGGATAAAAAGTTGCGCCAATTTCACTATCGCCTCGAAAGCAACGCTTTTGAGGCGATAGTGAAATTAGCCAATAATCATAGCTTCTTAGCAACGGGCTTACGAACTTGACCTTTAGTCGATTTAACCAATTTTTTGAGGGCAGCGGTAGGGTCTTTGCCCAGATGCAAACGCATCACACGATGAAAATGAGCGCGATGCGCCTCATAATCGCCCAAGGCTTGCGCCCTCATGAGCGTGCCAAAAGTATATGGCTCGCCCGGAATACCCATGTCTTGATCGGCATCATAGGTCAGTTGCAGCACCACAATATTATTGGCCCCACCCTTGTGTAATTGACCAGTGCTGTGTAAAAAACGTGGGCCATAGCCAACCGTCACTGGTGCGCCATAACGTGTGCCAATGCTCACACGCAGTTTTTGCAACAAATCATCAACTTGGGGCAGATAAGGCAAATAAGCCTGCACCGAGACGTAATCACCCGCCTTGGCGCTGCGCAAAAATTTGTTTAATTGACCATTCGGGCTACGACTGCTGGCCTCAATCATAAATTGACCAGTCCGCTCATATTCACCCAACAAACGCTTGGTGTTGGTCTTGCTCTCAGCCACGTTCGGTTCATCGAATGGATTAACCCCCAACACCGCCCCAGCAATGGCGGTAGCGAATTGCCAGCGAAAGAACTCGGCCCCAATATCAAACAAATCTGCCAGCGTAATCTCGATCAACGGCATACCCGCCTTTTTAAGGGCACCAATCAATTTATCGTGCGTGATATCGCCCGCCATTTTAAAATGCACAAACAGCCGATCTTTGCCCAAACGATCAACCTGCTTTAAATTGGCTTCGTCGCCAATAATCGGCACGACACCGCGATCACGTTTGCCGGTGCTTTCGGCAATCAGTTGTTCCACCCACAACCCAAAGCTGGCGATTTGGGGCGACATGATAAATGTCAATTTATCGCGCCCAATTAGCGCTGCCCCGCCTATTATGGCCCCCAGCCACAAGCCCGGGTTTACTTCGCTATCATATTTACAGGCGCGTGCCATCGCCTCGGCACGATCCAGCAACATATCAAGATTCAGGCCCATCAACCCCGCCGCAACCAGCCCAAAATAGGACAATGCTGAATAACGGCCCCCCATATTCGCCGGATTAATAAAAACATGCCGAAATTGTTCTGCGGCGGCTAATTGTTGCAATGGGGTGTTTTCATCGGTAATGGCAACAAAGTGCATACCTGCCGCCTCGCCCGCACAGGCATCCATTTTGCTGCGAAAATGGGTGTAAAACGAGGTAATTTCAATCGTGCTGCCCGATTTGCTGGCGACAATAAAAAGCGTCTTGCATAAATCGTCAATCGATTCGGTTAAATGCCGCACAGTAATGGGGTCTGTGGTGTCTAACACGTGTAGCCGCAATTTGGCTTTTTCAGCCGTTGATTTGGCGGCAAATAGCTGGCGCAATGTTTCTGCTGCAAGGGCGCTGCCGCCCATGCCCAACACAATCACATCTGTGTAGCGAGCCGCAATGACATCTTCGCGCAATTTTTTAATTTCGGTGATGCGGTCACGCATAAACGTTGTGCTATTTAACCAACCCAAACGGTTGTTAATCAATTTGACATGCTCAGGTTCAGTGCTCCAAAAAGCCGCATCTTTAGCCCACACTTTGGCCGCTGCCTTCAATTTAACCAATTCGCCGACATAGGCCTCGGCATCGCCCAAATTGCTGCCATGCCCACGCACTGCAACGGCGGCGAGTTTGCCATCAACACTAGCCAATAATGACTTAAAGGCATCGGCAAATAAAGTTACACCGTCATCTTGCAGTTTTTGCCATACTTGCTGCATAGAAATTCCTGCTGCAGCCAAATCCTTCATCACCTTGTGCGCAGCTTTCAGATCACAGGTGAGGGTGGTTGATGCGGTACCCTGACTAAAAAAAGCCTTTAATGTGGCAGGCGGCAGGGTATTGACCGTTTGTGGGCCGATGAGTGCATCGGCATAATAAGTGGCTGGCAAAGTCGGGTTCTTGGTGCTAGTGCTGGCCCACAATACCCGTTGTGGGCGAGCACCTTGTTTGGCCAATACCTGCCATTCTTTTTCGGCAAAAATACGTGCAAAAATTTCATAAGCCAATTTAGCGTTAGCAATGGCAGACTTGGCTTTAAGGGTCGTCAAATGGGCTTTTTCTTGCTCAGCCGCAAGTGCAATTTTTTCGTCGAGCAACTTATCTACCAACACATCAACACGGCTGACAAAAAATGATGCAACAGAAGCTACATTCAATGATTGTCCTTTTTGGGCGCGGGCAGCCAACCCCGCAATAAAGGCGCGAGCCACCTGCTCATAACCATTTAGCGAAAAAATGAGTGTAACGTTGATATTAATGCCATCTTCAATAAGTTGCTGGATCGCAGGGATACATTGAGACGTTGCAGGAACCTTCACCATTAAGTTTTTGCGGGCGACTTCACGATTTAAACGGCGGGCTTCGGCAATCGTGCCATTGCAATCACGCGCCAAAAATGGCGAAACTTCGAGGCTAACATAACCATCTAACCCTTGTGTCTGCTCATAAATGGGTTCGAGCATATCGGCGGCGGCCTGAATATCAGCAATGGCAAAGCGCTCATAGATGCATTTTGCATCGGCACAGTTTTGTGCCAATTCGAGTATGTCCGAGTCATAATCGTTGCTCGATATAATTGCCTTTGCAAAAATGGCTGGATTTGATGTAATGCCTAAAACACCATAATCTTCAATGAGCTGACGCAATTCTCCATTCTGGATGAGACTACGTTGAATATTGTCATACCAGAAGCTTTGTCCGAGTGACTGGACTTGAATATTAGGATTATTAGCATCGATGGCATCCATCACGCTAATGATTATAGAACCGTTCTAGCGCAAAAACAACCGATCTTATGGGCGATTTACCTACGATTAGCTGACTAAGACAATGTTTTTTCATCGTCAGATTGACGCATTTTAGTTTTTTGGTGCCTTTGCGTCTCTAGGCAGGTAAATTCTAAAGACGTAACGCCAAAATCTACTTATTTTTTAAAATCAACAAAACGATAACCAACACCGCGCTCAGTGAGGATATAGTGTGGATTTGCCAAATTTTTTTCAATTTTTTGACGCAAATAAGTAATGTAAAGCCGCAGATATTGTGTTTCGTCTTGATATTCCCAACCCCATACTTTTGAAAGCAAGGTTTCATGCGGCACCACCCAACCAGCATTTTGTACCAAATGATAAAGCAAACGCCATTCAGTCGGGCGCAATTTTACCGGCTCGTTGTCAATAATTACCTCGCGTCGATTAAAGTCAATCGACAAATGCTCATCAACTTTAACGAGAGATTTTTCAACTTGAGATGGCAATTCTGAACGACGAATCACGGCTTTGACACGGCTCACCAATTCACGCGGGCTAAATGGCTTAGTAATGTAATCATCGGCTCCCAAAGACAAACCTTTTACCTTGTCTTCTTCATCATTTCGGGCGGTCAACATAATCACCGGAACCGTGCTTTCTTCCCGAATCAAACGCAATGTCTCAAAACCATCCATTTCAGGCATCATAACATCTAACAATACGCAATCGGGCAGCATTTCACGGGTTTTCCGCACGGCTTCTAAGCCATCTTTGGCCGAAATCACCTGAAATCGTTCAATTTCGAGGTTCATACGGATGAAATTAATCATGCGTGGTTCATCATCGACCACGAGCACCATTTTTGCGTCTTGATTTTGAGGCGTTGCCATAAATTTTTGCTGATTCTACGCCAATTGTGTGCGGCGTTTATTCGAATAATTCTAAAAGTCTAAAAGACTAATGTATCATCATTATAATTTGCATCCTTCCTCACAAAATAATGTCGCAAATATCCAGCCCGCCTGACCAGACCCCCATGAGCCAAACCTTTAACCAAGTGGCTCAAGTCGATAAACTCTATCGACGCAACTTTGTTTATAGCATGGGTAACGCCTTATTTTATGCGTTTGGCGAATCATTGGTCGATACGCGCGTGGTAATGACAGCTTTTTTAAGCCAATTAACCAGCTCAAATACCCTAATCGCCTTGCTAGCGCCGATGCGTCAAACTGGCTGGTTTTTGCCGCAATTTTTTGCCGCCCCTTTTATTGAGCAATATCGCGTTAAGATCGTTTTTTATAAACGCAATGCATTTATTCGGCTGGTGGCATGGCTCATCATGGTCATAGGCGCATTTTTGCTGCACGATCCTAGTCTTATTTTAGGGTTATTTTTCTTATGCATCGTCTTTATCTCTTTGTCTGATGGCCTAAGCGGTTTACCATGGATGATTGTTACCTCAAAAACTATTCCATCCAATAAACGGGGCATGTTGTTCGCCATGCGCAATGGCTTCGGTACTTTAATGGGTATTTTGGGAAGTGGCATTGTGGTCTTGGTGTTAACAGGGCAAATTGGGCAAGGATTGCTCATTTACCCGCGCAATTACGCGCTCTTATTTGCGATTGCAACCGTATTTTTTGCACTTAGCTATTGGTCTTATGGCTTAACCATTGAGCCACCCGACGATAATCCCATCCCCCAATTTGACCTGCGTGAACAACTCACACGTGGCCTCGAAATCATTCGCACCCAAAATCATTACCGTCAATTTTTGATTGGGCGCTTAAGTATTGCTATCGGGATCGCAGCGATTCCATTTATTACGGTTTATGCCAAACGGGTGTTAAATATCAGCGATGGCTTTTTGGGCGCGATGGTTTCGGTGACTATTGCCTCAAATTTTGTCAGCAATTTTATCTTTGGGCGCATCAGTGCAACCAAAGGCAACCCCTTCAATTTGATCTTATCGGGCATTGCTGGGGTGATAATGTGCAGTATCGGCATTATGATCGTCTTACCGCTTGGCATTTCGCAAATGCTGGTGCCAGTGTTTTTCGTCTTAAGCGGCCTCACCAATACCGCCATTCAGGTATCAGGCGGGCCAATGGTGATGGAAATTGCCCCACCTGCCGAGCGCTCGACTTGGTTTGGCCTAACAAACACGCTGATTGGCATCATCATGATCGCCACAAGTGTCATTGGGATTATTATTGATGTGTTTGGTTATGCCACCATGTTTGGGGTGTGCGGTGTGGCGTTCGCATTTTCCATCACCCAAATGTTGCCTTTAGCGCGCCGCCGTGCCTAAACCACATTTGGCTCATATGCTGGCAACCACACATTGAAAGTGGTACCTTCGCCTAACACGCTCTCAACATCAATGTGCCCCCCATGTGCCTCGACGATTGAACGCACGATCGCCAGCCCCAACCCAGCACCACCCAATTCACGCGAGCGTGATTTATCGACACGGTAAAAACGATCAAACACATGGGGCAAATCGGGTGCAGGGATGCCGGGGCCTGTATCGCTAACGCTCAGTTTTATTTGTTGATGATTTTTATCTGGCCCCATCAAACAATCGGCTGAAATCGTAATGCGACCATCTGCGGGGGTGTGTTTAATGGCGTTATCTACTAAATTCAACAATACTTGCTTCATGCGGTCTTCATCCCCGCGCACAATCAAATCGCCACATACATTAATGCGAATTTCATGCCGGCCTGCCGACATAATATTGGCGCTGCGCTCAATGTCTTCTAAGATCGAACCCAAATCAAGCGGTTTAACCTTCATGGGCAACTGCCCCGAATCGGCTTGTGAAAGCAACAGCAAATTGCTAACCATACGGGTCATGCGTTCGCTTTCTTTCACAATCGCCTGAATCGATTCGATATCGGCGCACCCCATCGCATACATCAATTCAGCGTTGCCACGCACCACTGTTAATGGGGTACGCAGTTCGTGTG
Source organism: Chloroflexota bacterium (assembly GCA_018969115.1). Classification (GTDB taxonomy): domain Bacteria; phylum Chloroflexota; class Anaerolineae; order J036; family Brachytrichaceae; genus AQU-03. The sequence goes on along the minus strand of JAGWYZ010000071.1, from coordinate 12,868 downwards.
AAACATCGGCCACCAAACGTTGCTGGGCGCGAAAGAGCGATTGTAGGCGTTCCAACATTTCATTAAAGGCCATCCCCATGCGCCCTACTTCATCATTACTGGTCACTGGCACACGTCGGTTTAAATCATCGGCGCGTGAAATTTCGAGGGCGGCGCGGGTAATTTCATCGACTGGCCCCAACACACGCTGTGCCATTGCTGCGCCTGCCGCCGCCGAAAGCACCACCCCAACGATGCCAACGATTAACAAACTAAAAAGCAAGCTTTGAATGGCGCTCTCAAGGTCATCAATTTGGCGACCTAATTGAATATAACCAAAAACCTGCTCTGACTTTGAGCCAAGAATTGGATAAGTAAAGACCCGTAATGGGCGCGTGCCACGCAACCGCACCGTAGTTTGATATTCGCGGTAAGGGCCATTTGGTGCACTTAAGGCTGATTGTACAGAAGCTGGGTCTAAATAACCACTAAAACTGCCTTTAAGGTTTGAATTAACGACTTTGCCCTCTAAGTTAATGACTTGTACCGCCACGCCCACATCGGTTAGACTATCTAAACTTGGAAAATCGCGAATAACCAGCGTATCAATCGGGCCAGAACTTTGTTCAAGAATGGCATTGGCGGTCTCACGCAGCACAGTATCTACAGTGCGGGGCAAGGTAACTGACACAATAGCAAACACCGCTGCCCCAAACACCGACAACATGACAGTAAGAATTGTGCCATATAAAATGGTTAAACGGGTGCGGATTGGCATATTATTTTTTTGCAATGACGACCATACGGGCATTTGCATCCATATGTGCCCCTACGACATCATATGAATCAAGATCATAATTTCCATACCAATGGCATTGATCAGATGAAAACCCAGCCATCGTCAACAATAAGTCCATTTCAAAACGAAAAACATGCCGCAAGCGAAATTCAACTTGGGTTTCTTGCATTTTTTGGTTTTGCTGAAGCTCTTCAATGCGGTAATGCAGCAACTGCTCTTGATTGGCCCAAAATAGACGGCTTGACACATATTTATTGATCTCAGTATGCCTAATAGGGTCAATAATACGCACTTCAAATTCAAACTCACCATCATCAGGTTGATTTGCCATTTCGTCATTTGGGGGTAAATCGATCACTAATGATCCACCTGCCCGCAAATGGGCATAGGCCGTGCGTAACATTGCCAATTGATTTTCGCGAGTAAGGTTATGTAAAAATGTATTGAGCGCAATCACAACCAGATCAAAGGTCTGTTCTAATTGCAGAGTGCAGGCATCGGCAGTAATAAGCGTATATTTTGCATGATGAATTTGGCTCAGACGCTCACGTGCAATGGCTAACATTTCCTCAGATTCATCAACCCCAACGACATGAATACCAACACTCACCAAAGGAGCCATAATGCGGCCTGTCCCACATCCAATTTCAAGCACTGTCACTGGCAACAACTTCGTTGCACGGGTCTCAGTTTGCTTATATTGGCGGGCTAAGTTTAAATACATTGGGATATCATCGATAAGGGCGCTATGTTGCAGATCGTAATAACGCGCTAACAAAGCGTAGGCATCATGACTCGTTCTTATTGTGGATTGATTATTCATAAATCTGGAGATAATCTTATTGTAAACTGTTAGGCCACCGCCTAAAAAATAAGATGGGATCTAAAAAAAGCGAAGACTCAAAACTGCTATGACATAGCCACACCCAAATTATCAATGCGCTGTGATTTTGACATAAAATAAACGCTTATCAATGGATACAGAGAAACGATTTGCACAATACCTGATCGCAGCCGTATCATTTATTATTGGCGTAGCTGCAATCGCAGGTTGCTTAGTGGCAAATGCCTCTCGCCCCATTTTTAAATTTGCCCTTGTCACCCCCTCCATCACCCCACACCCTTGGGGTATGGGTGAATTATCAATTGTAGAGGATTTTGTTCTCATTCAACCATTTACAATAAAAGGCAATGGATTTAAACCTGAAGACAGCATTGATATTTTTTTGTCGAGCAGCGAAAACGCACCAATAGAACGCTGGACACTGATTGGTGAAGCCTTGGGTGATAATCGTGTAAAAGCCGATGGCACCTTTGTCTTAAATAATCTACGCATCCCTACCAATCTAAGCCCACCCTATTTTATTCGCGCCCGTGCTAGCTCAGACAAACGCCTAACCTGTGCTGTATTGCAAATTGATAAAACCTTGGTTGCCGGCGGTGTAACGGCCCGCTCATGCGGCAGCGGCATGACACCACCCGCGCCCGTCACATCATCACCACCATTGCTCACGACACTGCCTGTGCCTGTTCAAGAAACCCCAACATTCACCCCGCTGGCACTTGTAACAACCACCCCCATTCCGCCCACCAACACCTCAGCCCCGCCAACACCCGTGCCCACCAACGCAACAAGTTACTGGTTTGGGCGTTTTTACGCCAATAAAGATCTAACGGGGAATGTGGTTTTTGAAGCAGCACCGGTCAAAGATCTGGCCTTTAGTTGGGGCGAAGGATCACCCTCGCCAAACGTCCCTGTCGATAACTTCTCAGCAATTTGGGAACGCACCGAAATTTTCCCCGATTCTGATCAATATGAATTTATGATTAAAGTCGATGATGGGGTGCGGCTATTCTTAGACAACAAACTCATCTCATCGCCGATTGAATTTCGCTCTGGCCCACTCCGCACTATCCTTGTCTCACAATTTGTCACCGCTGGGCCACATCCCATACGAGTGGAATATATGGAAGAGCAATTTAATGCCACCATAGAAGTGACATGGCGTAAGCTCAATGCCGCCCCCGGCACCTTCCAAGGCAAATATTACAATAGCTTACAACACACAGGCAATGTAATTTATAAAAGCATAGACCCACAGATCGATATGGATTGGTCGCTGGCATTGCCCCCGCCGAGTGTTGCGTTCGATGGCTTCTCGGTCAAATGGGATGGCATGCTTAATATTACACGCACAGGGCGATATGTGTTCAATATCATTGCTGATAGCGGTGTGGCGATTCTGATTAACAATACAAATATTATTAACGAACTAAATAATAGCGCAGGCACGATTGAACGTGCTATCGAAGTGCCCATTAATGCACTCGGCAGTTATAATATGCAAGTCTTTTATGTTAATCGTAGTGGGCGAGGCCGTATCAAAATAGATTGGCAATTAATCCCTCCCCCCATCACACCAACACCTACCCCGAGCCTAACACCGTTGCCATCGAGCACACTTGTGCCAACAACAACCAGCACCCCAAGTGTAACCCCACGCAACACCGCCACACCAACATTCACTCCCACTGCAACCCACACCTTGTCGCCACCATCCACACCGACAGCAACTCCCACCCGCGCCCTCGCGGGTGGCAGCAGCATCATCGACTTATTGCGCCCACCTAAAACCAGCACCCCAAATCCGTAATCATTATCAACACCCCACCTATATCTCAGGATACATTAATCATTATTGAGTATTCTACAGACTCATATTTGGAACCATGTTAAATACAAATGGTCACACCTTCGGTATAGTCTCACAAAAAATGGCAACAAATGGTAACGTTCAGGGTTCATTGCCTTTTCTTGGGGTAGAGTTGGATAGCGAAACTGTCCAAGCACCCGAAGCAGACACTCAACCTATCATTGTAAAACGCGTCATCGTCGGCAGCCCAGCTGCAAAAGCGGGTCTGCTAGCCGGTGATGTTATTCACAGCATCGGGCGTACTCAATTGCCAAACCGCGATGCCCTGATGGGCATGATCGCTAGTCAGCGGCCCGGCAAAACCATTGCGATTAAGATTCTGCGGAATAATCGTCAACTAAGGGTAAAAATCACACTGGGCGAGCGGCAATTACCCGCGTTAAAATTTAGACCTATTGAACAACCCTAAGTCTGTTCAAGTTATCATCAGTCAGCACGTCAATGTAGCGATTTGATATTAACGTTGTCGGAGTCAAGTTACTGGGTTTATATCTTGTGTGCAATGTCAATCGATACATCCTACCCTCCAAAATGCAATGTCGTGGTTTTGACATAAAATTGTTTTACCTGTTTTATTGGGATGTAACTACAACTTTAAAAACAGACAGAATATATAATCAGCTTTGTATTATTAGATAATGTCAACCCCTGTACGCCAGACCTTGTTAAGTCCACATAACTTAACCCTGCTGATTACAGCCCTCTTTACGATCATCGCCGACCAAGTTTCAAAACGCTTGATTGAAGACCTGATGCCAGTTGGGACCTCAGCTTATCCCGTCTCGGCCATAGCCCCTTATTTTATTTTTACACACACCCAAAATACAGGAGCAGCATTTAGCATGTTTCAAAATGGCGGAATGTTCTTCATTGTGGTTGGCATCGTTGTGTGTGGGGTCATTTTATTTTATACGCCACGTTTGCCAGCCAAAGACTGGCAAACACGCCTAGCGTTAGGGTTGCAAATGGGTGGCATTATTGGCAACCTGATTGACCGATTACGGCAGGGCTATGTCACCGATTTTTTTCATTTTCAAATCCCTGAAATTGACTTTAATTTTGCTGTTTTTAATGTAGCCGATAGCTGTATTTTTGTTGGTGTCGTACTACTCATCATCATCAGTTTTTGGCGTGAACGCAATGCTTGAACCTTATGGCTTTTTTGACCTTTTGCTACGGATTGGATGCACATTAATAGCTAGCACCATTATTGGTTTAGAGCGGGAAAGTCATGGCCGAGCGGCTGGGTTGCGCACAGTCATGATCGTAGGTGTTGCTGCCTGCATTGCCATGATTTTATCTGAGCGTTTTTATGTCGAATCTATTCTGGTCACTCATGGCGCAGCCACACCCAGACCAGACCCCACACGCCTAGCCGCTGGCATTTTAAGTGGCATCGGCTTCATTGGGGCCGGCAGCATTATCCGTAATGGCAACCGTGTGCAAGGCGTCACCACCGCCGCTACACTTTGGATGACCACTATCTTAGGGTTAACCTTTGGCGATGGGCAATATTTGCTCGGCGTGATGGGCTTGATAGTGATGTTAGTGGCGCTTTTTGTTTTGCCCCGATTTGAGAATCGGGTCAAAAATGACTTTTATGCCATTATTACGATCAAATTACACATTGATAGCGTCAGCGATAATGAATTAAAGTCGAAAATTGAGGCCGAAGGGGTACGTATTAAACGGGTAGAAATTAATTATGATTTACAACACGCCCAAAAAACGTTAGCTTGCGAATTAAAATTTAAAAAATCAGGTCTCTTTGCCCTCTCACAACGTGTGATTCAGGCCACCCTCACTTGTCCGGGTGTCATCCAAGTAGATTGGAAAGCCTGAATAAAGCTTGAATGAGATATGCGATAATGAAAGTTTGTCATGATTGAACGCCTTCGTCGCGCACCAAACCGATTTCGTCGTTTAGTATTAGCCGACACACCCGCTTTTCTCGGCAGCCGATTAACCACACCAAAAAACCCAAAACGCCTTATTGTCTTAGATAATATTTTCCCAAATGAATATTCGGGCTTTCGGGTGGCCGAGTTTCATACTTACTTTGATCGATTGAGTGACACTAAAGTTTATTCAACAGGGTCAGCATTGTTTGTGGCGGGCGATAATCGTGGCATTGCACAAGTCATCAGCAATTACGAACAACGTTTTCCTCAATATCGTGGGCGGGTACAAGCCTTTAACCCTCATCGAAAATTGCAAGGGGGCTTGGCCTACCTGATGTTTTTAGATCAAGTGATGGCATTCTTGCCGATTATCGAACGAGACCGTATCCCATTTGCATTTACACTTTACACTTTAGGCGGGTTCTTTTTAGATGACCCCAAGACCATTGAAAAATTGCGGCGGATTAATCATTCACCTTATTTCCGCAAAATTATCGTCACCCAAAACGTCGCCCGTGATTTTATCAATTCTGGAGCCTATATTGACCCAGCCAAAATGGAGTTTGTGTATGGGGTTGTCACGGCATCAGATTATTTGAGCAAACAATTACCCGCCCGCCGTAAATTTGGCCAATCCAAAAACACGTTTGATATTTGCTTTGTTGGTACAAAATATATGCCACGTGGCGAAGATAAAGGCTATGATGTTTTCATTGAAACCGCCAAAGCCTTATGCAAGCGCCGGGCAGATGTACGCTTTCACGTGATCGGGCGTTTTGACGGCAGCGAAATGGATATCAGCGAGATCGGCACAAATATCACTTTTTACGGAACCCAACGCACCGATTTCTTCCCGGAATTTTATGCGGGCATGGATATTATTTTGTCGCCAAGTGCGCCCGGCAAATTGCAACCCGGTGCATTTGATTCATTCCCCAACGGGTCATGTATCGAGGCTGGCATCTGTGGGGTCGCCGTATTTGTAACCGATAAACTTGGGCAAAATATAACGCTCAAAGATGGTGAAGATATCATCATCGTGCCTTATGATGTCACTCAAATTAGTGACATCATCGACGATTACCTTAATCATTATGACGATTTATGTGCTTTGGGCCAACAAGGCAGCACTACTTTTCGGCGTGTATTTGGCAGCGAGGCTCAAATTGAACCACGTTTACGTATTTTGCAAAGTTGTCTCTAGATAACCGCAGACATTAGAAATAGCACGATGACCATACAAAGCCTGACTTCGCAGGCTAATAATTTAGACGACGAAGGTGATCTTTATTTTATTTGTCAATTAGAGACAAAAGATCCCTAGCATCATCCAATAAATTCTGGGAAAATTGTTGGTGTGTGCCTGCTTGAATACGCGCGATCACTTCGCCAAAAAACAGGGCAAAAGTATCACCTCGTGCTGGGAATAACTCACGCGGCTGATTATTGGCGCGAATTTGTAACAAGGTATCGACTGTGGGTAAAGTCGTGAAAGCCTTATCAAAACGCACATACATGCCTGCGCCCAATAATTCAAGCGTATTGCAGTATTCGGTGTTAAATCCAAAATGGCCTATCAACACTTGCTGATTTGGATATGTTGCCATTAGGCTAAATGCCACATCAACCTCATTATGCCAAGCAGTTACTCGACACTGAATATCGATCGGGCGGGCATCAAAAGCATAGTTGCCTGCACCAATGGCATAGGGACCAAGATCAAATAATGCCCCACCGCCTTGTTGTTTATTCAAGCGAAAATTATCGGCAGCGAACATCGGGAAACTAAATGTTGCGATCGCCTTACTCGGACGAATATTGGCACTGGCAAATGCTTGTTTGGCAGCAATGGCTTGGGGGTGATGGCGAAAAACGATGCACTCAGCGAGACATAAATTTTTGGTCTGTGCCAACGCGGTCAAACGTTCGGCAGCATCAAGACGAATAAATGCGGGTTTATCGACCACCACATGCCGATTGGCATCTAAGGCTTGCTCAACCCAATATGCATGGTCACTATTGACGGTCGATACATACACCAAATCGGCATTGGTTTCACGTAAGGCTTGGGCGTAATCAAAATAAACTACATTTAGTTTAGAGTGTTGCGCCCGCAAAAGCACAGGGTCGAGCTGACGCTGGGTAGCAATATCAATTGAAGCCACTTCCGGCAACACATGAAAGGCGGGTAAAGCCCGTTTTTGGGCGATGCGTGAATAACCAATTAATAAAACTCGCATAAAAAATCATGTTATGCCAAATCTAAACACGCCAAGAGGCTACGCGCTTCAACACTAAAAAAACCTAAGCGCACAAATTCTAAAACTTGGCGCAACGTCATCCAAATAAAACCGGGTGGCACGTCGATTTGTTCATCTTCAGGTATTTCAACCAACATATAACGATTGAGCATACGATAAAAGCGCCCACCTTCTTCAGATTGAATACTTGAAAATCGTACTCGATTGGCGGGTGGGTTGATAAAACAATCGATAAAAGCAGGCTGCCAGTTACTCGTCAGCATATCGATGCGATCTAAATAAGACAGTGTGCTTGTCATTTCGACAATATCTAAATTGCCGACTTCGATCTTAGCCTGTACCAAAACATGCAAAACCCCATCGATTTGCTGAGCCAACCACCCCACTAAACCAATATTCGACTGCGCCACAATTGGTTGCGACCAATTTGCGACTTCGCGCTGGGCCTCGACCGCAACCGCGATAATCGAAAATGAGTTGCCACTGCAATGTTTAATCTCGGTTTCGGTATGTTGCCATTGGCGCAGGGTGCGCAGGGGCAACAAATCGATGTTTAGCTCATGGATGGCTTTTTGCTCAGTTAACCAACTCAACACATCATTTTGGCTATGTAGCGATTCAATTGCATTGATCGAACGCCACAAAATACTAGAAAATGATGAATCAGATGGTAACAATGGCGATGTCTTCAAGCTAGATTCAAGCGGCATACAGGCAATGACCGAGCGCGCATTCATATTGACCATGTTGTCAATTTGCATGAGCCGCCGAATTTGGCCAAGGGTTACCCAACAAAAATGCTCATCGATGGAGAAATCTTCATCGACCTGCACCACCATATTGCGGTTACGCTTGCCCAAAAAGCGCGAATTTTGCTCGGTTTGCAACGTATCAATAATAAATCGTGATCTTGTGCGGTCAATAAAATATTCTAAATAAAGCGGGGTTTTACCTTTATGCACACGGGTGTAATTACTGCGAGTAGCCTGAACTGTAGGCGATAATTGCACCGAATTAATATTACCTGGCTCAACTTTGGCCTGCATGAGCAGATGAGGAATACCATCAAAATATTTGACAATAATACCCAAAATACCAAATTCAGGTTGATTGACAATCGGCTGCTCCCAACCATTTAAATGGGCTAAATCGGTTTTAGCCCGCAGCCCTTGCACCCGAAAAAAACGACCGGAACTATGCATCAAATCGCCAGTGCTTTCGTCGAATTTCCAGTCGGTCAGTTGCGAAAATGGGATTTGCCAAACATTAAATTGAGCACGCTTAAGATGTTCGGCATGCCATTGCAAACAAGTTTCAAGATTGGCTTGTGAAGTAGCCAAAGTGCGTGCTGAAAGTTGAAAATCATGGGCACTGATCTGAGGGGTTAACCCTGATATGGCATTGGTTGAATATGTCGACTGCAAAGTTAACCCATTATCGCGCAAAAAGAAGCTAGAACCTTTGAACTAATTATGGCACAATAATGGATGTGATAACTGCACATGTTATAAGATGGTCAAATAAAACCTCAATCAATACAAGAACGGTAAATTTGAGTATTTGTCAAATTTTACTAAGATTCATTCCTAGATTCTGACATTAAAATTGTCTTTAAAGAGTGTTTATTAAATTAATTTCTACTTTTTTTCAGATGAAAGCACGTGATTTTATCAAATCAGAGAGCATATTTAGACAAAATGAATGCCACAATCACTATCTCAGGGTTGTTATGGGGTGGCTTTGCCGCACCATAACAACCCTGAGATAGTGATTGTGGCAAAAAATTGTTTTAAGGAACAGTATCTTAGAGCTATCGTTTACACCTTGATATCTTTAGCCAAAATTAGGCTTGCCCATACCAATTGTCTTTAGAGCAGATTTCGAGTCGATGAAAGGTTTTGCCAGTTTCACGACCTATGCCCCGCAGCGTAGCTGTGGGGCTAGATTGTGAAATCTGCCATTCCTCTTTTAGAAATTTGCGCTAGTCAGCACAAACACTATAAAATGCAGTATGTCTTGGCAAACCTATCTTTCCAATAACCGCACCCGATTTATTCAAGAGTTAATCGACTTTATAAGTATTCCCAGCATCTCGGCTTTGCCGCAGCACAAAGATGACGTGCGCCGTGCCGCCGAATGGTTAAAAACACGGCTCGATACGGCTGGCATGAATCATGCAATGCTCATCAATACAGCTGGGCATCCAGCCGTGTATGCCGATTGGCTACATGCCCCTGACAAACCCACCATCTTGTTATATGGACATTATGATGTCCAACCCGTCGATCCTCTTGATCAATGGGTTAGCCCACCTTTCGAGCCACAAATCCGCGATGGCAAAATCTATGGACGTGGCGCGTCTGATGATAAAGGTAACATTATTGCAACGGTACAAACACTCGAAGCCATTTTGCGTGCTACCGGTAAATTCGATGTCAATGTAAAATGTATTTTCGAAGGCGAAGAAGAAATTGGCAGCCCCACCCTTGGCCCAGCCATTGCCCAACATCGTGATCTTTTAGCTTGCGATCATATTTTTAGCATGGATGGTCTACAATGGGGTGAACACGCTGCTGGGATCTTGGTGGGGCTAAAAGGCATGGCCAAATTGCAAATTAATGTCTTTGGTCCTAAAACTGACCAACATTCAGGTTTATTTGGGGCTACCATTCAAAACCCAACTACCGCCTTGGCACACATTTTGGCCTCGTTGCGCAGCCCCGAAGGCAAAGTGTTGGTAAATGGGTTTTATGCTGACGTGCGCCCACTCACTGACCAAGACCGTGCCCATCTTGCAGCAGTGCCTTTTGACTCAATTGCCATTCAAAGAACAGTGGGGGTAACAGCACTCAGCGGCGAACCCGGCTATAGCCCACTTGAGCGCATGTGGGCACGCCCAACCCTCGATGTCAATGGCATTTGGGGTGGTTTTCAAGGGGCTGGCAGCAAAACCATCATCCCAGCTTCGGCTCATGCCAAAATTACCTGCCGCTTAGTGGCCGACCAAAACCCTGAGCATATTGCCGATTTAATTGAAACCCATATTCACCATCATACACCACCGGGCGTGCGAGTCGAAGTTGAGAAAAGCAGCGGCGCACATCCCTTCCTAATGTCACCCGATCACCCGTCAAATATCCTCGTGCAAGATGTCTTGTCTGAATTGTATGGCAGCGACCCATATTATGTGCGGGTAGGCGGCAGCGTGCCGGTTTATGCCGTGTTTGAACGTGAGTTAGGGGTACAACCTGCCACAATGGGTTTTACACTTGAAGATGAACAACTGCATGCCCCAAATGAATTTTGGCGGCTCGAAAGCTTTGACCGTTGTCAAATGGCTTATGGCATCTTATTGCATGAATTTTAAGCCAGCTTAGTGCGATACTCATAACCAATATGCTAGCTTCGTATGTAACAGCATGTTGGTTATGGGTACAAAAACATTTTTACCACTTACCTTAAAAATGTTACGTTAGCCAATGTGAACAAGTTTTCACCGATTTCACTACATCAGCATATGTCTTTCTTGGTCTAACATTGTCAAGTTAATTCAATAATTAAAAAAATATAAAACCACCTTGACAGTTATATAAAACAGCATATAATGAAACCGCTTTCAGAAACCGGTTTCATTATATGAAAAACACTGCTACAGTCCAAATTACCACTATCCATGATGTTGCAAAACGTGCGGGCGTAGCTACGGCAACAGTCAGCCGAGTGCTCAATAACACGGCCCCCGTGAGTGACAGCACACGTAAGATCGTGCAAACAGCAATCGATGAGTTAAATTTTGTACCAAGCCCCAATGCACGCAAGCTTTCATGGGGCAAGACATTCACTATTGCCTGTATTGTGCCGTTTTTCACACGCCCTTCCTTCGTCGAGCGCTTACGTGGGATTGTGGGCGTGTTTGAAGATAGCGATTACGACCTCATTGTTTACAATGTTGAATCGGCCCACCGTCGTGCCCAATATTTTAATGAGGTACCCCGCCCAGACCGTTGTGATGGTGTGATTGTTGTGTCAATGACGCCGAACGACAATGATGTCAATGCGCTTAAGCGCTTTAATTTGCCGGTAGTGTTGGTTGATAGCCATCATCCACAGTTTCATTCCATTAGCGAAGACAGCGAAGAAGGCGCAGCCAAAGCCGTAAACCACCTGATTGAATTGGGACATAACAAAATTGCATTTATAGGTGGCCCACTCAAAGATACACTTAATTTTGAGGCGACTTCATCGGCCCGTAGACTCAAAGGCTATAAGCAAGCATTACAAAACGCCAATATTGCATTTAAAGATGACTATGTTTGTGTTGACAATAATTTTGCCATCGGCTCAAAAAATGGCAACACCGTTAAAGCATTTACGTTACAACTCATGCATAGTAATCACCCACCAACGGCTATTTTTGCCGCTAGCGATTTTCAAGCAATGGGGGTGATGCAAGCCGCACGCTCAGTGGGCTTGCGTGTGCCTGAAGATTTATCTGTCGTCGGATACGACGATATTGAATTGGCGGAACACCTAAGCCTGACAACCATTAATCAATCATTACGGTTATCTGGTGAGCGCGGCGCAACCTTATTATTAGAGACCTTAAGTATATTAAGCAACGAAAGCAAAAAAGAAAACATCAGCCTGTCGCATCAATCATTCATTGATGACTATGCAGAAAAGGTCATTCACGAAAAAGTGCCAGTCGATTTGGTTTTGCGCGCCAGCACAGCACCTTTACTAGATCGGCAACACATTGTTACTTGAGCAAGATTTAGTTAACTTTGCACAAGCAAAAAATTATTGTTGGTTCATTGGTTATTACTCAATCAGAAATAAAATGAGCAAAGCAACCAATAAAGTCAAAAGCACATCGCGTTTTGCGATGTGCTAAAAGCAAAAAATAGGACGAAGAAGGATAATGAAAAACTATAAATCCCTGAGCTGGATGATTGCAGGCGCGACCTTGATGGCCGCATGTGCATCACCCACCCCGACGGCGGCCCCACCAAAGCCGACCGAAGCCCCGAAACCTGCCGCAACGTCAGCACCCGCCCCCACCCAACCGCCCGCCCCAACAGCTGCCCCCAAGCCAACCGATGTGCCAAAGCCAACCGCCGTGCCCCGTGCCGCTGGCAGCAGCCCCGGTGCAGAATATGATGCCGCGCTAAAAGGTGAGTATAAAGGCAAGAAAGTCGTTGTTGATGGCGCATT
>JAGWYZ010000070.1 GCA_018969115.1 Chloroflexota bacterium | reverse complement strand
TTGGATTTTGGGTTTGCCATTGTCATCTAGCATCCCACGCGCCTTCAAAATGGCCTCAATTGGCCCGGTGCCCACATTTTTAATGGCGGTTAACCCGAACCGAATGGCTGATTTACGTTTGCCTTCCTTTTTTTCTCTTGATTCTTGGCTCTTGGCTTTTGACTCCTCTTTAAAGTCTTGAATGCCAAAATCGGCCACGCTAAAGTTGACGCTTGGCGGCAGCACATCAATGCCGTGTGATTTGGCATCGGCAATCAATGCCGCCATTTTTTCAGATGCACCGGCTTCAGCCGTCATCAACGAGGTCAGATATTCAGTCGGGAATTTGGCCTTGAGATAAGCGGTTTGACAGGTGATCGAAGCATAAATGGCAGCGTGCGATTTATTAAACCCATAGCGGGCGAAAAACTCAATGTCGGCCCAAATGGCATCTGCCACCTCGCCCGGGTAGCCCTTTTTCTCGGCCCCAGCGCGAAATTTGCTTTTGTGTTTTGCTAGTTGTTCGGCGTTTTTCTTCGACACCGCTTTGCGGATGGTGTCGGCCTCACCCATGCTATAGCCTGCAAAGTCGCGGGCCACGCTCATAATTTGCTCTTGATAAACACAGTTATGCACGATAATGTTATCGGCAACAAAATTATGAATACCTTCAACGGTTAAATCATATACATTCTCTTCGCCACATGGCTCAATCGATATAATTTCTTCCCACGTTACATTTAATTGTTGTTGTGTCTCAGGCAATGCCAACGCTTTTGCTATATTTGTAACGACACACGCACCAATTCTTGGACGAGCAGCTTGCTTAGGTAAAAAGTGTTGCCGATCTATACCATACTGTGCCATGAGCTGGCGATGCGACATTTGGGTGTTTCGCCTTACTTCTGCCACAAAGTGAGCGCGGTTAAGTGTTGCAGATTCATCCCTACCAGTACAGACGATAAATCGTTTTTGGCTAATAAGATGGGGCTTAAGCAATGCTGTTAATCGTTGTGTATCGTAAACCGTTATCTGATAAGCTGTTCGTACTATCTTAGCGCCAGTTGTTCGGTCTATTGATTCGTATTCATTGCTGTAAGTGACAGAACGAATTCCTAATCTTAACAATAAGGTGCGTACATCATCGGCTAGTTTCTCAGAAATTGTTTTGTAATGGCATAATTTTGTTCCGAAATAGCCATCACAATCCCATAACGAAGCAACAAAAAACGCAATATCTGTTTCTCTTAATTCAAATATAAATGCTGGAACAAATTTTTCATGACTTCGACATCCACCAATGTCTGTTCCGGCCGGATTTTTTAGTTTTAGGTCACGTAGCCATGTTAATAACGTATTTGGAGCGTGATAATCTGTTGCATCTTCTTTGGCTACACTAATTCGTTGCACCTCTCGTATCTGAGAGGTTGTCGTCGCCCGAATATTAGGAAAAACACTTAAACAACGTTTATATTCGTCAAGTAGCGCTGGGTCTTTGGAAACAAAATTAACTGCAGCAAGGTTTCCAATATCACCATCTGAAAGTAAATAGGCCAATACACGCAATTTTTTAAGTGAGAATTGTTTTTGTGGGCCAATTAATTGTTTGGGAGTGGCAATATACTCCCCAGCCGACAAATCGCTAAGGGGTTGCCAACCCGTCTCAGTTAATACACGATGATCGTGGGTTATTTTGATATTTGCGCCATTTCGCAGCCTAACTTTATAAACTGGTTTGCACCCCTTCGATATCCAATGCGTTACTCGCGCAACTTTGGGCGATAAATCTTGGTCAACCCCTTGAATATGAAATTCGTTAAAATGTTGAACCTCATCCAAGCGACAGCGCATCCCGGTCATTGGGTCAAACACAATTGCGTCACCACTGACACAAATACCATACGTTTCGCCAAAAACTCGTGCCAGATCAGGATGATGATATGTTACCGGCTCCTCGCCATGCAAACGGCGGTTATAGGCCGGGATGTATTCCATTGGGCCGGGTCGGAACAACGACACTGCCGCCACGATATTCTCATAGCGCACCGGACGCATCTCGGTCATGAGTTTTTTCATGCCACTGTTATGCACCACAAAACCATTGGCAACAAAATTATTGCCCGGTGCTTGCATTTCAATGTCATATGTATCTTCTTCACCGACATACTCAATGCTAGCAATCTCTGCCCAAGCCGCATTTTTGGGTTTTTCGGGGCATTCCCATTTCACCAATTGGCTATATTGCATCTGAAACTCAGCAAAACGAGTTTTATCAATGACAATCAGTTCACAATTGGGATATTGCTCATTAAATAGTTGGATTTTTTGAGCGCTTACTGCGTCCATCCAGCCTTTCACTTCATAATATTTATCCTCGGAAGGCACATAAAAGTCAGGAGTGTAAGTTAGTGTATGTCCGTCTGGCGCAGTTAATTCAAACGTGTGTGGCTCATATTGATAATTTAGCTCCAAATATTTAAATACACGGGCTAAATCTGCTTCCCATGATGAACGTACGTAGTGGCCTAAATCTTCTCTTACCCCAGCTTTTGTATAGGTTTTAGTTGCTGTCGGCGGGCGACCATACATTGCGTTATTCTTGCCTGTATTTAATGCTGATAGTTTTGCCTTTATTTGGGCTGCTTTTTCTGGGCCATACTTCTGCTCATATGAAACTCCGATTTGAGATTCATTGTGCTTTTTTAGATTTTGAATCCAAGTTGTATGGGCGGCTGTTTCAGCCGTCAACCCTTTATTCCAAGCTAGTTGACCGATTTTACTCTTGGAAATATTTGCCTGAACTTCTGGCCGATTGGGATTAGCCGTTATCTTGGCTGAACAGGTTTTGCACCAACGCGAGTTCCGACCTTCACCTTTCATTGGTTGTTGGCAAATAACACAAGATCGGCGGGTGCGGCTAACGTCTGTTTTAAATAAAATTTTATCTGTTTCGATGCTTAGGTCACCTAACCGAACCCAGCCCCGTTCGGTTAAAAATTTATGATCAGCCGTTGCTTTAATCCATCTTCCCTGACAATCTGTAAGCCGATAAACTGGTTTTACCCCGCTGTAAACGACATTAAGAATTTTATTGCGTTGAAAAACACCAGCGTCCATATAACATGACGTTGTCCAGTGTCGATCCGACCATGAAAATTTGGCATCAGTAGGCCAAGTGCTAAATTTTTCATAGAGTTGCTTAATCGTGCTATGCCCAATGAGCGTATCGCCGCTCAAGCATCCTTCCACTTGGAACACTCCTAATACATCACCTCGGCTGAGCAACTCATAAATGGCCTTGTCGTGAATGGGGATGGTATTCATATCAAACTTGATCCCATGCCGTTGCGCGATCATATTGGCGGCCCGCCGAATAATCGTCAACATCGACAAGCCGAGATAATCCATCTTGAGCAAGCCAATGGCTTCAAGATGCCCCATCTCAAACTGCGTGACCGCATTTAATTGTGAGGTTAAAGGGGTGCCGGTCAAGCGGTTGAGCGGCACATATTCGATCAATGGCCGATCGGCAATCACCACCCCAGCCGCATGCGTGCCGGCGTTGCGCACCCGCCCTTCGATGGTGATGGCCTTCTCATACATCTCATTCAGGCGTGGCTCTGCCGAAAGCAATTCTTTGAGCGCTTGCACTTCTTCGCGGGCTTGGCGTAAATTGACTGGCTTGCCCGGCACTGCTGGCACTAACGAAGTGACGCGGTTGACATCACTCAGCGGCACATCCATCACCCGCCCCACGTCTTTTAACGCACCACGTGCCGCCATTGTGCCAAAGGTAATAATTTGCGCCACATTTTCCTTGCCATATTTATCAATGGTGTAATCGACCAACAAATGGCGTTGATCGTCAGGAAAATCCATGTCGATATCGGGCATGGTGACGCGCTCTGGGTTTAAAAAGCGCTCAAAAAACAAGTCATTGCTGACAGGCTCGATGTTGGTCAACATCAATACATGGCTGACCATACTGCCTGCCGCGCTGCCACGCACGTCCCACCAAATATCACTCTCGCGGCAAAAACGAATAAGATCCCACACGATGAGCATGTATTTGCTAAAGCCCATGGTCGTGATCGTGTTTAACTCAAAATCGAGCCGCTCGCGCAGTCGACGCGGCGACATATTGGGGTTGCTCTCGGCAGATGAAAGCGCCAACGGGCTGAGTTTTGCCAGTTTGATGGGGGTTTCTTCATCCGTAAACATCACCCCATGCAATTTGCGGGCCATTGCCATCAGGGCTTCGGGCATGCCGCCCGCCGTCATCGCCAGCGAGCGGTCATCGCTTACCCAGGTGCCATCGGCCCGCGCCGGAATGCCATAACGCACCTCAAAACCAATTTCGCACAAATAGCGCAAATAGGCATCATCGTTGGCAAACATTTGCGGGCTGCGGAAATTGGGCAGATAAAAATTTTTGGTTTTTAGGCTAACACTGCATCGCTCGGCAATGACTGCCGTTGTGCTCACCGCTTCAGGGGCCATTGCGTCAAAAATGGCCCGCATCTCTGCTTCGGTGTGCATGTAATACGAGTCATTGTTAAAACGCATGCGGTCTTTTTGGCTGACCAACGAGGCGGTTTGAATGCACAGCATCAGGTCGTGGGGGATAGCATCTTCGCGCTTGACATAATGCGCGTCGCTGGTGACGATGAGCGGGATGCTCATCTCCTTTGCCCAATCAACCAAAATGGGGTTGACGATACGACATTCTTCGAGATCGTGCTCTTGCAGTTCGAAATAAAAACGATCGTCAAAAATATCGCGGAACCATTTTGCGGCGGCACGGGCCTCGTCCATCTGCCCGGCCACAATCAATCTTGGGATCTCAGAGCCGAGACAACCCGAGGTGCAGATGATGCCTTCGTTGCACTCCTTGAGCAAATCATGATCGATACGCGGCTTAAAATAAAAGCCCTCAAGCTGCGCCAAGCTCGACATGCGCATTAAATTTTTATAACCGGTGTTATTCATCGCCAACATCAGCATGTGATATGGCGATTTATCGAATTGAATATCGCGGTCTTTCATGCGCCGCCCACGCTTGGTCATGTAACCTTCCATGCCAATAATGGGCTTGACGCCGTTGTCATTACAAGCGTCAAAAAACTCGATTGCACCATACATTACGCCATGATCAGTAAGTGCCACGGCGCCGTGCCCAAGGTCTTTGGCGCGTTTTGCAATCTGCTTTACCGGGCCGAGACCGTCGAGCATTGAGTATTCGGAATGAACGTGTAAATGAACGAAAGCCATAGCTGAAAAGAGTAGGTGCTAGGTGAGATATGCCGAGTAAAACCGCTGCTCAACATGCCTAACCTAACGCCTAATTTTGGAGTTGGCAAAATTATACGGCGATAGGGCGAACACGAGGCTTAAAATTAGAACGGGCGTTCTAAGGGCTGCTTTAGGTGGAGTGTGCTCTACGCGCCAATGATACCACCGCAATACCTGCCAAAATAGCCAGCCCGCCAATCATTTGGCGGGGCGAGGGATAAATGCTAAACAGCAAAAACGACCACAAGGCGGCCATCACTGGGCTAAGCGTGAGGGTGAGGGTGTGTAATGAAATGCTTAAACGTCGCAGCGCCAAATAATACAGGGCGCGGCTAATGGCAATATCAAACGTGGCGGCGGCCAGCAACCATAACCAAGCTACACCGCTCGGCCACTGCCATTGCCCCAAGGCGGTGGTTGCCAACATGGCCCAAAGGGTGGTGCTGGCAATGCGCCATGTGAAAAAGTCGATAAATTCCATATCGTTGCCAAAGCGTTTGACTAAGGCGGCATGTAACGAATAGAGCAAGGTCGAACTGAGCACCATCAGCGTGCCCACCCGCAAATAATCGCCGGGTTGAAATGAAATGATGAGGATGCCAATGATGCACAACACCGCCCCAATAATTTGAGGGCGCGTTAGGCGGTCTTTAAACCAAATTACCCCAAAGGCGAGGTTATAGACGATGATGCTTTGGGTGAGCAAGGTGCCGATGCCGGGGTCGATATAGCCAACAGCGATATAGTTGGTGGTGGTGCTGATTGCAATGCACACCCCGATGGTTAAGAAGAACCACCATAAGCGCCGAAAGGTTTGCCAGCGCAGTTTGCCTTGCCACCAGGCAAAGCCGCCAATTTCAAGGGTGGCGATGATGAAATACCACGACACCGAGGCCATTGGCGGCAAATATTCATGCAAAATACGTGCCCACACAAAATGTAGGCCATCGAGTAACAACAGCCCAAGCACAAGCATGGGCACAAACGAGTTTTTGGCGGGGGTAGATTGAGGAATAAGCATGTGGGGGAAGTGCAACCCCAATCATACCCCCATAACATTTAACGCATGACCAAGTGCTCCATCATGTTGGTAACGGGTCTGCGCCTTAAGCGCCGGGTTAATATAAATAGGCGGCAATTGAAGGGCTTTCTAAGACCCAGCCCCACTTAATCGCCCCTCTCCCATCCCCCCTGTATTCGGGAGAGAGGCGTTGCCCCTTCCCAGCTTGCGGGGGAGGTTGGGAGGGGGGATTAGACGCTATGGCTGTTTGCCAACTTCCATGCCGGCCAAGTGCTCTAGCGATTTAATCAGCGCATGATTGCCTTCGCTGCCCAGCCCTTGCTTTTGCAGGGTGCGATACAAATGCGAGATCATGCTGGTGGCGATGAGCGGAATCCCCATTTCTTCGGCGGCTTCGAGCGCCAAACGCAGGTCTTTTTGCTGCAAATCGATCATAAAGCCCGGTCGCCAATCGCGCACCATCACTTGCGGGCCACGCATCGACAACATCCAACTGCCGGCGGCGCCCTTTTCGACCGCCTTGATGGTCGATGCCAAATCTAGCCCACCGGCCTCGGCAAACAGCATGGCCTCGCTGACGGCCAACATATTGACCACCACCAAAATTTGGTTGACCAGCTTGACCATTTGCCCAGCGCCTTGTGCCCCAACATGCACGATATTTTTGCCCATCGCCTCTAAATAGGGGCGAGCGCGTTCGATGTTGGCGGCCTCACCGCCGATCATGATGCTGAGTGTGCCTTTGGCCGCGCCTTCGCTGCCGCCGCTGACCGGCGCATCGAGCCATGCCGCGCCATGCGCATTGATCTTGGCGGCCATTTCGCGGGTGCCTTTGGGGCTGATGGTGCTGTGGTCTACCACCAATTTACCCGCGCTGATGCCAGCCAATACGCCATTGTCACCATAGATGACGGCCTCAACATCGGGCGTGTCGCTGACGCAAATAAAAATAATGTCGCAGCGTGCCGCCAACTCGGCGGGGGTGGCGGCCACGTGAGCGCCTGCCTCGGCAAATTCGACGGCGCGGCTCAGGGTGCGGTTCCAAACGGTCACATCAAACCCAGCCTTAATCAAATTATGGGTCATGCCGCGACCCATAATGCCTAATCCAATAAACCCAATTTTTTCTGACATAAATTCCTTTTATAGCAAACTGTGTCGCTGAGGTGAAGATAGCGCCTAAAGCGCTCCAAGCGCTTTAGGCGCTATCTTCACCTCAGTTATCAAACTTCTTGCCACGATGGGCATATTTTAGCCGATTATGCTATGATCACGTCTATACCCTATGCCAAATATTACTTTTATCGGGGCGGGCAGCCTCGTGTTTACCCAAAAACTGTGCAGCGATATTTTGTTGACACCGGCTTTGCAAGACAGTGTCATCAGTTTGATGGATATCGATGCGGCGCGGCTGGCCCATGCCGAGCAAATGCTGAATGCCATGATCGCCCAACGCGGTGTGCGGGCGCGGGTAAAAGCCAGCCTCGACCGGCGTGTGGCGGTGACCGATGCCGATTTTGTCATCACCACTTTTCAGCAGGGCGGGTTAGCGGCCTATCAGCTCGATATCGACATTCCGCAAAAATATGGCATAGAACAATGCGTGGGTGATACCCTTGGCCCGGGTGGTGCTTTTCGCGCCGCCCGCACCATCCCCGTGCTCACCGAGTTATGCGACGATTTGGCCGAGCTTGCACCCAATGCGGTGTTGCTAAATTATGTCAACCCGATGGCCGCCAATTGTTGGGCGCTTGATCTGTATACCCAAGGCGATTTGCCCTTTGTTGGCTTGTGCCACAGCGTGCAAGACACCAGCGAGATGCTGGCGCGGTGGCTGGGGCTGCCCTACGAAGCCTTGGTCTATCACTGCGCTGGCATCAACCATCAGGCTTGGTTTTTAGAATTGCAGCATAGGCCCAGCCATGAGGATTTATATGCGCGGCTGCACGAAGTCATTCAACACGACGATATCATCGCCCAAGAACCGGTGCGCACCGACATTATGAAGCATTTTGGCTATTTTGTCACTGAATCGTCGGGCCACGCCAGCGAATATATGCCTTATTTTCGCAAATCGGCAGCCATGATAAACACCCAACTGGTTCCGCGTTTTACCCATGCCAAGAATGATTGGTATGATTTTGCCCGCACCGGCGGCTATTTGCGGCATTGTCAGCAACGGCTCGAAAAATCGGAGGTATCGAACCCGACCGACAGCCCCGTGCTTGCAGGGGTGCGGTCACACGAATATGGCTCGCACATCATCGAAGCGATGGTCACGAATCACCCGACGCGTATTCATGGCAATGTGCCAAATCGCGGGTTAATTTCAAATTTGCCAGAGGGTTGTTGTGTCGAGGTGGCCTGTTTGGTTGATGCGCGTGGGGTGCAGCCGACGGCGGTGGGGGCGTTGCCGTCGCAATTGGCGGCGTTGAACCGCACCAATATCAATTTTCAAGAGTTGCTCACCCAAGCGGCCTTGTATGGCGACCGCGAGGCGCTCATTCATGCCGTTATGCTCGATCCGCTCGCGTCTGCCGTGTGCACACTCGACCAAATTCGGGCGATGGTGAATGAAATGTTGACGGCGCAAGCGCAATGGTTGCCGCAATTTCAGGCATAACGCGCCGCCATGGCTGCCGCTACTTGGCTATGCCAAGCGGTGGCTTGCTCGTAAGCGTGTCCCACTTGGCACAGTGTCGCCTCGTCAAAATGCCGCCCAATCCATTGCAAACTGATCGGCAAGCCCTCGTCATCAAAGCCGCATGGCTGTGAGAGGGTGGGGTTGCGGCTGAAATTGATGGGGTAGGTGTAGCGCGTGCGCACATAGCCCGTTTGCATCAGTGCCAAGCCATTGGCATCCATCAATGGGGCGGTGGTTGGCATGGTTGGGCACAACAACACGTCTATTTGCTCAAACAAATGGTTAAATCGGCAGGTGAAATCTTCGCGCAGGGCGTGGGCGTGGGCATAATCGGCGGCGCTTTGGCGGGCCGCGCCGTCTAACAATTCACGAAATGGGCCATACTCATTGGCCCGCGCTGGGTAAAAATCGGCATGGGCCACCAGCGCATCTGCGCCCGTCAACGTCATCCATGCCTTTTGGGTGGCAATGGGGTCTGGCTCTGGCACATTCACCATGACGATGTGCGCGCCTTGTTGCGCCAACACCCGCACTGCTGCCTTAATGGCGGCGCTGATGCGGGGCTGCACACCATGCGCCACCTCGGCATCATCCCCCGCAAATGATTGATCGATGCCAATCCGCAGCCCGGCAATGGGCCGCCCACACGCCGCCACATAATCGTCTATTGGCAAATGGCTGGCGCTGGGGTCAAGGGCATCGGCCCCAGCGATGGCCTGCAAAATGGCCGCTGCATCAGCCACACTGCGAGTAAGCGGGCCAATATGGTCGAGCGAAGCCGCCAACGGAAAGACCCCAGCCCGACTGACGCGCCCATAGGTTGGTTTTAGCCCAACGATGCCATTGGCGGCGGCGGGGAAGCGAATCGAGCCGCCGGTATCCGTGCCAATCGCGCCATAACACAGCCCGGCGGCGGCGGCCACCCCCGACCCGCTCGACGATACCCCCGGCCAGCGGGCAGCATCCCATACATTGCACGGGGCCGGGCGGTAGGGGTGATGCCAACGCAGGGCAAACTCGGTCAGGTGGGTTTTGCCGATGATGATGGCCCCGGCCTGTTTGAGTTTGCGCACCACGGTGCCATCGTGATCGGGCTGCCAATTGGCCAGCATGTGCGAGCCGCAGGTGGTGACGGCATCGTGGGTGAAACACAAATCTTTGAGCGCCAGCGGCACGCCATGCAGTGGCCCACGATATTGCCCATGCACAATTTCGGCCTCGGCTTGGGCGGCTTGCGCCAAGGCTTGCTCGCGCATCACCGTGACATAGGCATGCAGGGTTGGGTCGTGCTGCGCGATGCGGTCGAGCATATGCCGCGTGACCGCCACTGGCGAGATTTGGCCGCTGCGGATTTGTGCTGCTAGGTCGGTGAGGGTGGTGAAGGCGAGGGTTGGCATGGGTATGGCTGAAGATTTTATCATCGTCGTCAATCCCCGCGCTACGTAACAACGCCCCATGAATGGGGCTAATAATATTGCCGGATGTAGCCGTAGGCTTTGTCGAATAGCTCTTGATCGGTATGCAATTTGTATTTGAGCAAGGCCCGCCGCAACGACTGTTGCACCAGCCGCTCGCCTTGAGTGGTATTTTGCCAATCGGGGAAGCGCACTTGCTTCACGATGGCATCAATATCGGCCACGATGCGCTCGACGATGACGTGGGTGTGCTTGCCCTTTATCTCGTTGAATAACTCGGTCAGGGCGGCCAAGGCTTTGTTTTGCGCTTCGGCAGGCGTGGCTTGTTGCTCAGCCGCCACCGTTTCTCTGGCGATTTCGAGCATGGCCTTGAGGAACCCCAAGCTGTTGATCAAGCCTTGTTCGTGGCGTTCGCGTAGCTTTTCGAGCCGTTCACCGAGTTCGGTGAAGACCGGATTACCGGCATGTTTGCGCAAGCGGGCGATGAGCTTAATTTCGACCTCACGCGCTTTTTTGCCCGGGTTGGCATCTTTGAGAATGCTGTCGAGCACGTCGGCATCCAGCACCAGTGTCTCGATATCGTCGCGCACGGTTTCGACATGCACATTCTGATTGATCAACTCGACCGTCTTGGCCCCCAGCCGATGCCACAATAATTTGCCATTCCCGCTCACTGGCTTCACCGATTCATACACCTGCGTCAGCCAGCGGTATTCATTTTCATAGGGGCTGAGGCATGGGTCGGGCGATAACGCCTCCCAAATCGTGCCGAGCAGCGAATATTCAGCCGCAAATTTGTCGCGGGTGGCGTTGTCGGGCAGGCATTGCTGAGCCGCCATCAACCCCTCGTAGCCGCCGACACCGCGATCTACCTGCGGGAAAAACGCCAAACATGCTTGCACTTGGGTGGGCAATTTTTGGCGTAACCCTTCAATATTGCTCACCACTTGTTGCATGACCTTCTCGTCAAAATCGAACGCCGCCGCTACATCGTCGAAAATGCCGATATAGTCCACGATCAGCCCATGCGTTTTGCTTTGGCCATAGGTGCGATTGACCCGACAAATGGCTTGCAGCAGGTTGTGATCCTTCATCGGCTTATCGAGATACATGGCCTGCAAAATCGGTGCGTCGAAGCCGGTCAGCAATTTGCTGGTGACGATGACGAATTTGAGCGGGTCGTTTGGCGCACGGAAACGGTCGAGCAGTTTCTCTTCGGCGTCTTTGTCGCGCAGATGGGTGCGCCATTCGGGTGGGTCTTTTTGACCACTGCTCATGACAATGGCGCTGGCCTCGGGGCCGATCAGCTCATCCATCACCGCCTTATACAGCACACAACATTCACGGTCAAAGCACACCACTTGGGCTTTAAAGCCGTTTGGCTCGATTTTGCTTTGGTAATGCTGCACGATATGCGTCACCACCGCCCGCACCCGCGCCGGATTTTTGACCAATACCGCCATTGTGGCGGCGCGTTTTGCCAAATCATCGCGGTCTTGCTCGCTCATGTCGTCGGTGATCTGTTTAAAGGCCTCGTCAATTGCGGCGCGGTCAAGCTTGAGCTTGACGGTTGGCGCTTCAAAATGCAGTGGCAAGGTGGCTTTGTCGCGGATGCTGTCTTGAAAGGAATAGCGGCTGAGATACCCGCCATGATCTTCATCGGCCCCAAATGCCCAAAAGGTGTTGCGGTCGGCGCGGTTGATGGGCGTGCCGGTCAGCCCAAACAAAAAGGCATTGGGCAGCGCCTCGCGCATTTTGCGCCCCAAATCGCCCTCTTGGGTGCGATGCGCCTCGTCTACCATCACGATGATATTTTTGCGTTCGTTTAGCACGCCGCCCGCCTCGCCAAATTTGTGGATGGTGGTGATGAGCACCTTGCGCACATCTTGCCCCAACAAGCGTTGCAATTCGCGGCGGTCGCTCACGCCCACCATATTGGCCACGTCGGCGGCGTTAAAGGTGGCGCTGATTTGGGTGTCGAGGTCAATCCGATCGACCACGATCATGACGGTGGGGTTGGCGAGTTTGGGGTGCATGCGCAATTTTTGCGCCGCAAACACCATGAGCAAGCTTTTGCCGCTGCCCTGAAAATGCCAAATCAGGCCCTTCTTGGGGTAGCCCGCCAGCACCCGCGCCACCAGTTTGTTGGTGGTTTCATATTGCTGATAGCGGCAGATGACTTTGATGCGGTGATGTTTTTTGTCGGTGGCAAACAGGGTGAAATGTTGCAAGATGTCGAGCACCACCTCTGGCCGCAACAGCCGCTCGACGGTGTTGCGCACCTCGGCCAAATTGCCCTCGCCCGGATGCTCGGCATCGCGCCAAGGCCCCCACTGGTCAATCGGCATACGGATGCTGCCGTAACGCAGCACACGCCCCTCGGTGGCAAACGAAAAGACATTGGGCACAAACATGGCCGGAATTTCTTTTTCGTAGATCTCGTTGACCTGATACGCGCCGTCGAACCAGGTGACGGCGCTGCGGGCGGGCGTTTTGGCTTCGCCGATGACGAGCGGCAAGCCATTGACCACAAACACCACATCGAAGCGTTTGCTCACGCTGCCGCTTTGGTAAACCCATTGATTGGTCACGGTCAGGCGGTTGTGGTTGGGCTGGTTAAAATCAATCAGCCGCACCGCCACATGCTCGCCGTTGCGGCCAAAGGGCATGGTCTTTTCGCCGCGCAACCAGGCCATCAAATTTTCGTTGGCCCGCACCAAGCCGTCGCCCTGCACCGCCAGCAAGATGGCGCGTAGGCTATAAATGACTTCGTCGGCGCGGTCGGGCTGGGCGGCGATGTCGGGGTTGAGGGCGATGAGCGCCTCACGCAGCCAACCCTCCACCAGCACCTCATTTGGCAAACGCGGCACTGCCGCTGCCGCCTCATAGACCCAGCGCGGTGGCGTGAGGTTGCCGCCCAACGATGCGCCCCAACCGGCGGGTGGGGAGTCGCGCAGCACCGTTCGGCCCACTCCGCTGCCCAAGCCGATCACGGTGTCGAGGATCATTTGTTCGACGGTGTTGGATTCGGTGAAGGTCATGGGAAACTTAGCCTCAAAATATACTGTTGAGTATTAGCGTGTTGATATGTCGAATTGCTGATAAATTTGCTTCACTATTTTTGATAATTGCTGATAAATTCGCAAGTTCTGCGAGATGATGTTTTTGGGAATCAAGTGGATGCAAAGGAACTGGCATCGACGCATATTCTGCACCATTAACGTTTGGCTGTGCGCCAACCCGAATGGTGTTCTCTAGCCAAGACCGGTAATATGAAGACTTTGTCACTGCAAAAAGATATTCAGGTAATATCTTTTTTTTATCTGGTTGAAAGCGGATAAGATAGCCTGCATAAACGCATGGGCCATTTGAGGAATAGTAAAGAAAACTTTTTCCCACTGTGTTGCCTGTGCGGGCTATAAGAATATCACCATCATTAAGCGTATAACTCTTGATGATGGTTGCATCCAATTCCACGCCCATAGCTTCATCATAAATTAATTGCCCTTGATCATCAATATCAGTGATTCGTATGTAACGCGGCATTCCTTGCCGTAGAGTTACGGCAGGAGCATTGGCCCCATACTTTTGCTTCCCAATTATCAATTCCCCGAGAGTCACCGTCTTATACATCGTTATTGCGTTTGACAGAAATGAATCGATATAGGTGGTAGAAGCGCTTTTGCTAGTAGATAGCAATACAAGATTTTCATTTAATACCTCATCCACCGCCCATAGGATTTCCGCGATGCGGCGCTGTTGGTCGAGCGGCGGCAGGTCGAACTCGAAGCTGGCGAGGCTGCTCCAATTGGTGCGTGGCGAAAGCGAACCGGCGCTCGTGCCGACCGCGTGCTGAAAAAATCGCTCCGACAGACAAATAAATGGCAGCAAGTCTGGCAGCAACCGCTGCGCGTCTTTGGGCGCAAGCACATAAATATCACCCGACACCACCGCCTCAAATTCGGCCACCGCCACCTTGCGTTGGTAGGCGCGGCGTTTGCCAAACAACACTTGGCCGGGCTGACAACGGCGGGTGAAGGTCGTCCCATCCGCCACATTGCCCCATGCCCGCACATGCAGCGACCCCGGCTCCAAATGTTCCATCGCAATAAATCGCTCTAGCCCAGCTTCGGCTGGGTCGCACGTTTCATTGCAGTTTTCCACCACATCGCCAAAACGCACCCGTTGCCAGCCGCTGCGGTCAAATAATGGGAGTGTGGCCCAGTTTGGGTTGGGGAGAAGGTTTGAAAAATTATTGTTGCTAAATTCAAAGCGTTGATGCTCGATCTCAAGAAATGTTGGCATAGGTTAGTTGCTGGGCTGGGCTTTTTCAAACAGGCTACCCTCGTAATCATACAGCGCGGTGTATTCCGCCAAAATCGGGTTGTCGGCGATATCGGCCAGCCGGCTGCCACTGCTGATCGCTACCCCTTTTTCATCTGAGCCGCGACGGGCTAAACCAAAGAATTTGACCGCACAACGTTGGTCTTCGGGCATTTCGTTCTGATATTCAGAGGCCAGCGAGAGCCGCGTGGTGAGCAGATAATCATGGCTAACGACAAAGACTTGGATGCCTTGATTGGCAAGGCGTAACAATGTCTCTGAAAGTTGCACCACCATTTTGGGGTTCAGGTTGGCTTCTGGCTCATCCCAAAAGAGGAAGCCGTTGCGCGTTAGGGTGCCATTAATAATGAGTTGGGCCAGCGCCGCTAGTTTGCGCCAGCCTTCAGACAAAAGGTGGGCTTCGATGCTGCCATCATTGCCAGTGACATAAAAACGGCCACCGGAAAGACTGACTTTGCCGCGAATCTCTTCTTCGAGGGGTTTTACTAAGCGATCTAAGATGCTGTCACGTTTGCCGCGCAATTGACCGGCGCTCAAGGCCACGCAAATGTCATAAAAGGTTTCATCAAAAGACAACTCGCGCTTTTTGTAAGCGGCAATAAAGCCCTCGAAAAGGGCCAGCACTTCACGCGAGGGTAAAAAGGCCGCCTCTTGAAGTGGCCCAACATTGCTTTTGGCGTCACTGATTTTGTCAAGCGAGCTTAATTTAAAACCACATGTATTGCCATTGGTAAATTCGGCGCTAATTTCGGCGCTACGGCGTCCCGCGCCGCGTTGCACCAGCCGCCCAATATGGTCGCCTTCTGGGCGAAAGACCCCAGCTAACTTGCTGGCAAGGCGATTATCTAACCGCTCGGCTTCAAGCACACTGCCATTGCCAGCAGGCGCAGCACCTTCTTTAACAATGGTATAGAGCAACTTGAGCAGATGTGACTTGCCGCAGCCATTTTTGCCAATAAAAACATTGACCCCGCTTGAAAACTCAAATGTTTCATCCGAAAACAGCCCAAATTTTTTGATCGAAGCCGATTTGAGAATGGCTGGCCCGCTGGGTTGGTTTTCTGCGTGCATATTCATGGGTTTTCGGCAGATGCGTGAAACGAAATTATAGCCGAGAGAGAGGCGCGAACCTGCGCGGCGCTTGCAAGCCATGCCGATAATGCTTCTGGCAGGGCTGTGTTTGGGGTGTCGGGTGCGCTGGTTTGTTGGCCTTGGGTTTCCCCACCCACATACAGCGGAATGCTCAGGTTGCCGTCTTTGGCGCGAATGTCATCCATCGGCACGACCCGGGCAAACCCCGCCTCATCTTTAAAATCTCGGTAGGCGAGTAAGATGCGTTGGATGTGCGCATCGGTTAAGAAGCTCTGGGCGCGTTCGCGGGTGACTTCGTTGACGGCATTGATGAAGAGAATCTTGCCGCGCCGCGTTTTGGGCTTTTGGCTGCGGCACAGCACAATACAGGCTTCCATCGGCGAGTTGTAAAAAAGATTGGGGCCGAGGCCAATCACGCATTCGATCAAATCGGTTTCGATCAGCTTGCGGCGCATCTCGGCTTCTTCTTGCCGAAAAAGCACGCCGTGCGGCCACAGCACGGCACAACGCCCGCTGTTGGGCTTCAGGCTTTGCACAATATGTTGCTGAAAGGCATAATCGGCGCGGCCTTGCGGCGGCACGCCAAAGACATTGCGCCCCCAAGGGTCGGCGGCAAAGGACTCGCGGTTCCATTGTTTGATCGAGTAAGGCGGGTTGGCCAGCACCACGTCGAAGCGTTGCAGCCGGTCGCCCTCGACTAGTTTTGGCTCGGCCAGCGTGTCGCCGCGCTCGATGCGAAAATCTTCGATGCCGTGCAAAAAGCAATTCATGCGGGCGATAGACGAGGTCATCAGGTTGCGCTCTTGTCCATACAGTTTGACATTGCGCCATTCTTTGCCCTGCCGCCGCAAATGGCTGATGCACGAGAGCAACATGCCGCCAGAGCCGCAGGTCGGGTCATATACCGATTCACCCGGCTGCACGTCGAGCATTTCGGTCATCAAATGCACCACCGTGCGATTGGTGTAAAACTCGGCGGCGGTGTGGCCCGAATCGTCGGCAAATTTCTTAATCAGGTATTCGTAGCCTTGGCCCAGCTCATCTTCGGGCAAATTGGCCACCGTCAGTTCAAGTGTCGAGAAATGCTCGATCAGGTCGCGCAGCATGGCATCCGACAGACGGTCTTTGTTGGTCCATTGCGCATCGCCAAAAATGCCCATCAGTTTGTCTTGGTTCGCGGCTTCAATGGTGCGCATGGCCTGTTGCAGGCTGCGCCCCACCTCACGGTTGACCTTGCGAATCTCGCGCCAATGCGCATCTGCGGGTATTTGGAAGCGGTGGTTTTCGGGGAAAAGTGCAAAATCAAGATCGCCGCCTGAATCGTGCAAGGCCGTCAGCGTCTCTTCGTCGTAGACATCGCACAGCCGTTTAAAGAACAGCAGCGGGAAGATGAACTGCTTGTAGTCGCCTGCGTCAATCGTGCCGCGCAGCAGCACCGCCGCGCCCCACAAATAGGATTCGAGTTGTTGTTGGGTGATGTGGGTCATATGAGTAACCCCTCACGCTTAAGAATTTGCATTAATCTTTCCTCTGCCGCAAATGCAACCTGTGCGCTATCGCGCAGGCGTTGCATGGCCTCATCGACGCTCAATACCTCGCTCGTCACGCTTGGTTCGACATAGCGTGGAATATTCAGGTTGTAATCGTTGGCGGCAATTTCGTTGAGGTTAACGACACGGGCGATGCCTTCGACATCGACGTAATTGCGCACCCAGACATCAATACGCTCGACATGCTCCGGCAGCAATTCATTTTGAGCGCGTCCTGTTTTAAACACCTTCGAGGCATCTACAATCAGCACCTTGTGCTTGCGGTCTTTGGCTTTGGTGTGACGAAAAACGAGAATACAAGCAGCAAGGCCAGTGCCATAGAACAGGTTGGGGCCGAGGCCGATCACGGCCTCCAGCATATCCATATTGAGCAGCTTTTGCCGAATCTCGCCCTCTTTGCCCATTCTAAAGAGTGCGCCATGTGGCAATACCACCGCCATGCGCCCGGTTTTGGGGGCCATTGACTTGAGCATATGTTGCACAAAGGCATAGTCGCCGCTTTTGGCGGGCGGCATACCGGCAAAATTACGCCCGTATGGGTCGCTGGCCCACACGTCATCGCCCCATTTTTCGAGCGAAAAGGGCGGGTTGGCGATGACACAATCGAAGGTGGCGAGATCGTCGCCGGTAAAAAAGGCCGGATTGCGCAAGGTGTCACCGCGCACAATCTTGAAATCGGCTGCGCCGTGCAAAAACAGGTTCATGCGGGCGATGGCCGAGGTGGTCAGGTTTTTCTCTTGCCCATACAGTTTGCCCCATAAGGTGCGCACATCGCCGCGGGTCTCTTGCACATGATGAATGGCCTCTAACAACATGCCCCCTGTGCCGCAAGTGGGGTCGTAAATAGACTCGCCTGCGCGGGGATCGAGCATGTTGACCATTAAACGCACCACTGAGCGTGGGGTGTAAAACTCACCGGCTTTTTTGTTGGTGGCATCGGCAAACTTTTTGATCAAATATTCATACGATTGCCCCAGCACATCGGCCTTGGCGGCGGCGTTGCCCAGCGATAATTGCGAGAAATGCTCAATCAGATCGCGCAATAGCGCATCTGAGAGACGGTCTTTGTTCGTCCACTGTGCATCGCCGAAAATGCCATACAGGGTGTGTGGGTTGGCTTGCTCGATCCCGCGCATGGCGTTTTGCAGCGCCAGCCCGACATTGGTGACCACCTTGCGCACATCGGCCCAATGGCATTCGGCGGGAATCTGAAAACTGTAGTTTTCTGGGAATAGCGCGGCCTCTTCATCGTGATCAAATTCCACTAACGCAGCGGCATATTCTTCGTCATGCACATCTGACAGCCGCTTGAAGAACAGCAACGGGAAGACATACGACTTAAAATCTGCCGCATCTACTGGCCCGCGCAGGATATTGGCCGCTTCCCACAAGTGGGATTCGAGCTGGGCAAGAGTGGTGCTCATATAATCGCGCAGATTATAGCTTGCACAAGTTGACAAGACCCTATGCTAAAGTAGCCCCCATGACCGGCGAAACCCAATTGCCCCAACTGCTCAAAACCATGACCCCGGTGCTAGACCCGACCGAATATGTGTTTGTCAGCACCCCCTCGCCCAAGCTGCCGCTACTGCTCACCGCCATCGGCATGTTCCGCGAGGCCGAGGGCATCACGCTCATTTTGCCGCGCCGCGAGGCCGACAAGGCCGGGCTGGCCTACGCCGCCGCGTTCGAGCGCATCACACTCATGGTGCATTCATCACTCGAGGCGGTGGGGTTGACGGCGGCAGTAGCGACGGCCCTTGCCCAGCACGGCATCGCCTGTAACGCCGTCGCCGCCTACTATCATGATCATGTGTTTGTGCCAATTGGGCGCGGCGCGGCGGCGCTGGCGGTGTTGCAGGCGTTGGCGGCGGCGGCAGGGTAAGCCATCATTCGCCCACGCCGCAGCAATGGCATTAAGCTAGGCCTTAACCCGTCATTTCCTCGAAAGAGGGAATCCATAACGCGGCAGGCACATTTTGCCACAAAGAACACAAAGAACACAAAGATTGATATCAAAAATCCTTTCTTATCTTTGTGATCTTTGTGGCAAA